>JANRKG010000424.1:0-13607 GCA_033763635.1 Leptolyngbyaceae cyanobacterium bins.59
TCCTTTCTTCTGATCTCCTCATCCTCTCACCCCCTGCCCCTCGTGCAAAAAATTGTCGGCAGAACAATAAAGCGTTTGCAGGGTTATACCATCTTCAGGATACTCAGCAACTCCAGCGCTAAAGGTGACTTGAACGGGGGAGTATGCGTCATGGGGAATGGGTGAAAACTTCTCTTGATGAAGGGTTTGAAGAACCTGTTTCAGTCGCTCCGCTCCTTCTCTCCGATTCATTCCGTACATGCCGATGATAAACTCTTCGCCCCCCCAGCGGGCAATCACATCTTCCCCCCGAAACGATCGCTGGAGTACCTGCCCCGCCCGATGCAATACCGCATCCCCCAGGATATGACCGTGCGCTTTGTTGATTTCCCGCAACCGATGGACCGTCAGAATTCCAAAACAACAGGGTTGCTGCTGCTCCTGGGATCGGCTCAGAAATTCTTCTAACAGTTGAGTCGATTTGGTGCGGTTCAATACACCCGTTAAAGGATCGGTGTCAGCCAATCGGCGCAGGAGTTGGATGCGTTCTACTCGGTTCAGAATCCGGGCCACTAATTCCGGCCCTGCGATCGGCTTGGTAATGAAGTCGTCCCCATTGACGGCAAAAACCTGATTGACGATCGCGGCATCGGTATGGGCCGTGAGGAACAGAACAGGCAATTCAGCCCAGCGGGTGTCATTGCGAACGACCTGACATAACTCAATGCCAGTTACATGGGGCATCTTGATATCCAGGATCAGCAGATCGGGACGAGCCACCTCCAGCACCTCCCAGAAACGACGGGGATCATCCAGGGTCGTCACTCGCAAGCCCCAGGGAGCCAGCAGGTGCCGCAACGTTGCCAGAATTTTGGGGTCATCATCCACCACCATTACCCGCACGGATTGGGGAGCGCTGCGCTTGAGGGATTGGCATACCGTTTCCATAATCTGGGCAGGGGGCAGGGGTTTGTGCAGAAAGGCTCGGCCTCCGCGACGGGCCACCTCCAGGCGATCGACCAATCGATCTTGAGTCGTGAACACCAGGACGGGCAGGGGGGGAACCCGTTGACTAAGTTCTGCCAGAAAAGCCAGCCCTGCGGAGGCAGAGGCAGAGTGTGTGGAGGTTTGAGGCGTTGTGGGATCGAGTAATACTCCGTCAGGACGGTGCTGAGTGAGGATCTCCCGCGCTTCGGTGAGGGTAGTCGCAAGGCTGGTTCTCAAACCCCAGGCTTCGGCCTCCTGGATCAGGGGATCGACAAGGGAACGATCGCCATCGACAATCAGCAACCAGAGTTGCTCATCCCCGTTGACTTCCTCCAAAAAAGGAACAGGAGATTCGGGCGTTACAGGCTCTAAGGTTTGGCGCAGCGCTTTCACCGCTTTCCCCAACTGCTTTCCTTCCTCTGGTCCCAGCGGAGCGTGATCCCGGAGCATTTGTTCAATTTTGCGGGCTATTTTGGACCCTTCGGGGAAGCCGAAAGTAGCGAGGGAACCCGCCAGAGTGTGGGCATCCTGTTCCGCCTGTTGGTATAGTTCAGAAGAGAGCAATCGCCCCGTGTTCAAAGTTGCTGCCGCTTGCTCCAGCCCATCAACCTGGGCGAAAATGCGGTCCTTAAATCGATCCCACACCCCCGCGATCGCCGCTAAAGTTTGTTGCTGTACCGAAGAGTTTGGCTCTCCTTTCGGGGCCGTTGGTTCTTTCGTCCCAGTTTTATCAACCTTTTCTGCCTTGTTAGATAACGATTTTAGGCGATAACCAATTCCATAAACATTCTCAATTAAATCGGGCGGGGCACTCACAGCTTTGAGTTTCTGCCGCAACCCTTTGATATGGGTTCGCACCGCTTCCTCCCCCGGTGTTTCTTGAAACGACCAGAGATGCTCCAGAATCATGCCACAGCTAAAAACGCGGTGACTGTTGCGGAGAAATAACTCCAGCAGGGCATATTCTTTGGGAGTCAGGGGCAGAAGGGTGTCATCAAAAAAAGCTTCACAACTACTGGGATCAAGCCGGAGTCGGCCCCATTCCAGAATCGGCATTGCAGTCTGGTTACTGCGCCGCAACAGGGCACGAATCCGGGCCACCAATTCCTCTGGGTCAAAGGGCTTTACCACATAATCATCGGCTCCGGCATCTAGCCCGATCGCCTTATCGTGACTACTATCCCGTCCGGTCAGCAACAGAACTGGAACCTGCTGCCCGTCCGATCGGAGTTGGCGGCAAAAGCTAATGCCATCCAGTCCCGGTAACACCACATCCAGCAGGATGAGGTCATAGGTGAAGGTTTTTACCAGGTCCCATCCGGTGCGTCCATCCCTGGCGGACTCGATCGCATAATTTTGGCCTGCCAGAATATCGGTCAGCACCCGGTTCGTGAACTCATCATCTTCCACAATCAGGATTCGCATCGCAGCTATCGGAGGTGGAGCAATATAGAACATCCCATTGTAGTGATTTCCAGTTGAAACCCAGAGCGGTCTATACAAAAAATGCGAATTTCAGATCATCTATTCTGGTACCCCAGGCAACCTCAAGCCCGGAACCCTTGCGCTAGGATCGCAGGGCAGCGCTCTGAGAAAATTCATGGCGGAATTTCGGATTCAAGCTCCCTTTGAGCCAATGGGTGACCAACCGAAGGCGATTGTCAAGCTAACTGAAGGACTCCGGGCCGGACATCAGTTTCAAACCTTACTGGGCGCAACAGGGACGGGGAAAACTCACACCATTGCCCGCGTGATCGATCAGGTCGGGAAGCCTACGCTGGTTCTCGCTCATAACAAAACTCTGGCGGCCCAACTCTGTAACGAGTTGCGGGAGTTTTTTCCTCACAACGCAGTGGAGTATTTCATCAGTTATTACGATTACTACCAGCCGGAAGCTTACATGCCCGTGACGGATACCTATATCGAGAAAACGGCTTCCATCAACGAAGAAATTGATATGCTCCGTCACTCTGCCACCCGCAACCTGTTCGAGCGCAAGGATGTGATTGTGGTAGCTTCTATCAGTTGCATCTACGGTCTGGGGATTCCCCAGGAATATCTGAATGCGTCCATTCCGTTGCGAGTCGGAATGGAAACCGATCAGCGGCAAATACTCCGGGATTTGGCCTCTGTGCAGTATAACCGCAATGACCTGGATCTGGGACGGGGCCGTTTCCGGGTGAAAGGGGATGTGTTGGAAATTGGTCCCGCCTATGAGGACCGAATTATTCGTGTGGAATTCTTTGGGGATGAGATTGACGCAATTCGCTACATCGATCCGGTCACGGGGGAAACTCTGCAAAGTGTGGAATCCCTGAACATCTACCCTGCCCGCCACTTCGTCACCCCGGAGGATCGGTTACAAGAAGCCTGTCAGGCGATCGAGCAGGAGCTAAAAGATCGTCTCGAACAACTGGAAAAGGCGAACAAACTGTTGGAGGCGCAGCGTCTGGAGCAACGCACTCGCTACGATCTGGAAATGTTGCGTGAAGTGGGTTACTGCAATGGTGTGGAAAACTACTCCCGTCACCTGGCGGGGCGGACGGCAGGTGCACCTCCGGAGTGCCTGATCGACTACTTTCAGGGAGATTGGTTGTTAGTAGTGGATGAGTCCCATGTCACGATCCCCCAAATTCGCGGGATGTATAACGGGGATCAATCCCGTAAGCAGGTGTTGATCGAGCATGGGTTCCGCTTACCCAGTGCGGCGGATAATCGGCCCTTGAAGGCCGAGGAATTCTGGAACAAGGTAACTCAGTGCATCTTTGTATCCGCCACTCCGGGGGATTGGGAACTGGAAATCTCGGAGGATAAGGTGGTGGAGCAGGTGATCCGCCCAACGGGAGTGCTGGACCCGGAAGTGTTTGTGCGACCCACGAAAGGGCAGATTGACGATCTCTATGGAGAAATTCGCGATCGGGTCGAGCGGGATGAACGAGTGCTCGTGACCACCCTGACCAAACGCATGGCGGAAGACCTGACAGAGTACATGCAGGAACGGGGCATTCGGGTGCGCTATTTGCACTCAGAGATTCACTCCATTGAACGAATTGAGATTCTGCAAGACCTGCGCCAGGGTATTTTTGATGTGCTGGTCGGGGTGAACCTCTTGCGGGAAGGGTTAGACCTGCCGGAAGTCTCCCTGGTTGCCATTTTGGACGCGGACAAGGAAGGCTTTCTCCGGGCGGAGCGATCCCTGATCCAGACGATCGGACGGGCGGCCCGCCACGTTCGGGGACAGGCCATTCTCTATGCTGACAACCTGACGGACAGTATGGCAAAGGCGATCGAGGAGACAGAACGAAGGCGGGCGATCCAGAAGCAGTACAACGAGAAACACGGAATTATTCCTCAGTCGATCGTCAAACGCCAGAGCAATTCCATCCTGGCCTTTCTCGAAGTTTCGCGCCGTTTGAATTCCCAGGAATTGGAGACTGCCTACAACCAGGCGGACGATCTGCCCTTAGAGGATATCCCCGAACTGATTACCCAATTGGAAGCCCGGATGAAAGAGGCTGCCAAAAACCTGGAATTTGAGGAAGCCGCCAAATATCGGGATCAGATCAAACAGCTACGCGATCGGTTATTAGGGAAAAAATCCCAACCCCAATCTCCCAAGAACTGACAGGATCGATCGTCAATTCCCCTTCTGCCCTCTGCCCTCTGCCTCCTGCCTTCAAATCTCACACACCAGGGGTAACGTAAACCAAAACGTTGCCCCTTGTTGGGGGGAGCTAATCGCCCCGATCTGCCCTCCGTGCGCTGCAATAATTTGCTTGCACAAATACAATTTCACCCCAATTCCGGTTGAACAACGGGCCTGGGGATTACGAACATGCAACTCAAATAACCGATTGCATTCCACCTGACTCATACCCAACCCATTATCTTGAAGGGTGCAACGCAACATACAATCCTCAACAGTTGCACTCAGGGTCAGACTTAATCCGGGAGGATTGTGCTGGGTGATCATCAATAACAAATGATCAACCATGTGATAGATCTGGCAGGGGTCCGCCATAACTCGCGGCAAATTTGCCGGAAGTTGATTAATAATCTGGGTTTGATTTTGCTTTAGAAGTGGCTCTGCATCTTGCAAAATCGTTTCCATCAGGGAATTGAAACACACCATCTCTGCATGCAGAATCACGCCCTGTTCTTCAGTGAGGTAGGTTTCCAGAAGGGAATCCACCATGCCTAACTGCCGATCGCTCGCCTGTAAGATTCGCTCCACCTTCGATCGGGGCATGGAAACCATCTCCCCCGATTGTTCCAGCAATTGCCTGGAAACCATCGCCGTTCCCACTACAAAAGTCTTCAAGTCGTGGGCAATCATATTTAACGCCACTTCCTTCAGACGTTTGAGTTCCTGTAGTTCCAGATTCTTTTGCTGAATTTGGAGGCGATACTCAGCAATCTGTTGTTCCAGGTCAGCGGAGGATAAGGTTGGTTCTGGTTCCTCCCCCTCTGGCTGAATTCTCAAAGACTCTGACTCAGATCCCCTTTCCATTGGCAGAGAAAGGAGTTGTTCAGAGAGAAGATATTGAAGACGCTCAAAGGCTGCTTCATCCCGGCAACAGTCTCGCAGAGCGTTTCTAAAATCCAGATCAGGAATCATATCCAGGGATAGCATGGGATTAAAGGTGAATATCCATTCCAGAGCGGAATAGGGATGGGCGATCGAAATTCACACCAGCGCTCAGGTGTAATAGAAGTGTGATGCCTATTGCCAGAATAAGTCTTTCCAGCATGGTTGTCCTCCCCTTCCATCCCAAGACCCTCAAGGTTTGTATTTCTTCGGTGATACTCCCATCTTAAAAACCCCGAGGATGTGGCGCTTCATACAGATGGAGCAGATGGAATCACCCAACGGGGTGAGAAGGTGAACGAAATTCAAAGATTTTCTCTACTCAGCTCAAAAAGTGTGTGAATCCTGATTTGATACCTGCCACCTCACCCGAAAGGAAATCAGCCTGTTACCCTGTAAAGAAGCTGTATCCTTGCAGCGAGGAGCATGAGTTATGAGTCGGCGGTTTCGTCGCTTGTTCCGTCTGTTTGGGCTTACTGTTGCTGTCTTCTGGTCCCTGTCCATGATTTTTCCCGCTTCGGCTCAAGAAAACTGGAAATCTCCTCCCCCCCCGATCGATCGCATTCTGGAAACCCCTCCCCCTCCGGTTGTGTTGCTGTCGCCCCACCATCAGTGGATGTTGCAGCTTGAACAACCGCCGCTTCCCCCCATTGCGGAACTGGCAGAGCCGGAAATTCCGCTAGCAGGGTTTCGCATCAATCCCAGGACCCATGCCCCCGCCCGTCAAGCGTCTTATCGCAGTCTCGCGGTAAAAGCCATCACCTCCGGGGCTGCCCAACCTCTGCCCCTGCCCCAGAATGCCCGCATCAACTTTATTCGCTGGTCATCCGATGGCAACCGTCTATCCTTCACCTTGACCCAAGAAACGGGCCTGGAGTTATGGATGGCGGATCTGCGGGATCGTTCCGTGCGCCAATTGACCGGACCTATCCTGAACGCCACCTATGGAGATCCCTGCCATTGGCTACCGGGGGATCAAGGGATTCTCTGCAAGGTTGTTCCCGCCGATCGCAGCAAGCCACCGGATGAAAGCCGGATTCCCCAGGGACCGATCGTGCAGGAGAACCTGGGCCGCAAAACTCCGGCCCGCACCTACACGAACCTGTTAGAAGATCCCCATGATGAGGCGTTATTTGAGCATTACCTGAGTTCTCAGTTAGAGATTGTTTCGCTCGATGGCAAGCGAACTCCCCTCCTGCAACCCCCTACCCTGATTGATGATGCCATTCCTTCCCCGGATGGTCATTACATCCTGCTGACGACCTGGCAGCGTCCCTTTTCGTATCATGTGCCCGTTTACCTGTTTCCACAACGCATTACGGTAATCGATCGCCAGGGACGAGAAGTGTATCAGGTCGCGGATCTTCCTCTGGCAGATGATATTTCGATTCGCTTTGATTCGGTGCGATCAGGCCGTCGTCAGGTCAATTGGCGGGCAGATCACCCGGCAACCCTGGTGTGGGCGGAAGCCCTTGATGGGGGAGACGCAGGGCGGGAAGTCCCGCTTCGGGATACGGTCTACACGCTACAAGCACCGTTTAACGAAGCGCCAAAACAGCTTTGGCAATCCCAGTATCGCTTCCGTCAGATTCTCTGGGGGCGGGAGGATGTGGCTCTGGCTCTGGAAATTTGGTACAACACGCGCCGACTCCGCATTTGGCAACTGAATCCCTCCCAACTAGAGACCGCTCCCCAACTGCTGATCGATCGCAGCTATGAAGACCAGTACAGCGATCCCGGTTCCCCGATGACCGCCCCCGGACCCTATGGCTGGGATGTGTTGCGGTTTGCGGCTGATGGACGATCAATTTACCTGAATGGTCGGGGGGCCTCTCCCCAGGGCGTTTACCCATTTCTGGATCGGCTCAACCTGGAAACCCGGACGGCGGAACGCCTCTGGCAAGCCAAAGACCCCTACTATGAAGCGGTGGTGGATTTTCTAGACGCTCGTGCTGAGAACTTGATCATCCGTCGCCAATCCCAACAAGACCCGCCCAACTACTTCCTGCAAACTCGCCCAGAAGGAAAGCTGGTTGCCCTGACCGAGTATCAAGACCCTGCCCCTGAATTTGCCCAGGTCCGGAAGGAGGTTGTACGATATCAGCGATCGGACGGGGTGCAGCTATCGGCAACTTTGTATCTTCCTCCCGGTTATGATTCCAAGCGCGAGGGGCCTCTGCCAACCATCTTCTGGGTCTATCCAGCGGAGTTCAAAGACCGGGAAAGTGCCAGCCAGGTGACAACCCCCCAGAACACCTTCAGCCGTCCCCGTCGAACTTCGGTGTTGTTCCTGCTCACCCAGGGCTACGCCGTGTTGGATGATCCCAGTCTGCCCATTATTGGGGAAGGGAAAGAAGAACCAAATGATACCTATGTAGAACAGCTAGTGGCGGGGGCAAAGGCAGCGGTGCAGTTTGTGGTCGATCGCGGTATTGCCGATCCCAACCGGATTGGGATTGGGGGGCATTCCTATGGAGCCTTCACCACTGCAAATCTTCTGGCCCACAGTGATTTATTTCGGGCTGGGATTGCGATGAGTGGAGCTTACAACCGTACCCTGACACCTTTTGGATTTCAGGGAGAGCAACGGAGTTTCTGGGAAGCTTCTGAAACCTATATCCGCATGTCTCCTTTTACGGTTGCCGGAAAAATCAAAGAACCGCTACTCCTGGTTCATGGGGCAGATGACAGTAACGCTGGCACCTATCCCATCCAAACCGAGCGATTTTACGAAGCGCTTAAAGGATTAGGAGCAACCGTGCGTTGGGTGTTATTGCCTCTAGAGGATCACGGATATCGCTCGAAAGAGAGTGTGAAGCATGTGCTGTGGGAAGTGATCCAGTGGTTCGATCGCTATGTCAGGAAAGCTTAAGGGGCTGAACCCATGAGTTGAGCGGAGTTAAACCTCCCATATCGATGATGGGTTGCCCCTTCAACTTCACTCAGGGCACACATTCGACTTCGCACCCTGAGCGGAGCCGAAACCAACGGGAAAACTGTTTTCTAAAAGTCTCCTTAGGATATTTTGAAGCTGGCATCCAGCTTGTTGTACCAATTCAGGAGAAACATGGGCTTCAGGTAAGCGATCAATGCTCCTAAATAGAACAGGACTAAGGAGAGGAGCACAATCGGCAACGCAAAGGGCAAGTAGGCAAATCGACGGGGATCTTCCGTAAGCACGGGATAAAACCGTTCTTTGACTTCCTGGATTTTATTCAGCCCAGCCCGTACAAGAATCTTGAGTCCTTGCAAAACATTAATATTGTCCCGGTGTTGCAACCTGGAAACACTGTAGGCATCACTACCCAACAGAAGAAACCGCCAGAAAAAGTGGAGTAACCCATTCGGTGCAGCGTGACAGGCCCGTGCCAAAGGTTGTTGCCATACAGGATTCCCTTGACGGGTTAACTGCTGCCCGTGAACAACACAGTTCCCTCGATAAATGGGTAAATCTAAAGGAATCGGTTGAGCAACCAGACAATTGCGACGAAAAGCAACATTGTTGCAATAGTAATAACTCCCTTTTTGAAGGGTCGATCGCCCTGAAAACCGAGGAAAGATATAACTTAAAGCCATTGCTAAGTCATAGGCTCCCCGAATTGACAGACTGGTTTCTCCCGCTACTACTTGAATCTGGGGGGTTTGAGAAAATGGAAGCAACAGATTTCTGAGCCAGCCTGATTCATAAATACAGTCAGAGTCACAAAAAATAATGACTTCTCCGGTTGTCAGCCCAACCCCTTTCATCTTCGCTTCATAATAGTCGGTGTTGGCTTGAATCGTCTGAACGGTTAACCAGGGATAGTCGATCCGCAACTGTGCAATAGTTTCTTCTGGAACATCCCCACTTTCTGTAATTAAAACCTCATTTGCCTGGGTAATGGGAATATCTTGATTTAACAGACTATTTAAACATTGAGTTAAGCCATCTAACTCAGCACTGGAAAGGTTTTCCGTTTCTACAATGAGGGAAAAACTGGGTAATTGGGCTAAGTCACAGTTTTGCAGGGATGCCATAGAACTCGAAGTAATAGGGTGAAGATGGCTGTTAGGGAATGCCTCTCGATAAGAAGCGTTGACCCAAAGATACTTATTGATATCTTCCATCACAGCAGAAAAGCTTGATCACGACCTGAAGGAATAACCACTCCTTTATGGCATAAATCTCAGAAAATTTACTGAACCACCTTTGAACTTTTTACTTTCTTTGAAAAGAAGGTACTTTTTAGAAAATTTAGGCTAGTGAATAAACGGGTGTCCGGAATTTTGGGGCTTTTCGTATTTTCACGGTTTGTAGGAAGGGCATTGATGACTCAAAAAAATCGTTCCCCATTCAAGAAGAACGATTCGACTCGGTTCAAAGCCGTGAGCTTACCGAACCGAAATCATTGGACTCAGAGATTGACTGGCAGCTAACACTTCCTGTCTGGCCCACCGATCGGCCTCCACAATTTCCTCCAGGGTCGGCTCAGGGCGATTCTGGGATTGGAAACGATCGCACACCTGCTCGATCAAGCGGGGAATGTCGAGGAAACGAATTTTTTCTTCCAGGAACAGGGCGACGGCCTGTTCATTTCCGGCGTTGAGGACTGCTGGCATACACCCTCCGGCCCGACCCGCTGCATAGGCCAGTTGCATACAGGGGTATTTCTGGTGATCTGGGGCGCGGAAGGTGAGACTACCCGCCTTCACTAAATCCAGTTGGGACCAATCGGTGTAGATGCGATCGGGCCAGGACAGGGCATAGAGCAATGGTAAGCGCATATCAGGCCATCCTAACTGGGCCAGGACAGAAGTATCCTGCAACTCAATCAGCGAGTGAATAATACTTTGAGGATGGATCACGATCTCGATATCGTCATAGTCCATCCCAAACAAGAAGTGAGCTTCGATTACCTCCAGCCCTTTGTTCATCAGAGTTGCGGAGTCGATCGTAATCTTGCGGCCCATCGTCCAGTTCGGATGTTTGAGGGCATCGGCAACCGTAACATCCGCCAGTTTCTCAACGGGCCAATCCCGAAATGACCCACCGGAAGCGGTCAACAGAATCCGTCGCAGCCCACCCTGAGGCACCCCTTGAAGGCATTGAAAGATAGCGGAATGCTCGGAATCAGCGGGAAGGAGTTTCACCCCATGCTTCTGCACCAGGGGCAACACAACGGGACCGCCCGCAATCAGCGTTTCCTTATTTGCCAGGGCGATGTCTTTCCCTGCTTCGATCGCCGCGATCGTCGGCAATAATCCGGCACATCCCACAATCCCTGTCACTACAGCCTCGGAGTCCCCATAACGGGCCACTTCCACAACTCCGGCTTCCCCTGCAAGTAAGATGGGCTGGGGGTCCAGGTCGGCGATCGCCGCTTGTAAGTCGGGCAGTTTGTCGGCATCACAAATGGCAACAATTTCGGGTTTGAATTGGCGCACTTGTTGGGCAAGCAGTTCCACATTGCGCCCTGCTGCCAGCCCGACGATCCGGAACTGGTCGGGGTACTGGTTCACAATATCAAGGGTCTGGGTTCCGATCGAGCCAGTTGAGCCAAGGAGAGTGATTGCTTTCACAATTATTTTAGGATTGACCGCACTCCCATCTTAGGGGATTTGGTGCCCCGGAAAAATGTCTTTCCTTTTGTGGGCGCAATCCCAAAGAACCCTGAAACGTCAGGAAATCCTGATGAAGGGAGGCCGCCATTCCGGTTTGCAAAAAATAACGAAGTATTAGGCTCGTAAGGACATCGTGATTTGGGCGCTTGACTGTTAGACCAACTTCGAGTTAACGCATCTTTCTCCTACAGACCTTCCTCCTATGAATGACAATCGAGTTCAGCAGATGCAGAGCCTGTCCGATCGCACCCCAGGGCTGCTTCAACCGGAGACCCAGAAGGTGGTGCTGATGCTACAGTCCTCCCAGTATCAAGGTGAAATCTGGCGATCGGTCCTGATGTCTCAGGGGGTTGTCGTGATTTGGGAAACGGGCAACCAGAACCCGATGGACTTGCTGAATCAGATGCAAGCGGATCAGATTAAACTCCCTGATGCTTTGCTGATTGAGATTTCTAACCTGACTTCTAATCCCTACGATTTTTGCCGCTGGTGCCGGGTCCATTGCCCAAAGGTGAAGGTTGTCCTGACGAATGCTCGACAAAAGGAAATTTCCCCACCGGAACATCACTGGGCAACCTACCAGGGCGCACAGGATCTCCTGCCCGGTTTTCGACCCGAAATTCTGTTAACCCAAGTCCCTTTGGCGATCAGTCGCTTCCTCTCTTTACTGGAATGGCCTCTGCTGCGACAGGATAGTTTGCTGGCTGCCCTCGCTCCATTTATGAAGACAGCCATGAATCCTCCCGCTCAGAGTCTTGGTCAGAGCCTCAAACCCTTGAGTCAATTGCCACTGCGACGGGATCTTCCCCTTCCTTCCCCTGTCGAGAATCGCGATCGTCCTCCCCTGGAGGCTCCGCCCCAAACCGCGCCGCCACTGGACAAAGACATGAAGCCTAAGCCCAAACGGACCTATCGGGGAGTTTCTTACTAAAGTTAGGATTGATCAGCCCTGTAACTTCTCCTGGCACAGTTGACGGAAGTGATCCCCCCGTTGCTCGAAGTTCTGATACTGGTCAAAGCTGGCGCACGCAGGGGACAGAAGAACCACCTGTGCCGAAAGAGAGGGAGCCAACTCGATCGCCCGATCGATCGCCCGATTCATCGTTTCGACCATTTCGTACTGCTCGTAGCCTACGTCTTGCAATCGTTTTGCAAAGGCCGACGCAGCACTGCCAATCAGCAACACAAACGCGGCTCTGGTTTGAATGGTTTGTAACCAGGCAGTATCGTCTCCCGCTTTGGCTTCTCCACCTGCGATCAGGATGGCAGGACTGGCGACGGACGCTAACCCGACCTGAGCCGCATCATAATTCGTCGCCTTACTGTCATTGATAAATTCAATGCCCTGCCAGGTACAGATGTGTTCGAGACGGTGGGGCACACCAGGGAAGGTGGAAATCGCCTGGGTAATGGCTTCTGGGTCAATCCCAGCGAGGCGGGCCGTAGCAACCGCCATGAGCAGGTTTTGCTGATTGTGTTGACCTTGCATTCGTAGCGCATTGGCAGGAAGGATACGATCGCCCAAGGCCACCACCCAACCCGTCTCATCGAGATAGGCTCCCTTATCAGGGCTACAGAGTAAGCCACTCTTGCCTTCTACACTGGTCCAACAGGCATGGGGCCACTCTTCTAAACCCACTTGCCGCAGATAGGGATCATCGCCATTGAACACCTGCATCTCAGACTGACGCAACAGATGGGCTTTGATGGTGTAATAGTTTTCCAGAGTTTTATGACGACTGAGGTGATCGGGGGTGAAGGTTGTCCAGATCCCAATTTTGGGAGTGACAGAAGCCGAAGATTCGATCTGATAACTGCTCAATTCCGCGATCACCCAGTCAGGGTAGGGGCGATCGGGGGGCGAAAAGAGGGCTTGCAGGGCGATCTCACAGGCGGGAAGGCCAATATTGCCGCAGGTGGGAGCTACTAATCCGGCAGTTTGAAAGATAGCCCCGATCAGGGCAGTAGTGGTGGTTTTACCGTTGGTGCCCGTAATCCCCACCCAGGGACGGTGTTTCAGGTAACGCCAGGACAATTCAATCTCGCCGATCGTCTCTAACCCCAATTCCCGCGCCCGCACCAGACCGGGAATATCCCAGGGCACACCGGGACTGACCACCACGAGATCTAGAAATTCAGAGTGGCGGGTTTCAACGGCTGCCACATCGAAACGATCGCCTAAACTCACCCCCAGCCCTTCCGCTTCGAGGTCTTGCTGCTGTTGTTTCAGACTCTCTGACGAGTTGCTGTCCGCCAGGGTCACCTGCCAGCCTTCTGATTTCAGGAGTCGGCCTGCTGCAATGCCCGACTTCCCAATGCCGATCACATACGCACTCTGCATAGCCTAACCCTTGACGATCGCTCCAAAATCTCCCAAGACCCGTGCATGGTTTCGCAGTAGCCCTAATAAAGTAAGGCGATTGCGGCGAATGTCAGGGTCGGGGTCCATCAC
>JANRKG010000425.1:0-5256 GCA_033763635.1 Leptolyngbyaceae cyanobacterium bins.59
CTCGCGTGTGGGCGTTTTTAGCATAGTCCACCATCCGATCGGGGGTGCGATGGGCCGAGACGATGGCAACCTCACAGGAAACTTCAAATTCTTCACAGACGACGATCGCCTCTTTCATCGTGGGCAGGTCGGAATCACTGCCCATAATAATGCCAACCAGTGGGGAAGTCATGGTTAACCGTCCTGGAGTGCCCAATCTTTCGCCCAGTTGAGGGTTTCATGCACTTGAGCGAGGGTTGCTGCTTCGCAATACAAGCGTAAGACTGGCTCAGTGCCGCTAAAACGAATCATCAGCCAGCGCTGATCTGCTAATCGGAACTTATACCCATCAACACTGGTACAGTCGATGACTGCTTGCCCTGCGATATCCTTTAACGGATTTGATTGTAATTGCTCTAAAAGCTTTGCCCGTGCTTCCATCCCAGACAAGGGTAGGTCAATGCGATCGTAAGCTGACTGAAAGTTGGTTCTGGCTTGCAAACTTTCGTAAATTGCACTGAGATCTTGACCGGATTGAACAATCGCCTCCAGGCAATAGAGGGCCGACAGCAGGGCATCCCGTTCGGGGATGTGATTGCCATACCCAATTCCGCCGGACTCTTCCCCCCCTAACAAAACGTGGGTTGCCAGCATGCGATCGGCAATGTACTTGTAACCTACAGGCGTTTCAAAGACCGGAATTTGGTAAAGCTCGGCGACTTTTGGCATCAAGTCCGAACCACTCACGGTTTTGACTAATTCCCCCGTAAAGCCCCGTCGGGTTGCCAAGTGCTCGATCAGGATGGGGATCAGCACCTGGGAACTGAGGAAATTGCCTTCTCCGTCTACCGCTGCGATGCGATCGCTATCTCCATCAAATACCAATCCCACCGAGAGGGCTGTATTTCCGGCAGCGCGATGGGCTTTCATCACCCGAAATAAATTTGCCAGGTAGCGGGGCAGGGGTTCTGGTGCGCCTCCGCCGAAAAGTGGGTCTCGATTACTATTAATTTCCTGAATTGGGACTCCTAATAGGCGTTCCAATCCTCCCGCAGCGGCTCCATGCATCACATCAGCAAAGATGGTTAATTTGCCCTCGCTCACAGCAGTTTGAATGGCCTGGATATCGACCATGCTTTGCAGCGCTTCACAGTAGCCACTTTCCCAGGGGTTCAATCGCTCCAGACGACCGGGGGTAGGGGCTGGGGGTAGGGGCGTATCCTGGGCTAGGAGTGCTTCAATTTGCTGGGTCACTTCTGGGGGCACTGACCCGCCAAAAGCGCCTTTTACTTTGAGTCCTGAGTAGCTGCCCGGATTATGGCTTGCGGTAATCACGAGGGCACCCAACGCTTTGCGATCGTGGGCGATCCAACTAAAGGCAGGGGTGGGAGCGTAGGTTTCCGTCAGGAGGACATCAAACCCGGCGAGACGCACACATTCCGCTGTGGTCTGGGCAAATTCTTCAGAGAGGAAACGACGATCGTGCCCCACAATAATCGTGTTACTGCCTGTTGACTCCCCGTAGTTTTGGGCCAGCACTTTTGCAGCCAGAGGGGCGACCCGAACCAGCCGTTCAAAAGTAAAATCTGCTGCAATCAGGCCGCGCCAACCATCCGTACCAAACTTAATTGGGTTTACGGTTAGCACGGGGGAAGAAGTTGCCATGATAAAGTCGCCTCTGGTTCGTGATGAAAGGGCAAAATTGGATGGAGCAAAATTGGATGGAATGAGTTCTCCCCATTATCCGGTGAAAACTGTCCAATGAAATCAAGTATCGATGAAGGTTCGATAGAATAGCGGAATTGCTGTCCACTGCTGGAAATTGATCGATCCCATGGAACGACTCAACAACGCTTTCACCTTGTTTCTCAGCTTGATGGTTGAGGCATTTCCTTTTTTGTTGCTGGGGGTGCTGTTCTCCAGTCTTTTATTGGTGTTTGTGGATGAGCGTCGCCTGGTGGCAATTTTGCCCAAGAATCCGGTGTTAGGAGCGATCATGGGTAGCCTGATCGGGTGTGTGTTTCCGGTCTGTGAGTGTGGAAATGTGCCCGTCGCCCGTCGTCTCATCATGCAGGGGGCACCGAGTTCGGTGGCTGTCGGGTTTCTTCTGGCAGCCCCAACCATCAACCCGATCGTCTTTGCTTCGACCAAAACTGCTTTCCGGGATCAACCTGAGATCGTGTTCCTGCGCTTTGGAATTTCTCTCATGATCGCAATCCTGGTCGGTCTGGTCTTTAGTGTGCAGAAAGATCTGCGTCCGATTCTACAACCTTCTCTAGCCCGGATGTTGCCTCGATCGCGGATGGAGCAGGCAGGAGTCTCTCCCTTGCTGCAATCTGGGACGTTTATCCTGGGTTCAGTGGGTCAGCCGTTACGAATGGACACCACCGAGTTTCAGGGGGCAATACTGGCGGCCAACACGGTTGGAAAATCTGCTGCCGATCGCTGGAACCTGTTACTAGAGAACATGATCCAGGAGTTACGGGAGTTGGGGAGTGTGCTGGTGTTGGGGAGCGCGATCGCCGCTCTGATCCAGGTCTTTGCCCCCCGTGAGGTGATTTTGAGTCTGGGGCAGGGTCCAGTCACTTCTATTCTGGCAATGATGACCCTGGCGGCAGTTGTCTCGATCTGTTCCACTGTGGATGCTTTCTTTGCCCTCTCTTTTGCATCCACCTTTACCACTGGATCGTTACTGTCGTTTCTAGTCTTTGGTCCCATGATCGACCTGAAGGGGATTGGGTTGATGCTCTCGATTTTTCAAACCAGGGCTGTTGTTTATCTCTTTGGGCTTGCGGGTCTCCTCACGTTCCTATCCACCCTATTTCTAAATCTCTATGTCAGCTAGTTCCTCTCGTCGGCGCAGGGCGGGGTGGGCGACAGCACTACCCTGGCTGGATCTGGTCGCTCTGGCCCTCTGGGGCGGATTGTTTTTGAAGTATTGGGTGACTGGGAAGTTGTTTATTCTGATTCACCCGAACTACATGGCCTTGACGATCGCTGCTGGTATTGTGTTTCTGGTCATTTGTGGGGTAAAAGCGCTCACCCTCTTGCAGCAAACGCAAAAATCTGATCGGGGTGGTCTCCCTCACTTAACGGTGTTTCCACCGGGATGGGGAACGGCAATTTTGATTGTGGCAGCGATCGCCGGACTGCTGATCGAACCCCGTGCCTTTGCCAGCCAGACTGCAATTCAGAGGGGGTTGACCGATTCCACCCTGACCACCCGGACGAAACCCCAGGCGTTTCGCAGTTCTACCCGTCCAGAGGAACGGTCGATCGTAGATTGGGTAAGAACTTTGAACGTTTACCCCGAACCCGATGCCTACACGGGGCAGAAGGTGAAGGTTCAGGGCTTTGCGGTCCATCCCCCGCAGGAACAGATGCCAGAGCAATATCTTCTGATTTCCCGATTTGTGATCACCTGTTGCGCTGCGGATGTGTATCCGGTTGGCTTGCCTGTCAAACTGAAAGGGCAGCGATCGGCTTTTCCGGCGGACCAGTGGTTTGAGGTTGAAGGTCAGATGATCACCGAAACACTGGGCGGGAAACGGCAACTGGTCATTCATGCCACATCCTTAAAACCGATTCAGGCTCCAAAGAATCCCTACGAATATTAAAGACGGGATAGCCAACCTAAAGATTCGAAGATTTTTGCCATTTCTAAAGGGGTAAGGCTGCGATTCTCCCAACAATCTTCTTCGTTTTCAATGGTGCGAATGCCATAAATAATCGGAGTTCCTTTTTGATAAATTGGGAAGCTCCAAATATTTTGTTGAACAGAATTCAACTGCTTTTCTGAAGGAACTTTATCTTCGTAATTCGTGCTTCTTCCAAAACTAATAAATGTTTTTCCTAAAATCTTTGTTGTTACCGGGAAAGAAAATCCGCTGCCCCCTCCTCCAATTCCTCTCGTAAAGTTGCCATACACCGCAAAGCAGGTATTTTCTGAATTGCGATACAACAATCTATACCCCGATCGCGTTTGGCAGACACCATTTTTACGAGGAGTATTGGGTTGGCAAGGTTCAGTCGAGAGTTTGGAAAGGGAAAAACCTTTGGGAATATAGGTAGGAACGACGATCGATATTCCAACTTCTTTGAGCAAGTTCACTTGAGTTGGATGAAGCGGTTTGGCAGGTGAAGCAACAGAAAGAGTGGGTGAACCGAGAACTCCAATTGCTGTTAATCCAGCAAGAAAAACACTCTGGCTCAAGCAAAAATTTCTTTTCATTTTAGTTCTATAAGATGACTATTAGAGATTCAGAAAAAATCTCTACTACACTGGGATTGTTTGAATAGGTAATGGGTAATAGCTGATAGTCAATAAATTCTATTACCCATTACTCATTTACCCAATTACTTTTCTAAAATCGGAACCAGTTTCAATCCAAAAATAGACTCAAAATAAGCCTTTTTATAATTCAAACTCCAGAGTTCTAATCCACAATCATCCTCCGGTTGAATGGGCTTCAGGAATAATTTCATTTCCTGAGCGGTTAGATTCGGTTCACAGCGAATCTGTTGGATCGCTCCAATTTGTCTGCGATCGAGGGCAACAGCAATTCGGAGCAGGGCACTTAATTGTTCTACGGTGCGCCGCGATCGTTTGCTAATCAGATTCCGGTAATTCTCGTGGCGCTTTTTTGGGGCGCTTTTGCGATGATAGCGGGCCAGGTTCGCAATAATTTCGATTTCGGTTTCGGTATATCCCAGCATGTCGCTGTTACGGATCAGGTAATAGGAATGCTTGTGGTGACTGGAATGGTTGACATGATGACCGCAATTATGAAGGATAGCAGCAGCCCATAACAGTTCCCGCTCTTCCAGGCTCCAATTATGGAGAACACCCCAGGTCTGGTCAAATAGGTTGAGGGCAAGTTCAGCAATTCGCTCCCCATAGGGCAGATTGACCTCGAACTTACGAGCGATATTCATTACACTCCGCTGTCGGACGGAACTTTGATACCGCAGACGGTCTTCAATCAGGTCGTGGGTGAGCATCCAATCGACAATCACCCCTTCCCGCAAAGCTCGTTCACAGACCATGATGGATTCCAGCCCAAGCTGGGTCATGGTTTCCTGAAGGATCAATGCCCCTGCCAGAATGATTTCCGATCGCCGCTCCGCAAGACCAGGAATCGCGGATCGTTGGGCACAGTTCAACCTCCGAAAGCGGTTGATCAGGTCTTGCAGGTGTTGCAGAGAAAATTGATACCCCGTGAGCGGTGTCGGCACCAGTCCCAACCGTTCCCGTGCCGTGATCTCCGCCAGGGTTTC
>JANRKG010000426.1:0-6437 GCA_033763635.1 Leptolyngbyaceae cyanobacterium bins.59
AAGGAGGATGCAGATGGCTTAATAATATGCGTATTTTCCCTGAGGAGGAACTAACTTTAGTCAGGGTGTGGAGGATTTTCCAGCCGGATTAGGTCTCCGTGGGATATAAGGCTATTGATTTGCTGAATGACCTGTTCTGACAGATTTTGATTGTGGATGAGAACGCCCATTTCCAGGTTGAGGGACATTGCATATTCTGTCAGGTTGGCGCTGGAGATGAAGAGGTGGTGCCGATCGCAGACGGCACATTTTGCATGAAGAGAACCGTATCGGCCCTGCTCATCGGTCGGGCGCTTTTCCCTGGGCCAGACGTATACTTGGGACCGTTCTAAAATCTCAGTTCCGAATGTTGCGAACATTCCAAAGGAAACTTTACCGTTGCTGGCTTCAGGGGTTTCAGCAATAAGGCGGACACTGACTCCCCGATCGAGTGCTGCTATCAAAGCCTGAACAATTTCAGGAATGTTGTAGATTGCAAAGCTGACAATCAGAAGATCCTGTTGTGCGTCTCGTACTAATTGGAGCAGGGTTTGGTCGGTTCGTCGTAAGGGGAGCGCGATGGGATTGGGTCCCGTCCAGACCAGTTCAACGGATAGTTCCTGATGCATTTGAGTTTGGCAATGGGCGGCTGTTGAGAGGGAAATTGCCAATGCAGTTCCGTCCACTCCTTGGGCCTCTGACTGCCAGAGGTCAATGAGTGTATTGGTGACTTGTCGCCATGCAGGCTTCGGCAGAAGTTGCAGAAGCTTGTGTTTGAACTGGAATGGCTCCTCCAATCTGTTTGCCATGAGAACTTGTATCAAGGAGGCCAGGGTTGAGGCGGGTACTTCCTGGGCGACCTGATGAATCTGTTTCAGGAGTTTGGGTGAGAAGGGAGTTCCCATCACGTCCTGTCCTTGAAAAATGCAAGGGGGGCGGATTCAGGTTTGACCGTTGGGATCAGGAGGCTGCGATCGAGGTACTTGTTGCCCCGTTCGCAAGATGTCTCTGGACTGAATAGACAGGCATGGCAGGCGGCCCAATGTAAACTGTTGGGAGATTGCATTGGGCTATGTTCTGCACAAAGCGGGTCAGAGGCACAAAGCCGCATTTGTTCCAGGGCTTGATCGAGGTGACGACCGAGGGTGGCAGGTTCGCCCAGGCTGACTAACCCGCCCAGGGTTCCTTCACTATCGGGGGCGGAGGTGTAAATGAGGATGCCTGCCATCGGTCCATTCTCCTCATCAGGGGTTTTTGAGTAAATGCGTTCCCTCAGACTGGCCGCCGTGTATCCGCACTCGATCGCTAACTGTCGCATGAGGGCATGGGCGAAGGAGTGGAGCAGCAGATAGCGGACTCCGGGATAGTTGGCATCGGGTTGGAGGGATCGCGCCGTGCGCCAACGGCGATGGGCCTCTAGACTTTGCTGCTTGTAGTCTTGAATGGCAGGCAGGTTTTCCCACTGAGCGATCGTGGGTTCATGGAACTGAAGGAATAGCCCTTCTCCCCGAACTTCAGTTGCCGGAACCCACTTTGGCTCTTGACGGCTTAAGGGTGCCCAATAGTCTTCCGGTAACTCTCCCGTTTCTGCAAAGTCTCCGGGGGATTCGATTCGAGTAAATCCGACTAAGGCTCGTACTTCCCGCAGACGCTCCACCAGAACTACTTTGCTGAAGTAAGCTTCATAGCCTCTGGGGGGTGCGACGGGGGTCAGCCAGAAATCAGCAGAATTAAGGCTAGTATCAGCGTTTGAGAACACCTGCCACTCTGGTGTTTTGATGTCTTTGGCTTCATCCCCTTTTGCCTCAACTGTGGCGGATCGCTTCTGCTGGATCTGTGCCCACAGGTCCGCATCGGAATATTTGGCAAATTCTTTCAATTGCCCAATGAGGCGGAATGCCGCCAGCACTTCCAGACTGGTCGCCTTTTCCAGGACTGGCCAATGCTTTTCAACCAGTTGCGCGAGTTGATCGGTTGCGGTCGGGATTGAGAGGGCAGAGAGGGTAATGGGGAACCAGCTATTGGAGGCCCCTAACGAAATACCCACCATTTGCTGATTGCAGCCACCGTCATCGAAGTTGCGTAGATGTACATGGCGGCCCCGGCACTGAGGCATGTTCTTTTTGCCTAATTCTCCGAAAGCATCGGACATACGGCGCTTATCACCACAGCCGTCACATCTGACTTCAATATCTGCCGCTGAACCTGATACGCCATATTCGTATAGCCGCAACGTTCCCTGTTTGCAATCGCGGCCCCGATGCACAAAATAGCGCCACGGGAAATCGTCTAAATGCCCGTGTCGGCAAGCGACCAGGAAGCGGGCAGGAATCGCAGTCGGGGGATACTTTCCTTTCGGGCAATTGGTATGGAGGTAACGGTTTTGGTCAGGTCGGAAGCGATCGCTCTTGAGGGAGAATAAGCCTGATTTCAGGGGAGCCAGGAGTCGGCAACTGGGGCAGAGCATCCAGGTGGGAAAGGGGGAGACCGGAATCCCAACCCGGAGGTTTTCGTCCAGAAAGTTAGGCGTTCCGCTTGATTCTGGTGCGATCGGAGGGGAGAGGAGACGCTTGACAGAGTAGCTCAGGGATCGCTTAACGGCTGCAAGTAAGCGTTCTTCCCCCAGTTCATTGCTGTGAGTAATCTCCCAATCGTCAAGCCCCATGACGATCGTTGAGAGGTTGGGCAGGTCAACGACAGAGCCAATGCCTGCGGAAAACAGGATTTGGCTGGGACGTAGTTCACCGACTTTGCTGCGAATGGGTGCGGCTGTCATGGGACCTCTCAGGGTGAGTTCGGCATGGGTTGGGGAGAACGGTCATCATCATCGGGAATGCGATCGTCTAAAATTAGCCCGATCGTCGGTTCCACATTGCGGAGGGAATTTAAGCAGGTGAAGGGTTGCCATTGATTGCCGCTGGGTTGTTCAAGTAACCCTCGGGTAATTCCGTCCTTCTGGGATTGGTATCCTAGCTGTGCCCCGCCTGCTAAATCAGAAATTTGCTCTAACCAGTAATCGAGCTTGGCTTCTAACGCCTGTTTCACAAGATCTCTGGTTTTGGGTCCATCGACACGCTCGGCACGGGTGACGATCGCCTCGAGGGCTTCCTGAAGATAAGGGTGATTGCGATCGATGCGTCCGGCTTTGTCATTTTGATTCAGTTCAATGCCCTTCAATCGCACCAGGGCAACCAGGAGCGCTGCCAGCCCCCGATCGATCGCACGGGGCGCAAAGGGAGTGACTGAGAGGGCTTCGACGTGTTTGTAGAAAGTGGCATGGTAGTGCTCAAACTGCTCGTAGTGGGATAAGTCCCTGGGTCTTGCCCAGTTGTAAACCGTGAACACAAGACCGGGGAACGTTCGCCCAACCCGTGAAGTTGCCTGAATATATTCAGCCGTGGTTTTGGGTTGACCCGTTACCACCATTGCCCCTAACCGCCGCACATCTACGCCGACCGAAATCATGTTTGTTGCCAGGAGCACATCAATCGGTTTGCGCCGATCGCCTTTTTGATCCCGATGGGGATTGAAGGGAACTTCTAAGGCATCTAGAACAATGGGAATGTCGGTGGAGGCAATGCGGGAGGTGAGTTCTTTCACCTCAATGCGCGATCGTTTGGCTAAGCCTCGCTGATCCATCTTGCCCAGCCGTGATTGGATATCGTCATCGACCAGTCGCCGGGTGCCCCCCAACTCTCGCATCGAGTTAAAGTAACCCACCAGGGTCATCCAGGGATCAACGGCTTCCCCGTATTTCTCGTAGAGGGATTGGGATGCGGCAAGAATGGCTGTATAGACTCGGATCAGGGCAGCTTTTAACCTGCGTCCAGTCGCACAGATTCCCAGGTAACGTCGTCCGGGAGCCTCTTCACTGGGTTGGCGTTGGAGGGAGAAAAAGTTGTCTGTGACTTCTAATCCCTGGGGTGGAAAGACCTGCACCTGTCGCAGGAACAGGTGATGAATTTGCTCACGGGCCTGACGGATGGTGGCAGTGGACGCAATGACTTTAGGACGCACAGGTTTGCCATCCACGTTCCAGGAACAAAGGTGATCGACGGCAGTTTCATACAGACCCACCAGGGTTCCGAGGGGACCGCTAATCAGATGTAACTCGTCCTGAATGATTAAATCAGGGGGACGCAATGGATTCTGGGGAAGGGTCTTGGCAGAGGGTTGACCATATTTAGCCGGATGGCTGGGGGAATCCTCAATTTCGGGAGAGACAAACCCGTGCCGCTGGCAGTACCCCTCAACCTGCCCGAATAACATCTGAACTGCGCCGTTCCAGGGCATCTGAGCAAACTTATCGACGGTCGCAATCAGCAAGGTCGGCAACCGACGATAGATTTCCTCATCTACCACAAGAATCGGCAAACCTTCCGTTGGGGATTGTTTTTGGGTGAACAGACAACGACCCAACGCATCCCCACAATAAATCAAGGTCCGGGCCTGTCCCTTGGCAAAAGACTCGACTTTAATATGCTGCTTGCCCGGATCGATCTTGGAACCACACCAGGGACAATTGGTGAGTTGATGGGGAGAACCACTGCTCGTTGGCTGATACTGGCCCAGCTTTTGCTTGAGAAATTCTTCACTCTGGTCGGTGCGATTGGGGGTCGTTTTCTGCCCCACCCATAGCCCGATGCGGAAGGGTTCTTTCCCCCACTTAGTTGGATTTTCGCGGCGAATGGCTTCACAGGCACAGATTAAGGCGGTTGCCCGCTGGAACTGCTGGAGGGTCAAGAGTCGCAGTGTGTAGCGCATCAAGACAGCAACACCCGATTCTCCAGACCGTCCGGCGATCACCCCCTGTAATCGTCGTAGCCCGATCGTATAAGCCGTCAGTCCCAAATACGCTTCCGTCTTGCCGCCCCCGGTGGGAAACCAGAGTAAGTCAGCGATCGCCTCTGTTTCGTGGCTCCGGTCGGGGTGGTGGAGATCGGTAATGCTGGGTAAGTTCAGTAGAATAAAGGCAAGCTGAAAAGGTCGCCAAGAACGGTTTTTGGGAATGTCAATCGTATCGAGTTCACCCTCTTCACCCCGTCGTTTCTGCTCGGCATAGAGGGAGTGAATTCGTTGCTGCCCCATCGCCCGGTTCATGAACTGAAACGCTTCTAATGCTTGTGAATTCCCTTGCAAGAGATCTAGCCCTGCTTGAATTCGTTCCAGGGTGCGGGTACTGTTGGTAAGGACATCCGCAGCAACCCATTCGTATCCTTGCAATTTAGCAGTCGGATCGGTGACTCGGCTTGTTTGATCGACAATCCAATCGCGGTAGGCTGTCACTAAAGGGGTGAGCTTGCTGACGAGATCAGCAGCCGTAGAGTCGGCTAGCACTTGCATATCCAGGACCAATCCGGCCAGTCCCGGTATTTCGTTGGGGGTGGGTGCGTCCGTTTTGGGAACTTCGTAAGTGGGGACAACCCTGGTGCAAAGGCGAACCGCTCGATCCGTTGCACCTGCCGCTAATTCAGCATGAACGCCTGTTCCATGTCCTACCGCGAATTCCACCTGATGCCGATAGAGCATTTCCATTGCCTGTTCTTCGGCGTACTGCACCGGGTCCAGTTTCCCCTGCGATCGTTGTTGTGCCTTTCGGATGAAAATATCGGGTTGTGCTTGGTCTGCGGATTCTACGCTCAATTCGGGTTGAAATAACCATGCCTGGTCAGGAGATTTTTCCGGCTCTCGCTGCTCATTCACCAGAAACAAGCTAATCATCCAATCATCCCCATAGGCCCGAATTTGCCCCCGAACATACACGTCTCGATCTGGGGTAATCTGCCAGGGAGCAATGCTACCCGTCTGAAGCGGAATCGGTGGAGATTTCGCAACGCTGGGATAGCGTTTCCAAACTGTTTTGGCAGCACCCGTTGGAGTTGTCAGATATTCGCTGGGTCCTTTCTCATATTGCCCCCATCCAGCCTGGACGCGAATCGCCTTTGCCTGACCACTGACACAAAAGCTGATGCCCATTGAAGAGGGAAACATCGTTTCGATCGCCGGATTGGTGGTTTCAGTGGTGCCATCCTCTGCGGTGCCCGTGCCACCGATCGCCAGGTCATCTAGTTGCTCAGTGCTTTCGTCCACAGTTCCCGTTTTGGCAGATGCCAGGTCCTCCGTCTGTTCGAGTTGCTCATCGGGTTGTTCCAGGCGCTTACGGCGGTGAAGCGGAGCCAACAGCCCCACCAGATATCGATCGCTCACCCGTGGTTCATCGATCTCTTCGTACTGTCCATTGACTGGACCTAGAAGATCCGCTAAGACAGCCTGTTCGAGTTCGGCGCGAATTTGAGACGGAGATGGGGGCTTGAGGCCTGCTCCCTCATTCCCCAACCCCTTTTCTTCTTGTAGGAGAAGGAGAGACGAGCCGGAATATTTACCTCTGTTTTTCCTTCCTTCTGCGACCGAGAAAGAATCCGAGGTTGAACCCTTTGGCTGCTCCTGTTCCTCTTCTC
>JANRKG010000427.1:0-6145 GCA_033763635.1 Leptolyngbyaceae cyanobacterium bins.59
GTCATCCTTAGCGGTCCAAGGGGGGAGGTTTTCGGCTCCGATCTGGGCGATCGCCTCCCCATTCTCGTGAACGAGAGGAACACGGGCCTGGAGTTGGAGTAGGAGGGTTTGCCATTGGAGAACACCGAGAGAACTGATCAGACTAATTTCGGGTCCATCACTAATGTCCAGGTCTTCGGTCATTAGGAGATGCATCGTGATACTAGAGAGCAACAAATTCGCCTCTTCAGCAGATGGGTCGCGGGCATCCAACAACAGAGTTATTTCTTCCTTTTGGGGATGACGGACGATCGCCGCAATAACTTCTGCCAAATCAGCCCCCAGGACTTCCTCTGGCTTCGACCAATCAGGGAATGCGATGAGGTTGGTTTTCCGCAGATTTAAGGGAATCAGGGTTGTCTGAATGAGGGTTTGACTAACCTGATCAGCCATATTTTTCCAGGTGAATTGTTGAACCTGCTTCAACCCAGTTTCAACCAACTTCCTTCTCACCGAAGGCTTTTGCACTTCACAGAGAGCTTCAACCATCCCCTCGACATCATCCGTTCCAACATAAAGGGCTGATTCCCCAGCAACTTCGGGAATTGAAGAGGTGGGGCAGGTAATGACTGGGCAGCCAGAGGCCAGAGCTTCTGCAACGGGCATGCCAAACCCCTCATATCGGGATGGATAGACCAGGGCAATGGCCCCAGAGTAAGCAACATTCAACTCTTCGTCCGAGAGACTAAGACTATGAACCGTACAACCTGCCGTGTACTGACGAAATTCATCTAAAAAGTGACCAGCATTGCTGGTACAGACAAGCTCAAATCCCTGACGAGTGGCAAGTTGGGCAAAGGCCCGGAAGAACAAAACTGTGTTTTTGTATCCCATTCCCGGACCAACCAGCAGAAAGTAGGGGCGCTGAATTCCATACTTGTAGCGAAATTCCTGGATGGATGTCGCAGCGGCGGGGCGAAAGAGTGGGCTGACCCCACAGGGAGCAACCTTGACCCGTTGGGGATCAATTTCAGGAAAACATTGAAGCAAATCCTGAGCCGTGTTTTGGGAGATGCAGATGTAGGCAATGCCATGCTGGATACCATAATGCTTTTCACGCCACATCGGTTCATCCAGATCCCCCCCCAGCATTTCAGGAATCATGTCATAGGCCATGAACACTGAAGGCGTAGTCAGAGGAGTTGTGTAATAACTGGAGATAAATAAGTCTGCCCCTTGCTCGTCACAGACTTGTTGCAACAGTTCCCGATCGCGATCGGTCTCGTTGTAGTCGTAGGGGGGAAGGGTCAGATAGCGATATCCAGGAAGTTTGGGAACCGTTCCGGCTCGGTCTAGAATGGTTAGATATTGGGAGAACCCGTTGTGCAGCCAAGTTTCCAGCAACGATCGCCACACCCGTGAAATGCCTGTTCGGTAAAGCTGAAAAAATACCCCATCGATCAGAATATGAGGGGACCGATCAGTGGGTGATCCTCTATAAATGTCTTGGGATATTGGCAAAGACTCTGGGGAGGTTTGACCAGTTCGAGAACTGATGACATAACCTTGCAAATAGGCTGGAAGGGACCAGCGAACATCGGGATCAGGTTGATGTTGAATGGGCTGAACCTTCCCCCGCCATGCCACCCCCATAATTTGCATGGTTTGGTAAACCATCGTCTGCCACCCCCGGTCCCGCAGGTAGTCCAACCCCTGGGCAACGGCAGGGGCCGCCAGATCATGAAAGACAATGATGGCATCCTCCTCAGCAAGCGGCTCACAGGCGATCGCATCCTCTAATGGCCCCGGCACTTCATGGTTACCATCAATAAAGATCAAAGACCATTTGCAATGCTCCTGTTTAGCCAATTGTTCCACCCGTGCTGGACTATATCCCGGTAACAATCGCACGGATTCAAGAACTCCAGCCCGTTCTAGAGAATCTCTTACGCTGTCATGGATGACTGGATTGTCCAATAATGGATCGACGACATCCAGTTGTACCCCTGCCAGAGCCAAGTGACAGGCAGACCAGCCCATCCAACAGCCAATCTCCAGGGCACGCTTTCCTTTAAACTGAAGCGCCGTATTGTATAGGATGTGAGCTTCGTCTCGACTGAGAAATCCGATCGTTGGCTGGCGACGATCAACGTACCAGTTGTGGGGAATCTCTCGCCGCAAGTAGGGCCAGGGATGGGGTGTTGGATCGCTGATAATCAGATTGGGAAAGCAATCATCAGGACGCACCAGCACCAAACCGGGAGAGACATAATCCCCCTTGGGAAGCATCGATCGTTGCAGAACTTGAAGGGTTTGTTCTAACATTCGTGTTTCTCGAAATAATTGTTTTGCCCGTTGCCGACCTGCTTGCCCGATCGCCCGTCGCTTTTCAGAATCAGTTACCCATTGTTCCAACGTTTCGACCAACTCTCGAACCGTACCTTCTGGGTTCGTCTTCGGATCAGGGAGAAGTTTTCCCGTCTCTCCCAATTCTTCGGGAATGCCACTGACGGCTGACGCAACGACAGGTAACCCCTTCGCCATTGCCTCCATCACACACATCGGCATCCCTTCCAGTTGCGAAGGAAACACAAAAATATCAGCGACATTTAGCCAATCTCCAACATCCGATCGCTGCCCCAGAAACTTCACCTTATCCTGAATACCTAGTTGGGCAACGATTTCCTGTAGTTGGGATTCGAGGGGACGATCGAACACACCTCCACCAATCCAGACAAAGTAAAGGTGGGGCCAGACGGGGGAACCCATCAACTGCTGAATTGCCTCCATCTGGTACTGGTAGCCTTTCCGAGCTTCAATGCGAGCTGTGGTCAAACACACCACCCCATCTGTCGGAATTCCTAATTCCTGCCGGAGCCGATCGCGCACTTCCGGATCTTGGGGTTTAAAGTACTCCTCCGGTCTGCCGTAGTAGATCACCTGTCCCTGATATCGGGGAAGGCCAAATCGCCGATGCAACCAATCCAGGTTGTCTTGAGAAACGGCGATGACGGCTTTGGCCCGTTGGTAATGGGAGGCTAATTCGGGAAGATGGGGAATCAATTCAGGGTGATCGGCAAGATGGGGTTCTACCAAACCCTCGACGACCACGTAGGGAACTTCCAGGTCGATCGCCAATCGTTTGATTGGAAAATTAGAAAAGGGATTGGAATTGCTACAGATCAACAAGTCAGGCCGAGTATCTGATTCAGTGAGGACCGATCGCCAGGTATCTAGATTTCCCAAAGCAATCTGGAGGTGGGAAATCCCCTGTTGGATCTGTTGTGTCAGCAGATAATCATCCAACAAGGTGGCATGAACAGCCGTGACCCGATACCCTGACTGAACCAGGCCCCTCAGCAGGGAGTGATTATATTGAGCAACACCGCCCACTCCAGGATCGTCGGTGCAAAGCATCAGGTGAGTCATAGGGCTTGATCCAGTAGAACAGTGAAAGGGGCAATCAGGAAAAAAGGGGCAGGATCGTTGCATTGGCTGCGACGATCGCCTGGGGATTTTCCCATGTTAGAGGGATGCGGGCATGGATGTGGGGGAGCAGGGATTGCCAGTCCTGAGGTTGCAGTGAACCTGTCAGGGAAATTTCCAGATCTGCAAGGTCGATTTCTTGCTCTAGCATCAGTTGCATCAGCAGACTGGAGAGCAGCAAATCTGCTTCTTCTACATTTGCTTGGCTACTGTCAATCAGTAGGGTGATCCGATCGCGATCGGGACGGGATAGCAAAGCCAGAATCAATGACGAAAGCAATTCGTCCAGCACTTCTTCCGGTTGTGACCAATCAGGGAAAGCAATCAGATTTATCTCTCGCAAATTGAAGTCAAAGGGAGTGAATTCCACCGTTGTCAGCCCCCGTTGAAATCCAGTCCAGAGGGAGGCTATCCACAGCGGAGTCTCCAGAAGCGTAAACCCAACAGCCATCCCAGCAGTGTTAAACCAGTGCATTGCCCCCGTCCAGACACTCTGGGATTCCTGCATTGCACAGGTATCGAGTCTGGTGTGACTGACCAGCACTCCACAAGAAAGCGGGAGATATTGGGTCAAAGACTGGAGAATGCCGTTCACCTCCCATCCGTTCCCCGGTTCATCCAAATAAAGGAGAACGGGTTCCGATGCTTTTCCTTGCTCTAGAACCCTCTGAATCTGCTGTAGCTCCTCTGCCCAATTTTCACTCGATCGCTGATATTCTACCTGGGGTGGAGACTGAACCTCACCCATTGCTTCCTGTCGTCCCAATTCGATCAGGTGGCGTGGAGAATTGCCAGAGGGGAGTGTTGCCAGGGTATCAACGAACCATTGGGAAAGGGTAGAAATGCCACGGGAAAAGAGGAAAACAGTAGTGGGCTTGTAGCGCCAGAGATAATCGGCTAAGACCTGAACTTCTTGAGGAGAATAGGGCAATAAACCACCCCGATAATGGCTCCAGGCTCCCTCGTTTTCCATGCGATCGAGGGGCCAGCCCGATTTCGCCCACCGATGAACCACATTTGGGCATTCAATTGCGACCACTCCCTGAGGCCAGCGCACATCGGGATTCTGCCATAATCCAAAAGCTCCCTCCATCCGAAGGATCTGGAAGTCCACTTCCCGGCAGACTGGTTCTTGATGGCGTTCGAAAGCTCCAAACAAGTAAGCTTCCCGTTGGATGGGGAATTGCACTAACCGATTCAAAATCACCTGATTCTGACGATCGATTGCCTCCAGATCAAAGCCATCTCCGCCTTTGAGAACAGACCACCACAGATGTTGAAACGTGAGTACCCCTTCTTGCAGAAGTTGTCGTCGCTCCCATTCCTCCCGATGCTCAGGTGACGATGCCCAGATTGGCTCGATCGCCCCTGTTGGAGTTTCCCGATATTCCTCCACTGGCTCGATGCAAGCAGTCAGTCCTTCTAAAATGCCCGATCGCTCGATTGACTCTGTTGCAAATCCCAGATAAGCCCGCACATCCAGCCCTTCTAGAATGCCCTTCTTTTCCTGCCCCCCAGCGATCAGGGTACACCCCAGGCAGGTCACTCCTAGCGATTGAATCACCCGGACAACTTCAGGGATGGAGCAATTGAGGGAACCTAACGCCAGAACTCCCACCCGATCGATCCCTGATATAAGAGATTGCAAATAGGTGGGGGCCTGCTCCTGCTCAAGATTCAGGTAGCACGGAATACAAGTTAACAAGATTCCTCGCTGATTGGCAGCGGTTTCTAATAATTGCTGCAACAAAATTCCTTCGGGCATCAGCGTAAGAACCCGATCAATCCCAAAAGCCTGGAACTGTTCTACACTCCAATCGGCAAAGCGAGCCATCACAGAGCCGAACAGAAGCGCACCACATTGGAACGGAGTACGATCGCCCCCAATGTGTCCATCCAGACGACTCACCAGAACCCGCAGTGAATTCAGGCTCACACCTCCTGAGTTTGCTAACAACGCCCGTTCCCGTTCAAATAATTCGTCGATGTAGGGAGTCGCCGGGGGGTAATGGGTTGCTTTAATCTTCAGATCAGACGGAACTTGATAATCCAGTGTCCAATCTCCACCGATATGCAACATTGCCTGTGGGTGAATCCCCAACCGATCGGCAACCTGTTGGTACAGCGCTCCCTCCTCCTTGCCAACCCCTAAATCACTGGAGGTGAAGATGCGATCGGACCAATCCCCTAACCCCTTGGCCTGAAGAATCTGGGCAAATTGATCAGCAGATAGATCGGTTTCAGCCAGAATAATGACCTTCAATCCCCTTTGCTGCACGTACTCAAGCAGCTTTAACACCATTGGATTGGGATAACATCCATTCGCCAGCACTTGCAGTTCAACGGCAACAGCGGAGGTAACATCGGTAACAACGGCTTGTAGGGATTGATAAATTTGGGTCAGGGTAGGGTGAGGAGTCGTTGAAGCCACTTGAGCGGCTGCCACTTCCCGCAGGTGACAGTAATCCTGGGGTGTTAGGGAAGATTTCAATAACCCTTGAGTCGCCAATTGGTTTCCAACTTCCACCCATCGATTAGACGGGTTAGCCCAGAGACATTCCCAAAGAGTCCCCCCATCAAGACTGAGATATTCATAGAGATGCGCCAGTTGCTCGACCCAATCCTCCAGTTCGCGAATGCGACGCTGACCGCTGATCGTACGTACGACCTTTCGCGGCTG
>JANRKG010000428.1:0-17147 GCA_033763635.1 Leptolyngbyaceae cyanobacterium bins.59
CGCAACCTCATTTCTGCCAACGGAGATCAACTGGCTGCTTCCTTTAGCCGATCAACTACGGGAGGATCGAGCCTGTTCGACTTCAGCTACCGAGTCGTCCTCAATCCGATGAATGGTACGGTGCAGTTGCGCTATGCTCCCAGCGAGTATAAAATTACTGACCCGGCCTTTTCTGCTTTTGGCATTCGTGGCAACAGCGAATTGTTTGAGCTAAGTTTTCGCCAGCCCGTGATTCGTACTCCCCGGCAAGAACTTGCTTTCTCCGTAGGATTTGCCCGCCAGACAGGACGAACCTTCCTGTTCGATAATTTTGCAACCCCCTTTGGCATCGGACCCGAATCGAACGGCACCAGCCGAACCAGCGTCTTCAAGTTTGGGCAAGACTATATTACTCGTGATGTTCAAGGAGCCTGGGCTTTCCGCTCCCAATTCAACTTTGGGGTGGATTTCCTGGGAGTCACCAACAACCCATCCCCCATTCCCGATGGTCAGTTCTTTAGCTGGTTAGGACAGGCCCAACGGGTTCAGGTTCTCAACAACGATCAAGTTCTGATTGTGCAGGCGGACCTGCAACTCACCCCAGACACGCTACTTCCTTCCCAACAGTTTGTCATTGGTGGGGGGCAATCCTTACGGGGATACCGTCAAAATGCTCGATCGGGGGATAATGGCTTTCGGTTTTCCGCAGAAAATCGGATTGTCGTTCAGCGCAATGAAGCCGGAGCGGCTGAAATCCAATTGGCTCCCTTCATCGACCTGGGTGTAGTCTGGAATACCTCTGGCAACCCCAATGCGCTTCGTAACGAAACGTTCCTGGTGGGAGCCGGGGCGGGAGTTATCTGGCAACCCTTCCCAGGCTTTGGGCTGCGCTTAGACTATGCAGTTCCCTTTATTAGCACCACCGATCGCGGGAATAACGTTCAGGATTCAGCCTTTTACTTCAGTGTGAATTACCAACTGTAGGGAACGGTTCTATCGATTATCAACGCAGGGGGCAATCAATCAATTGCCCCTTTTTTGTTGGCGAAAGAGGTTTCCAGAAAAGAATTTACCTGTGGGTACACCTTCGACTTCGCTCAGGGCGCGGGTGCTGGTTGAGCGAAGTCGAAACCAGCGGTTAGATTGTTTTTCAGAAATCTCCTTACCTCTCGATACAATGGCTGAAAATGCTTGCCTCTACCAATGAAATCAAAGTTTCTCCGTTCCCTGATTTTGTTTTTGCTCCCCCTGATTCTGCTGGCAACGATTGCCAGTTGTAGCCCAGGTCAGGGGAAGCGAATCGTTGTCGCCTCTAAAAACTTCACAGAATCTGTGATTTTAGGAGAACTGCTGGCCCAACAGATTGAAGCCAAAACGGATTTACAGGTCGATCGTAAATTTAACCTGGGAGGCACCCTCGTCTGTCATCAGGGGATCACATCCGGGGCCATTGATTTATATGTGGAATATACAGGAACGGCTTTGACTGCGGTGTTGAAACAGCCCCCAGCGACCAATCCGCGTCAGGTTTACGATCGAGTAAAGCAAGCCTATGCCCAGGAATTCCAGCTAGAAGTCACAGAACCGCTCGGCTTCAACAATACTTTTGCGATGATTATCCGGGGAGAGGAGGCCCAACGGCTTCAGGTCAAAACCCTTTCCCAGGCCGCCAAACACACTCCTCAATGGCGGATTGGTGTAGGGCCAGAATTCTCCGATCGCCCCGATGGATTACCTGGATTGGCAAAAACTTATGGCCTTAAGTTCGCAGAAGCTCCGCGTGTGATGGATTTAGGTTTACTCTACAAAGCGCTGACTGAAAAACAAGTGGACCTCGTTGCTGGGAACTCTACCGATGGCTTGATTGCCAGTCTGAAGTTAGCTGTGCTAGAGGACGATCGCCGTTATTTCCCGCCCTACGAAGCCACCCCGATCGTGCGTCAGCAAACCCTGAAAACCCATTCTGCATTACGACAAGTTCTCACAGATCTGGGGGGGAAGGTCTCTGAAGCGGAGATGCGTCGTCTAAATTATCAGGTGGACGGCGATCGGCAGGATGTAAAAGAGGTGGTTGCGGAGTTCCGGCAGCAAAAGGGGCTGTGAGGCGCACTTTTCCCGATACTTCTCTGTTTAGAGACATGCAGCAAAATAACATCCCTGGAGATCGGGTTTCGACTTCGCTCAACCCGTGAACTATTGAGGGCTGAGCGCAGCCGAAGCCCGGTGACTGGCACTTGATTCATTGGTAAATTCCTTAGCGATTCCAACAGAATTTGGCCCTATTTCTACAGGGTTTCTGTCAACTGGCGTTTGGCCTCGGCTAGAGCATCTGCTAATTTGCCTGGGTCACGGCCTCCCGCCTGGGCGAGGTTGGGCCGTCCACCGCCGCCACCGCCACAGATCTTGGCGATCACCCCAATAAATTTGCCAGCCTGTACCCCTTTCTGGTTGACCGCTGGGCTGAAGGCTGCCACCAGACTGACTTTATCGGCTTCGGGTACTGATCCTAGAACAACAGCCCCCGATTCTAGCTTTTGCAAAAGCCTTTCCGCTGCTGTCTTCAAGGATTCCGCATCCACTGATCCCATCTGGGCCACCAGCACCTTGAACGCCCCAACCGTTTCTACCTGACTGAGCAGTTGATCGGATTGGCTCAGGGCGAGTTCTGCCTTCAGGGATTCCAGTTGCTTTTGAGCGGTCTTCAACTCGTTTTGGAGGTTCGTAACTCGCTCTGGGAGTTCCTCCGGTTTGGCCTTGAATCGATCGCTTAACTCCCGAACTACCCGATCGCGCAGGTTCAGGTACTCCAGTACCGCCGGACCCGCTACGGCCTCAATCCGACGAACCCCAGAAGCGACTCCCGACTCAGAGATAATTTTGAACAAACCAATTTCAGCCGTATTGGAAACGTGGGTGCCCCCACAGAGTTCCATCGACACCCCAGGGAAGTCCAACACCCGTACCATGTCAGCATATTTCTCGCCAAACATGGCAACCGCCCCCTTCGCCTTCGCCTCCGGGAGAGGCATGACGGCAATTTGGGCCGTGTGAGCTTCCGCAATCCAGGTATTCACCTGTTCTTCCACCTGCTGCACTTCCTCAGCCGTCAGGGATCGGGGACAGTTGAAGTCAAACCGGAGGCGATCGAACGATACCAAAGAACCCGCCTGACCGATACTGTCATCGACTAACTTCTTCAAAGCGGCCTGGAGCAAGTGAGTTGCCGTATGATGGGCCTGAACCCGTCGCCGACACGCGAGATCGATCTGAGCCGTGACCCGATCGCCCACTCGCAGGGTTCCTCGCTCGATGCGCCCAAAGTGAACGAAAATGGCCCCTTCTTTCTTGACATCTTCGACCCGCACCAGCACCGTCTCCCCGGACAGGTAGCCCCGATCGCCAATCTGCCCACCGGACTCTGCATAAAAAGGAGTCTGGTCAAGGGCAATCTGTACAGAGGTTCCCGCACCCGCTTCTGAGACCACTTCTCCAGTCACGAGCAGCAATTTCACATCGGCTGCACTGGAGAACTGGGTATAGCCCAAGAACTCAGTCTCATGCAGGTCGTCCGCCAGTTCATCCAGTTTGCCCTGAATCGTCAGATCAATCGTTTCATGGGCTTCCTGGGCCATTTCCTGCTGTTCCTTCATAGCTTGCTGGTAGCCCTCGACATCCACCGTTAAGCCCCGCTCTTCCGCCACTTCTTGAGTGAGTTCTAGGGGATAGCCGTAGGTGTCATACAGGGTAAAGGCATCTCGCCCGGAGACCCGTCCCCCCGCCGGAACTTTTTGGAGGATTTCCGCCAAAATTTTTTCCCCCCGTTCCAGGGTTTTGCGGAAACGGGCCTCTTCCCGCTGCATTTCCGCCTTAATGACTGCTGCCTTGTCCCGTACTTTCGGATAGGCACCCTCTGCCAGGACGATCGCCGTTTCCGCTACCTGGGGCGTGAATTCCGTTTCAATCCCAATCAGCTTGCCATGCCGAATCACCCGCCGCAGCAACCGCCGCAACACATACCCCCGCCCAATATTAGAAGCCGTGATGCCATCGGAAATCATGTGAACTACCGCTCGCACATGATCCCCAATTACCTTAAGGGAAACTTTCGTGTTCTCGTTTGCTTTGGCATAGTCAATCCCTGCCAGGGAGGCCGCAGTCTGCACGATCGGGAAAATCAAATCAGTTTCATAGTTATTGGGGACGGCCTGTAAAATTTGGGCCATCCGTTCCAGCCCCATCCCGGTGTCAATGTTTTTGTTCTTCAAGGGGGTCAGGTTGCCCTCACTGTCCCGGTTGTATTGCATGAACACCAGATTGTAAAACTCGATAAATCGGGTGTCATCTTCCAGGTCGATCGTGTCATCCCCCCGTTCTGGATGGAAGTCATAGTAAATTTCTGAGCAGGGACCACATGGCCCCGTAGGACCCGACACCCAGAAATTATCCTTTTCCCCCATGCGTTGAATGCGCTTCACAGGAACGCCGATCTTGTCCCGCCAGAGAGCAAAGGCTTCGTCGTCGTCTTCAAAAACGCTCACCACAAGCCGTTCTGGGGGCAGACCAAAAGTTGCCGTTGCCAGTTCCCATGCCCAGATGATTGCCTGTTCCTTGAAGTAATCCCCAAAGCTGAAATTCCCCAGCATCTCAAAGAAGGTATGGTGACGGGCTGTGCGACCCACATTCTCAATATCATTCGTGCGAATACACTTCTGGGACGTGGTAGCACGGGGAACTTCTGCCGTGCGCTGCCCCAAAAAAATGGGTTTGAAGGGCAACATTCCAGCGATCGTGAGCAGAACGGTAGGATCTTCCGGCACCAGGGAGGCACTGGGCAGCACTTGATGACCTCTCGCTGCGTAAAAATCTAGAAATTTTTGTCGAATTTGAGCGCCGCTGAGAGGAGTAATCATGGACGTGAAGGAAGATTGGGAGGGCAAGGATAACAAAAACTAATTCTTTACGAATCTAGCAAGAAAGGGGAATGGGTTGCAGGGCAATTCGGGCGATCGGGGGCAGTTTTTTGGAAAACCCAGAGGACCGAGCCATTGATTCCAGCAAGGGAAGCGAGAAAGATCGGTAGAAAAGCCCGAAAACTTCTCAATTTTTATCAAGATCCCTCAGGAGAACTTGCAATTCCCCTCAAGGACATTCCTGGGAAGTTCTATACTCAAGCTAGGGTGGTGACTTTGGAATCAACTGAGTTCATCAGGAATTCTTTCTCGTCTCGCCATTATCAAATCCGTAAAGTACAGTTGATCAGTCATAACATGAACTGATTTTGGATGAAGAGATGGTGTGATATGTCTATTCCATTCCATCGGCTATGGAAGCGGGTTAGTGTGTGATGTAGCTCAAACAGGCACAAGAGTTTCGGAAACAATGTTGATCCTCACTTGCGTTCTCTACCGTTCTTGAAGATATCCAGGTTTTATTGAAGTCAAGAGTCTTCTGCGTATAGAGATTAGCAAGGGCTGTATTCAGTTATGGCATGTCGTCTGGATGTTTGAGTGAGTCGCTAAACGTCGATGAACGCTTCTATTCTCGTGGTTGGAGGTGATGATTTCGTTACCACCGTTCTGGGGCATCTTCGGGGTTTGCTTCCCTGCACTATTCAAACTGCGGCAGCCCCCGAAGATGCAGATCCCTTGATCCAGTCCCAACAACCTGATCTACTGATCCTGCCAGCCAATCAACCGGGCAGTCTGGATCTCTGTATTCAACTCAAAGAACAACCCCGCCTCGCATGGATTTACTGCCTGATGGTTGCCCCTACCTATCAAGCTGATCCATCCAGTAAAGAGCTTGTCACCGATCCGATCCCCATGATAGAAGCTCTGCAAAAAGGAGCAGATGCCTATTGTCATCTCTTTTACACCTCTGAAGTGGGTTTGGTAGGTTCTCTCAATGCTGCTTCTGTGGAATTGTTGCGAACCCATGTCCAGGTTGGCCTTCGCATTGTGAACACCCATCGAGAGATCGTTCGCACCAATGATCTGCTCTCTGCGATCGCCCTGTCAGACCCCTTGACGGAACTCAACAACCGCCGTGCCCTCGAATGGGAACTTCCCCGGCAGATTCAAAATGCCCGGATTCGGTCGGTTCCCCTGAGTTTGGTGATGCTGGATGTGGACTTTTTCAAATCCATCAACGATACCTATGGTCATTTGGCGGGCGATCGGGCACTCAAACTGCTTTCCCTGCGCCTGCGGAATAATCTGCGCTTTTACGACACCCCCTTTCGGTATGGAGGTGAAGAATTTGTGATCATTCTGAGCAACACAGATGAACGGGAAGCCCCCCTGATTGCCCATCGCATCTGTCGCATGATCAGCAGCAAGCAGTTTGTGATCGACCTGTTAGATCGCTCTGTTCATCTCCGAATTACGGTCAGTGCGGGGGTGGCCTCCCTGACCCCAGAGGACGATGAGAAGGGGCTGAACTTACTGCGACGGGCCGATCAATATCTGCTGACGGCCAAGAACAATGGTCGGAATCAAGTCGTGAGTTCCCTGATCAGTTTGCCCAATACCCTCTCTCAAGATTGAGATCCAAACGGTTCACGAAAGAGACGCAGCCAATCAAAGCAGGTATGGTACTCTGATCAGAAAAACCTGGAAGGTGATCAGAAAAACCTGGAAGGGAACGGTTGCGATGTTCTGAACTTCCAACCCCGCCCCAATTTTTCAGGGCAAATCTTCACCTGGGCGATCGTCAGCATTCTCCCTATTTTTCAGCGCTACCGAGGTGTGAGGAAGTCATGACTGCCAATCTCAAGGATTTTGAACAGACGATTCCCGAAAGTACCGGAGGCCGCATTCGCTACATTCCCCAGAACAAGCGGCGAGTTCTCTGTGTGTTTCCTCAATATGGTCGCTCCTTTGGGACCTTCCATTATGCCTACCCGCTCATGGCAAATGTCAAAGCCTTTATGCCGCCTCAGGGCATTTTGGTCGTTGCTGCCTATATGCCAGAGGAATGGGAAGTCCGATTTGTGGATGAAAATATCCGGCCCGCCAAGCCTGCGGACTACCGTTGGGCTGATGTGGTCATTGTGAGTGGCATGCACATCCAACGGCCCCACATGAATCACATTAATGAGTTGGCCCATCAGTACGGTAAGTTGACGATCGTGGGTGGCCCGTCAGTCTCCGGTTGCCCCGAATATTACCCCGACTTCGATATCCTGCACCTGGGAGAGCTAGGGGATGCGACCGATCGCATGATTGAGTACATCGACCTGAAGGGGCAGCGTCCGGTAGAGCAAATCCGGTTCGAGACGATGGAGCGGTTGCCCCTCAGCGAGTTTCCAACCCCCGCTTACCATTTGCTAGACATCAATCAATATTTCCTGGCGAATGTGCAATTCTCCAGTGGATGCCCCTATCGCTGTGAGTTCTGTGACATCCCCGAACTTTATGGACGCAACCCCCGCTTAAAAACGCCAGAACAGGTGATCCGAGAGTTAGATGCGATGCTGGCTTCCGGGAATCCGGGGGCTGTGTATTTCGTGGATGATAATCTGGTGGGCGATCGGCGGGCTTTGGCAAAATTGCTGCCCCATCTCATTGAGTGGCAGAAAACCAATGGCTACCCCATTCAGTTTGCCTGTGAAGCCACCTTGAACCTGGCAATGAGTCCCAAAATCCTGGAGATGATGCGGGAAGCCTACTTCTGTACGGTGTTCTGTGGCATCGAAACCCCCGAAACCGATGCGCTTCAGTCCATCTCCAAAGACCATAACCTGAGCATGCCCATTCTGGAAGCCATTCAGGTCTTGAACCGCTACGGAATGGAAGTTGTGTCGGGCATTATCATCGGGTTTGATACGGATACCCCCGAAACCGCCGATCGCATCCTGGAATTCATTCGTCGTTCCCAGATTCCGATGTTGACCATTAACCTGCTCCATGCCCTACCGCGTACCCCTCTCTGGCGGCGGCTCGAACAGGAAGGCCGTCTCGTTTTCGACGAAAACCGCGAATCCAACGTGGAGTTTCTGCTGCCCTATGAACAGGTCGTGGAAATGTGGCAGCGGTGTATTACCACAGCCTATGAGCCAGAATTTCTGTACCAGCGGTTCGCCTATCAGATGGAGCACACCTACCCCAACCGAATTGCCGTTCCCAACAGTCCGGCCCGGACTTCCTGGGCTAACATCCGCAAAGGGTTGACCATTATGGGAAATATCCTGCTTCGGGTCGGGGTGCTCGGTAGCTACCGCGATACTTTCTGGCGGATGGCGAAACCAGCCCTGAAAGCGGGCAATATCGAAAGCCTGATCCATGTGGGATTAGTGGGCCATCACCTGATTGAATTTTCCAAAGAATGCAGTCGAGGCGATGAGTCTGCGTCGTTCTATTCTCAGAAAGTGCGCGATCGGCAGGCGGAAAAGATTAAAGTCACGGTCTAATCCGTCTCACTCAATACCTGCTCAATTTCCTCTAACAACGTCTGCATGGAGAGGGAATTGGGCAGTGTGCGGGTCTTTAACTGAACTAACAATTTCTGCAAACAATGAATATCATCCTGAACCAGGGAAGCCAAACTCTGGTCCGTCGAGAGCTCAGGCTGGTTAAGCACCAGGATTGGAGGTCGAATTTCGATCCGCTCCAACAGGGTTAAGGCATAGATCGCGGCTTGCAAGTAGTGTCTGCAAGATTGGCACTCCAGATCTAACTCTGGCAAGCGAATCACGACTAGGTCCACACACTGACATTGCAACTGACGCAGCACATCCAGCCAGGAATAGCTCACAATTCCCTTTAAACCCGCTGTTTGCAAATACTGGACTAGCATTTGAAGCCATTCAACTCGGTGCCCAGAACGGGAGGAAGAAGGATCTGTTAACTCCTGGGCCATCCATGCATTCACCCCTTCTCCCTCGTCCACTGGCCCCACAATTTCATTCGTCAACAGGGCCAAGTCAACTGCAACCACTACAGGTTTCCAGTTCACCCCAGCCGCAACCTGTAATACCTGAAGAAGGGCGGAAGCACCACTGGATTTTCCAGTTTTTAGCGGGTCAAAATCGATCGCCGCCAGACATGGAAAGACCGATAGCCCTGTCACCTGATTCGCTGCCTGGGTCATGGTCTCATCCAACGTGACCAGGGGCAGGGCCGCCAGCCCTACCTGATGGCTCAACTCTCGTAAATAGGCCACTGGGTCGGGGACGGTGCCCTGCACAACGACGACATGGGGCTTCCAGACACGGGATAGGAGTTCTGCCTGAGCCAGTTCATCCACCTCTAGCACCCGATGGCGATACCGTTGCAGCATTTCCGTCAGGGGGGTAGACGAAGTAAGCCCCTCCAGGTTTAGAAGAATAATCGTGAGGCTGATGGCAGATTCGCGACCAATTGCAGGAACACGCAGGGGAGCCAGACGGGATAGCAACTGTTCCAGTGCCCTGCGTTGGATCGGTAAGTTCAAAAAGCCTTCCACCCGTTGCTGGGTTGCCTGGAGTTTGTCTGCCGCCGTCGCCATCACAATCACCGGAATCTGACGAGTTTCTGCATCCGATCGCAGAAGCGTCAATACATCCCACCCTGACAGCAACGGCAGCACTGGATTTAAGAAAATCACACAGGGCTGTAACCGTCGCGCTTTCTCCAGGGCTTCTGTTCCAGAGCGGGCGATCACCACATGATATCCCAGGCGAGTGAGTTGCTCTGTCAGGCTTTCAATCAGATGGGGAAAACACTCGACCATTAACACCAATCGGTTCGAGGCTTGACTGATGCTTGGGAAATGTTGGCCTGGGGCTTGGGACGGCGCATAAGTGCCCCCATGAGGGGGCACGGGAGGCAGGAGCAGGGTAAACTGACTCCCCTCCGCTTCCTGAGAAATGAAGGTGACATCTCCTCCATGCAAGCGGGCTAACCGTTGAGTCAGGACCAGTCCCAATCCAGTCCCTTCAAAGCGACGAGTCAGGGGATTTTCTAGTTGTTGAAACTTCTGGAAAATGAGGTGTTGCTTATCCGCTGGAATCCCAATGCCCCGATCCCAGACTGTAAATGCAATCCAGGCTTCCCATCGGTTGACCCGCACCCCCACTTCCCCGATCGCATCCGTAAACTTCAGGGCATTGGTCAGGAGATGCACCAGCATTTGCCGCAAGCGAGCCTCATCCGCAATCACCGTTTCCAACCCCGGTTCAATTTCCAGATGGATCTCATCCGGAAGCTCAGCTTCTTCAGAAGCGATCACCGTTTGCGTAGCCGCTGCTGGCTTTTTCCCGCCCTCACCCGCAGCGTCTGTCCTTCCAGCCTGCTGGGCCAGGGCTAACCGACAGGCTGCATCACAGACAGTCGTGAGGGAAACAGGTTCCAGCACGAGTTCCAGTTGTCCGGTTTCGATCCGGGTCAGGTCCAAAATATCGTTGACGATCGCCATCAGTTGACGACCGCTCTGGTGAATCAGGCGCACATACCGGGCCTGTCGCTCATTTAAGCTGCCTAACACCTGCTCCTTCAGCAAGCTGGAAAGCCCCAAAATTGCAGTCAGCGGAGTCTTGAGTTCATGACTGATGCAGGATAGAAATTCATCCTTGAGACGATTGAGTTGCAGCAAATCAGCGTTTTTTGCCGTCAGTTCCCGTGCGACTTGCTGTTGTTCTGTGATGTCCCAAGCCATCACAAGCCAGAGGGGTTCGGATGTTCGGGGAGTGATGACCTGGATTGGAGCCCGCGCAGAGCCGCCCCCGTCCAGCAGCAGACTACTATCCAGGGAAGCGAGCTTAAAGGTCTCTAACAACCAGGACTCTAACGGTTGAGTGCTGATCGCAGTAGGAGATAAGCTTTCCACTGTCATCAACCCATCAGGTAACGGAATTTTTGTAAACTGCCAGATCCGTTCGCCCCCCTCCTTCGTGGGACACACACATATACAAGTATTGGGTTCTGCCCCAATCTCACACCCCCCTCCGATGAAGGCAGCAGGGCCAGTAGAAGCTTGCCCCGATCGCTGTCGCTCCAATGGGTCCAGGGATCGATCGCGATCCATCCTCTCCACTGATAGGGATTCGAGGACTGCTGCTGCTTCTCGCTGAATCCCGGAAGGATCGAGCAATTCACTTAATTGTTGCTGCCAGACGGGATTTTGAATAATCAATCGCCCCGTACTGGTTTGCAGCATCACGGGAAGGGGGATTTGATTAAGAACTTCGATCAGGATCTGGAGGATTTGGGTTCCTCCGGGCGATCGATCCACGCGAATGGCGTGACGATCGGCGACGGAGACTTCCGGCAAGGTGAGGCTCGGATCAAAGCGGGACAGGGAGAGGGGATTTGTGGCAATTGACTTGAGAACTCGGGGAGCATCCAACAACCCCAAAAATTCCCCAACCGCATTGACGATCGCCCAGTGAGTTTCTGCACTCTCTCCCCCTTGCAGATGGGTGGCCCATTGCCCCAGGTTCAAATCTCCCGACAAAATTGTGACGGCTTCAACAACCGACAAATGCTTGATTTCCTGAGAGAGAGCTTCTCCTGGTCGTGTTTCTGGTGGCTTTGTCTCCGATCGTCGCGGGGGCAGGAGGTAGGGCAAAAATCGGCTGAGGCGAACAACCCCCGTCGGCTGGCGGGAGGCATTGACCAACACCACCTGTTCGGCTTGCTGCTGCTCAAAGCAATCTTTCAGGGCTGCCACACTAAAGGTGTCAACACAGATGGGAACAGGCAGCAGAAAATTCTTAAGGAGGGAAGCACACATGGGAATGGGCAAATAGGTTCCGTACTGGAGCAAGACTCACCGAAATCACCCGATCGGCATCTGAGAGGAATGCGATCTTAAGTGCTTTGTCTCCGGGGCTTGGGAATACAACTGAATCAGTGGTTGCATATCCCCACTTAATAGATTACGACCAGACATATCCTGCTGGACTTTCATCAGAGTGCCCCTTCCGAAAACCTTAAACAGCTTGACAGCAAAAACTCTGATCAATATTTTGGGCAATCTTCTTTTACTGAACAGTCTTTGAATATCCTTCAAGCATTACGCCTAAAAGCATTACGCTTAAGCTCCCTGCTTGCAAATCCACCGATCCGTTCTGATCCGCTCTACCAACCTCAATCATTCCCCAAGGCTTCCCTAACTGACCAGGAATCCAGAAGGACTTTACCCCGTAGACTTACTGCTAATTATGACGGCATCTCCGAAAAATTGATGACCTGTGCAATTACAATTAATGTTTAGAAACTATTAATCTTTGGAAACGAATCTTTAGGGTTCATCCCTTCTTTTTCAATATTTTGTTGTGCTTTTTAGTGATTTGCTGCCTTTTTCCAGGTTAGGGTTCGCGACCCTTCTATATCTACTGGCTTTTGTCTACTGGCTTTTCGTCCACTCTTATCCTTCACCATTCTGGATCGATCGCTTTGCGCCTTCTACTCTCTATCTGTACGCTCGTCGATTCCGATGCCCTTGCTCAGGGGTTGCTCAAGATGTTGGGACCCGATCGTTATACGGTGACTCCCTTCGAGACGGAATCTGAGTTTTTTAGTTTTGTCGAGCAGCATAAACAACAGATAGATTGCCTGGTTTTTCGGTACAGTTCTCAATCCACTGCCCTGGTCCGCTGTTTGTTGGAACAGGCAATTTTGTTACCTGCGGTCGTCCTTTACCAGGACGGAGAATTACCTGCCGAAATCGGAACACGGCCCGATGAGATTGAGGTTGGGCAAGCCGCCCTTACGGCTCAAAACCTGGCTCAAGCCAAACCACCGCTCTTCTACCATGCAGCAACGGTCGAAATGGACATTGCTCAACTCGATCGCCTTCCAGCCCTGGTTGATCAGGCGATTGTTCAATTTTTGAAACTTTCGATCGTTGATGCTTTCTTTCATCGGGGATTGACTGGGGTGTTGCTGGAACAACAACACCGTCTTGCAGAAAAGCTTAAAGAACGACTTGGTTATCTGGGCGTGTATTACAAGCGAAACCCCACCAGTTTTCTCCGAAATCTAACCCCTGAAGAGAGGCAAACTTTCATGGAGGATATGCGGGAAGGGTATCACGATATCATTCTCAATTATTTTTCCAAGGAGGCTTCAGAACTCAATCAAAAAATTGATAATTTTGTCAATCTCATCTTTCTCGCAGATGTCCCAGTCTCCCAAATCGTAGAAATCCACATGGAACTGATGGATCAGTTTTCTAAACAGCTAAGATTGGAAGGCCGCAGTGAGGAAATTTTGCTGGATTATCGCCTGACCCTCATTGATGTGATTGCCCATTTGTGTGAAATGTATCGGCGATCGATTCCAAGGGAAGACTAAGTTTAGGGTTTTTTATGGGTGAGTTTTAGAGAGAGTGAATCGCCAAGCGGAGAGCGTTAAAAAACGAGGGGAAACCGTCACAAAAAGCCTGAGGGCAATGCATTGTTTTCTGGTAAAAGCCTTATTTTTAATCTTTTATTTTTAATTTAGAAATGAAATCACAAGTGCCATGATGAACTTAATTCAAGCTGTCTGAAAACTAGAGTTAAAGAGCTTATTTCCAATATTTTTCTCAACGACGCTATGAGTCCTTACAAAAAAACTTACATTCTAAAGCTCTATGTAGCAGGTAACACACCCAATTCAATCCGAGCGCTAAAAACCCTCAAAGCAATTTTGGAGCAGGAATTTCAGGGAGTTTATGCCCTGAAAGTGATTGATGTGTTAAAAAATCCCCAGCTTGCTGAAGAAGATAAGATTCTGGCAACGCCCACCCTTGCTAAAATATTGCCCCCCCCGGTACGCAGAATTATTGGGGATTTGTCCGATCGAGAAAAAGTGTTAATAGGGTTAGACCTCTTGTACGACGAATTACGCGAGGACGAGGCAAATGGCTGAAGAACCGTTAAAGACCACAACAGGTGTTCATAAAATCCGAACCATGATTGAGGGGTTTGATGATATCAGTCATGGTGGCCTTCCTTCGGGTCGCACCACCCTCGTCAGTGGCACATCTGGGACGGGGAAAACCCTTTTTGCCGTCCAATTTCTCTACCACGGTATTACCCAATTTGATGAACCGGGTATCTTCGTCACGTTTGAAGAATCTCCAACAGACATTATTAAAAACGCCCATAGTTTTGGATGGGATCTGCAAAAGTTGATTGATGAAGGCAAACTCTTTATCTTAGATGCCTCTCCCGATCCCGAAGGACAGGATGTGGTGGGCAATTTTGATCTTTCTGCCCTCATTGAACGCATTCAGTACGCGATTCGCAAATACAAGGCCAAACGAGTTTCGATTGACTCGGTAACAGCAGTCTTTCAGCAGTACGATGCGGCTTCTGTCGTTCGGCGGGAGATCTTTCGCCTGGTAGCCCGTTTGAAACTGATCGGCACCACCACCATCATGACGACGGAACGTATCGAGGAATATGGCCCTGTGGCCCGGTTTGGGGTCGAGGAATTTGTTTCCGACAACGTGGCGATCGTCCGCAACGTACTGGAAGGGGAACGCCGCCGCCGCACGATCGAAATTCTAAAACTGCGCGGCACCACCCACATGAAAGGGGAGTATCCCTTTACCATCACCAACCAGGGCATCAACATCTTTCCATTGGGGGCGATGCGCCTCACCCAGCGATCGTCCAATGCCCGTGTCTCGTCAGGAGTCACCACCCTGGATGGGATGTGTGGGGGGGGGTTCTTCAAGGACTCGATTATTCTGGCAACGGGTGCAACCGGAACCGGGAAAACCCTCCTCGTCAGCAAGTTCATTCAAAACGCCTGCGTCCGGGGCGATCGGGCCATCCTGTTCGCCTACGAAGAATCCCGCGCCCAGCTCTCCCGGAACGCTTTCTCCTGGGGAATCGACTTCGAGGAAATGGAACAGAAGGGTCTTTTGAAGATTCTCTGTACCTACCCCGAATCCGCTGGGTTAGAAGACCACTTACAGATCATTAAGTCAGAGATTGCGGAGTTCAAGCCCTCTCGGATTGCGATCGACTCCCTTTCTGCCCTGGCGCGGGGAGTCAGCAACAACGCCTTCCGTCAGTTTGTGATCGGGGTGACAGGTTTTGCCAAGCAGGAAGAGATCACGGGGTTCTTCACGAACACCACCGATCAATTCATGGGTTCTCACTCCATCACCGATTCCCACATCTCTACCATCACTGACACCATCCTGATGCTGCAATATGTGGAGATTCGGGGTGAGATGGCCCGTGCAATCAACGTCTTTAAAATGCGCGGCTCCTGGCACGATAAGGGCATCCGGGAGTACATCATTACGGAAGAGGGGCCAGAAATTAAAGAGTCCTTCCGCAACTTCGAGGGTATCATCAGCGGTTCTCCCACTCGTGTTGCAACCAACGAAAAGGTTGAACTCTCTCGCATTATCAAGGGTGTGCAGGATAAAAAAGATGACCTTTAAGCTGATTCTGTTTCTTGCAAATCTTCCCTGAGACCCCTTCATTTTTCTGAAAACTTCTTTATCTTGCCGAGATAGGTCAACCCTGTCTCGGCAATTTGTTTTCCTGCATAAAACTCTTTGCCTTGACAGAGCGCTATTTTTAGTACAAATGTTTAGGCTTATATAAAACAAATAAATCATTCTGAAAGGGACAGGTTAAGCTGAAAAATTTAAATATCATATCTAGTGTTACAGTAAGGCTTTGGTTCTACATATAGTATCTTCCTGCACCTCTTTCTGATCTACTTGCAACTAGCGAGGCTCTATTCTATGGTTCGAGAACTTGAACGAGAACGTCAGGCGGGCCAGTTCCCTGCGACTGCACCGACGGCTAACCCAGTGTTTTACAGAACCTACAGTCGTCGGTTTGGCGATCGTCGGGAAACCTGGCTGGATGTCTGCGATCGCACCACCGGGGGATTGATCAAGCTGGGCCAGTTCACTCCCGAAGAAGCAGACCTGGTGCGCCGGATGCAGCAGGAATTGAAATCCTTGCCGTCGGGTCGGTGGCTCTGGGTGGGTGGCTCCCAGTGGATCGAGAAGCCGGAAAATTTCTCTGGCGCTTACAACTGCACCAGCACCAATGTCATCGACTGGCGAGCCTTTGGGTTGATGATGGATCTGGCGATGATGGGTTGTGGGACTGGGGCCATCCTGGAACCCAAGTACATCAATGGTTTACCTGCGATTCGCAATCGTCTCACGATCACCGTTGCTGGGAAAATTGGGGAAACTCCCGCCGAGCAACGCCGCGAGTTCTCAGAAGTTCAAGTGGAGGGCGATCGAGTCACCATTTTTGTCGGAGATAGTCGCCAGGGTTGGGTTCAGTCTTACCAAACCTTACTCGAACTCTCTAGCGATGAGCGGTTTACTGGAACCGTGCAAGTCACCGTCAATATCAGTGATGTGCGTCCCGAAGGGGAAACCCTGAAGGGCTTTGGGGGCGTTGCCAATCCCATCAAGTTATCGGGACTGTACGATCGCTGTGCGGCGATTCTCAATCAGGCGATCGGGCGGCAACTGACTTCTGTAGAGTGCTGTCTGCTGATCGATGAGGCGGCTCTTACTATTGTGGCAGGGAACATTCGAAGGTCAGCGGGGATTCGTCAGGGAGCCAGTGGGGATGAGGCTTTCGCGGTTGCGAAGGATAATCTCTGGCAGCAAGATGCAGAGGGCAACTGGCGCATCGATCCCAAACGGGACTCGTTACGGATGGCGAACCACACCCGCGTTTACCATCATCAACCCACTGAACAAGAATGTATTGATGCGGTTCGCAAACAATTTTACTCCGGAGAAGGGGCCATTCAGTACGCACCAGAGGCGATCGCTCGTTCCAGTGCTGATTTACTCAACACACCTGAACTGAAAGCAGAATTTTTACGAGTTTATGAGAAGGGTGAAGCTCACCAGTGGTTGCAAACCCATTACCCACAACTCTCTAATGAAGAGATTACCGATCGCCTGGAACGCTACGGCCTCAACCCGTGTGGTGAAATTCTTGGGAAAAATTTTCACTGCAACTTATCTGAGGTCCACTTAAACCAACTCGATCCCAATAACTTTCAAGAACAAGAAGAAGCCTTCACCGCAGGAGCGCTCTCCGTTGCAGCCCTCCTCAACCATCGCTTCATCGAACCCCGCTACCACTACAGCCGAGAAATCGATCCGATCGTCGGTGTCTCCTTCACTGGCCTGTTCGACTTCTTCGTTCATGCCTTCGGAGTAGACTGGCTGCGCTGGTGGGAAGCAGGCCGCCC
>JANRKG010000429.1:0-3885 GCA_033763635.1 Leptolyngbyaceae cyanobacterium bins.59
TCCAAACCACTGGCCCATTGGGTAAATCTTTAAACCACCCATAACCTGATCTTGAGATTGAATGACGCACAAATTTTGCCAGGACTGGGTTTCGACGAATTGCTCCACCCATCCTGGTTCAGTAATATTAAAGCTTTGGGCAGTGATCCGGCCTAGGGCTTGCGCTTGGTTCAGGGAGGTAACCGTTTCAACGAGATAGGTCATAGCGGACGATGCAAAATTGCTGGACGATTCAGGCAAACGAAGGAGTTAGCGTTCTTTATTCTGGATCAAAAACTTAGTAACTCGTCATCAATATTTAAGATTTACTGACAAAAAACTGTCTTCTATGCATTTTCTGAATGTAATTATTGCACTTTCTGCATAAACCAACTGAATTTACCCTTTAGAATGGGAAAGGTAGCTGCACAACGCCTGTTTAGCTACTTAATATTTGTTGGGAGTTTATGAATGGATACCAAACCTCAGTCAAAACCTCAAAAGCCTGTTTCTGGGAATGTTCAGCTTCCTAGCGAATTAAGTTTTGACTTTAATCTGTGGTCTCAGGCGGTGAGAGCGCAGATGATGGCTGCTTTACAGAAAAAAGAATAATAAGACTAGTTTGATCAATGTTTTTTGGGGTGAACTTTCTTGATTGAACATGCCCCCCCCGAAGTCACGTTTGAAAAGAGAACAATCATTAAACCCGGATCCGTTAATGACGACTTTAAAAGTCCCCAGCTTCTTCAAGAAACTGGGGACTTTTAATTGCTGGAGCGATCGCGGGCTGAAAAGAGAATATCTAGGCAGAAAACAGCCAACTCATCATCTGATCTAATTCAGGAAGCGTGACTAATCCTCGTTGCCATAGGGTAATGGGCAAGCAAGAAACCTCACCGCAGTCTGCTAAAGCAAGTTTTAAATCTGACTCAGCCAAACCAATTTGATTTTTCAAGAAGCGTAGAAATTGATGAACTCTAAATTCTGACATTGGCTTCATCCCATTGCAATTGATAACTCATTAACCAGTTGAACTTGTCCCCGACGCAGGGCATAGAGCAGGCGATCGAGCACCTGTCTTTCCTCTAACGTGACTTCTTCTCTAAGCAGAGCAGCCAACATACCGTAACGATCGGCTAGGGTGATCTTCTTGGTGTTGGTTATGGAAAGAAACAACTCAGAAAAAGCAGTGGGTAGCAAATTGATGGGGGGTATCATGTGATTCGTAATGCAACTTGTGGAACTCAATGAGTCATAGTATCAGGCATTTATTGAGGCAGGGTAGTGACATGGGGACGATCGGCCTTGTGATTTTGATCAACAGAACTATTAGCAAGCAGCATCAGTTTTGTCCCCAGTAAAAGGGATCAGGTTGAGTAGCTCGTAGTCAAGACTTAAGTCCCTACTACTATTAACCGACTGAGTGCCTTTTGAGTTGGCACATTATTGCCGCCGCTTAATCCTAGGGAACGAGAAATTAGCCTAGTTTTAGACGGTAGAACCATGAAAATTACTGCATTCAAAATATTGATTTATAGTTTTATGGTTATAGAGTGCAAATAGTTGTATAGTGAATATATTGGTTTTTTTTAGGAACTTCAGACGCACGACCTTGTACAAATCCATTGATAGTGATACCAATTTGTCCCTACTCAGGCTTTGGTATAACGTGACCCGCAAACCTTAAATCATCCTGATATGCCACCATTACCTTTTCTCCAAATTGGTCAGCACCTTGCTCGATATCCCATCATCCAGGGTGGCATGGGCATCCGGATCTCTGGAGCACATCTAGCGGCAGCAGTTGCCAATGCTGGTGGTGTTGGTGTCATTTCCGCCATCGCTTTGGGGTTAAATTCACCCTACTTCGATATCACCCAACCCAGCCTTGGCAAGCGCCGAGAGCAGTTTTTTGCAGCCAATCGATTGGCACTCATAGATGAAGTTCAAACAGCCCGTACCTTAAGCCCTGATGGAATTCTGGGCGTTAATGTCATGGTGGCGGCCCAGGATTATGAGACGTTGGTTCGCACCGCAGCGGAACAAGGTGTGAATTTAATCATTTCTGGGGCAGGATTACCGTTGCAATTACCAGGCTACACAGCAGACTATCCGGGGGTAGCCTTGGTGCCGATCGTCTCCAGTACCCGTGCCGCTCGTGTTATTTGTCGCAAATGGGAACGTCAGTATGGGCGGTTACCTGATGCGTTTGTGGTGGAAAATCCAAATTTGGCGGGGGGACATCTGGGTGCCAAGTTAGAGGAGCTAGGCGATCGCGTCTTTGATGCAGATCAGGTGATTCCTGACTTAGTGGCTTATTTGCAACAGGAAATTGGACAGCCCATCCCCATCATTGCAGCAGGCGGTGTGTGGGATCGGGCAGACATTGACCAAATGCTGGCATTAGGCGCAAGTGGTGTCCAAATTGGCACTCGTTTCATTACAACAGATGAGTGTGATGCTGATATTCGCTATAAAGAATTTCATCTCCATGCCCAGCCAGAGGACGTGGTGATTATTGCCAGCCCGGTGGGAATGCCGGGACGAGCCTTGCGCAATGCTTTTGTTGAGAAAGTGATTGCAGGTTCTCCAGAGCTAGAAAAACGATGTCTCTTGAATTGCCTCCATGCTTGTAAATGTCGGGACGAACAACAAGCCTTCTGCATTGTGCAAGCCTTGGATAAAGCTGCCAGAGGAGATATCGACAATGGCTTAGTGTTTTCTGGGCATCATGTCGGACGAGTCGATCGCATTATCCCTGTGGCTGACCTGATGGCAGCGCTAGTTGCATAGTTCCTGAATTGATCGGTCAATGAACCAAAAGGGGAATTTAGCTCATCGCTAAATAGCTATTTAATCATAAATATTCTAGAAAAGGCTGTTGAAACAATGACTCTTTTGTTTTTCATTTCCTTTGCCATCACCCTCGTTGCCGCCTGGATTGCCTATGAAAGCCAGGAAGAAATTGTGAAAACTTTCTCTGTGATTATCATGGCCGTCAGTCTGCTGGTGAGTGTTGCTTGGGCACCTTGGTTGGCCCAAGTTCTGATTTTAGTTACAAGTTTAGGGGCTATGCGCTATTTCTGCGATCGTCATGCTTGCCATGAAACCAAAAAGCTACGTTGAGCCAGTATTTTTCAACCCATTCAGCGGTTAATATAGTGACCTTTTTTACTTTCTTAACCACCTCATGCCAAGGATGGAGAGTTTGTTTGCTCCCCTTAACCCGCACTGGTGAATTACCTCAGCCTTGGGGGATACTGCCTGGTGTGTTAATCCCCCTAACTACACAAAGTGGTTTCTCTCTGAGTAACCGCAGCTAAACAGTCACTAGCATAGCCATGCCCGAAGAGCTATAACCCGCCTGCGGACTCAGGATCTTGAAACCCGCGCAGGCGGGTTTCGATTGTCCAGCATTATTTTGAGGTACCCACCCATATTTTTTGTATGATGTATTTCAATCATGCAAAATTCCAACGCAAAACCTGCGTATTTCTAGCGATACTTTTCTACACAGGGTGAGCTTATGTACGTTTATATCCACGATCGAGTTTGGCAACAAGCAGACGAAAAACAGTGCCAACGTCTTGAGCTTTTGACGGAGCAAATCGAACAGGGCGATCGTCTGCTATTTGGCCTCCTGTTTAGCCCCCGCTATCCTTACTGGGTAAAACGGCTACGCATTTCCTGGCGACTGTTGGCCAAAGTGATCACGATCGAGAACGAACAAATTCTCTGTATCACCCATTTGCTCGATCGAGGCAGACGTGAGTATGCTGAGTTCCTGAAAAATCGGCAAGCCTGGGGTGAACAACACATGCACCTGGATGAGGGTGAGCTACAAACCTGGCTAGCCCAGCGCCAAGCTATTCAACCCCAACTCCCCCTCCCCCGCTTACCCGATGG
>JANRKG010000430.1:0-7274 GCA_033763635.1 Leptolyngbyaceae cyanobacterium bins.59
TGGTCAGGGGAGCGTGGTGTCGATGGGTTCCAGGATATAGAAGTATCCTTCATAAATGACCCGGAACCCTGCTTGCTGGAAGATCCGGCGGTTCATCTCTCGTGCTTCTGGGGTACAGGGGGTTTCCGGTGGGTCGCTGTACAGAATCCCTTTGGGCATGAGGATCGATCGGAGCGTATTCAAGAAATAGGCGATTTGTCTGGAGGTTGAATAATGATAGGCAAAATCGTACTTATTAAAGAGACTCAGGCAAGAAATAACTTCAAATTTCGTTTCTACCGAAGGCAACCATTCTTTGATCTTATTGAATTCAATGGCCCGATGTTTGTAGGTCGTTTGGTACTCGTACTCTGCTTTGTCATGGGCACGCGGATCTAAGCCAATCACCCTGGCTCCCAGGATTTGTAGGATTTCGGCACCCAGGGGGGGATGATCTTTGCAAAATTGGTTTAAGAATTCCTCTTCCTTTTTTACTTGAAAGAACGGAAACTCAGGCTCTATGTAAGTGGAGAGGGCACCACACCCCAAATCTAAGATGTTGTATCCATAGAGGGGGCTGGTATTCATGTAGCCAAAATCTTCACATAGGGTTCCAATTAGAAAAAGAAGTTTGACTGAAGGAATTAAATTTTGCGTGTCAACCTTATATCCCCGATAGCGATTGTTACTTCGCATCATCTGGGTAATAATTTGTTTGCTAAAGCTAATCAGATTTTTGATGGTTGAATGCTGTTCAATTCTAGCTTCTGGGTACTCTTGAAGACCCAGTTGAAAGCGAACAATTTCCTCTAATAAAAGCTCAACTTCCTGCGCTTTACGAGATAATACGGAGGCCGCAGGAACCACTCGTTGATTGAGATTCTTCGTATTTCTGATCTTCGAGTTAGCTTGGTTGACCTGATAGGATCTGGCCGTCATAAATATCCCCTCTGGGTAGATTAAAGCCTTCTTTTGAGGTTGGGATTGATAAGGTCTGGAAGAATACAGATGGCTTCATGAATACTTTATAGATAGCTTATTTTCTATTGGGAATGAACCCGTATTTTTAGGGGAAACTCAGTAATTCTTAGGGTGATTGTGATGACTCAGTAGGGGGTTTTTTCTCCTGAAGTTATGCGATGAAACCGAATCAGCATGAGAGTTTTTGGGGGAAGAACTAAAATTTTTTCTATTAGGAAAGCGTGAAGGGTGGGGCAGGTGGATTGACCTGCTAAGATAATCGAACAAGCGAACACTTGATCTATGCTGGATTTGACAAAAGTTGCTCAGCAGATGCAGGGAATTAGCCAACACTTGACGCAGGAGGCAACGGCTTCCCGACAACGATTGGAGCGGGCGGCAACGCTGATGGGGCAAGCAACGGCGATGCAGAGGGAGTTGATGGATCGTCGGCAAGCCTGGATCGATCGCATGGCTTTCATTGCTGCTGAACCTGCCGAACCTCTGGATACTCGCTTATTTCTAGAAACGGCACCGAGTCAGCATACGGTGGTTGCGACTGATGGTTCCCAGATTGCTCCCAGCCATCACGAAATTGCTTACTTTTACCTGATTAATGTGGGTCGCGTCGTTTTGCACTACGGTCAGAATCTCCATCCCTTACTGGATAGCTTGCCGGAGGTGTTTTATCGCCCTGAAGATCTTTATATCTCACGGCAATGGGGCATTCGCACAGAAGAATGGATGGGCTATTGCCGGACGGCTTCCGAAACGGTTGCCCTTGTAGAATTGGTTCAGGAAGTGCAATCATCCTTCACCCCTCATCCGTTATTGGCTCCCCCTCTTCTGGCAATGGTGGATGGGTCTTTGATTCACTGGTTTCTAGAAACCCTGCCCGCCGAGGCCCGCGATCGTATTCTGTCCCCGATGCTGGTGGCCTGGGAGAGCTTGCGATCGCAACGGGTGCCCCTGGTAGGGTATGTAAGTGCGTCTCGCAGTGGGGAAGCCATAAATTTCCTGCGACTCCTCACCTGCCCCTACGCGGAGCCGGACTGTCAGACTCACTGTTCTGCTCAGAGCGATCGTACCCCCTGCCAGGTTCTCGATCCCCTTAAAGATACGGTCCTTTGGGGAAGTTTGTTGGAACCGGGGCAGCGGAGTCCTCTCTGGCGCAGTTCGGCCCGCATTCTCGAGTTGTATGGTCCCCACACCATTTATTTCTGCTACGTTCATTTGGGGATTGAGGTTGCTCGGCTGGAATTTCCTGCATGGGTTGCAGAAGACTCCAACCTCTTACAAACGGCTCTGAGTTTAACCCTGGCCCAGGTGCAAAAGGGGTACGGCTATCCAGTCGCGCTTGCGGAGGCCCACAATCAAGCGGTGGTGCGGGGGAGCGATCGGGCCAGATTTTTTGCCCTCCTGGAGCAACAAATGATCCGCTCTGGTCTGAAGAATGTGGGTACTTCCTACAAAGAGGCACGAAAGCGCGGAAGTATTGCATAGGCAGGGGCTAAGGCGATTTCTTGAAGAGAATTGGGTGCATCCCAGCTTTGCAAGTTGACCCTCAGTTCTCTTCCCCTCCTGGGAGGGGTGCCCGAAGGGCGGGGTGGGTTAGGGGGGCAAGCGATCAAGTGGCCTTTTGCGAACATTCAACCCACCCCTACCCCTACCCCTCCCAGGAGGGGATTAAGCAGGATCTTGGAAGTAGAAAGAGGTGAATGTCCCTGGAATTCCTTAAATTTCAATCTCTGATCTCCTGTACTATCTCTTCCATTTTTTCCTTGACGCAGATACATATCTAGTGTTTGATGAGGGAGGCTAATGGGTTGGGCGCGCTACAGATATTGACGCTTCAGAATAGTACGACTTCCGAACGTTTCAGGAGTAGCAATGCCACAAGCCTTGCCGAATCAATCGCGGGTCCAGGCGTTACCGATGGTTTGTGTATGATTTCCCATTTAGAGACTCCTACGTTTTCCCTGAATCGTCATCCCCGTCCGATCGAGGGGCTGATTCAGGTCTTTACCTCCTCTCATCGCAGTTTCTTTACCAATGTCATGGCTCAAGCGCTGCGGATTGCAGGGCAGGGAACGCCAGTACTCGTGGTGCAGTTCTTGAAGGGGGGAATTGGGCAGGGACACGAACATCCAGTGCGACTGGGCCAGCATTTAGATTGGATTCGTTGCGATCTGCCGCGCTGTATTGATACGCCTCACCTGGACTCAAGGGAAGCGGAGTCTTTTTCAAAGCTCTGGGTTTATACCCGTGATGTCGTGATGGAGTCTCGGTACGATCTGGTGGTTCTGGATGAATTGAGTCTGGCAATCAACTTTAATTTGATCGCTGAGTCGGAAGTATTATCGTTTTTAACGAATCGCCCTCACCATGTCGATATCATCTTGACAGGGCCAGAAATGCCAGACTCTCTTCTGGAGATTGCAGACCAAATTACGGAACTAAGACGCAGCCATCAACCTTGAAGGAGTCCCATCGCTCCATTGGCGATGTACTGAACCGCCAGGGCTGTTAACAAAACTCCCAGGACACGAGTAATCACATCAATTCCTGCTTTACCTAAAATTTGGGCCAGGTAATCTGATAGGTGCAAAATGCCATAGGCGATCGCCAGAACAACGGCAGTGACTGCTAGAACCATCAATAAGCCAGAAAGATAATTTTCTGACTCCCCGACTAGAATGACGATACTTGCCAGGGTGCCGGGGCCTGCGATGAGAGGAATTGCCAGGGGAAAGACAGTGATATCGGGCTGGCTAGGATTTTCTTCTGCTACTGAAGGATTGTTTTGTTCGGGTTGGGTAAACACCATGTCGATCGCAATCTTGAACAGCAAAATCCCGGCAGCCACCTGAAAGGCATCCAGGGAAATTTCCAGATAACGCAAGAGAGCAGGCCCAATCAGAGAAAAAACCAGCAGGATCAGGGCGGCAAAAAGAACCGCCTGACGGGCAATGGTCAGGCGTTCTTCTGAGGTGCGATCGTTCGCCAGAATAATGAAAATCGGAGCAAGGCCGATCGGGTCAATGACAACAAAAAGGGTGAGGAAAGATTTGACCAGAAATGTAACGATCACTCAGGTTCCTCACGGCATCAATGACTTTGATTGTAGGGATTGGGGCAAAGTTTAGGAAGCAACCGGAAGTTGTAGGAAGTCCTGAAGATGTTTGAAGTAGGTTTCGGGATCTTCCAGCATTGGAAAGTGGCCCGTTCCACGCATCATAATAAATTCAACTTTCGGACTCAAGGCTGCGGCCCGTCGTCCCATTTCTGCCGGAATAATCTGATCGTACTCCCCTGACACAATCAGTGTTGGCACTTGAATCTGGGTAAATTCCAGGGGCATCACTTCCGCCGCTTGCTTACTGACTGCGGTGTAAATGGTTCCCAAAGCCGCTTCATAGTCAGCCATGAGAAAGTCTTCTAGAAAAGCGCGACTGATAGCGGTAGGCAGGGGCCGATACAGGAACCGAGCCATGAACAGCTTGTCCAGGAGGGGAACTCGCAGAAACCAGGAGGGACGAAACTGAACGACGTATTTCCCAAACTGATGAAACGTGCTAAAAGCCCGCTCATCATAGTCAAAAATGCCGCTACAGGTGAGAATTGCCCGCTCTACTTTCTGGGGAAACAGGTTTAAGAAGAAGACTGCGATCGACGAACCAGTGGAATGGGCATTCAAGTAAACACGGTGGAGATGGAAGGCATCGAGCAGTTCCGCCAACTCTTCCGCATAGCCCTCTAACTCGTAGGTAAACTCCAGGGCAGAATCCGGATTGCGGGGAAGGCGAGATCGTCCAAACCCACGCAGATCATAGAGGAGGCAATCAAAAGTAGCCGTGAGGGCCTGAGCGGTACTTTCCCAATAGCGCCCTGAGCCAGCCCATCCGTGTAAGAAAACCATCACGGGTTTACCAGTGGGTTCTGCTCCAGCACTGGTGATCCACTCATAGTAGTGGTCCACTCCACGAATTTGAATGAAAGCCATAAGTCAATGGTAGGGTTCGTAGCCTGACAGTAAATTACGCAGATTCCGGCTTGGGAATCGAAGAAGGATGAAGCAACAAATCAGCAGTCGATCGCTTCTCAACCATTTCCTTGGTAATCGTGCAGCGGGTGACATCCTTACGAGACGGCAACTCGTACATCACATCCAGCATCAATTCTTCGACAATGCCTCGTAATGCCCTGGCCCCTGTTTTGCGGCGATAGGCTTCTTTGGCGATCGCCCGAATGGCATCTTGCTTGAAATCAAGCTGAACATTGTCCATTCTCAAAAGTTTCTGATATTGCTTGACCAGCGCATTGCGGGGTTCTGTCAGGATTTCTGTCAGCGCATCTTCATCCAGTGGGTCAACCACGGCGACAACGGGAACTCGCCCGATGAATTCTGGAATCATCCCAAACTTCACGAGGTCATCTGGCTCCAGATGGCGCAAGATATCTGCTGCCCGCTTCTCTTTAGAAAGTTGAGCATCCCCCGGTTGAATGAAACCAATGGATTTCTTACCGATCCGTTGTTCAACGCCCTTGTCTAACCCCACAAAGGCTCCACCACAGATGAATAGAATGTTGCTGGTGTCAATCTGGATGCAGTCTTGATAGGGATGCTTGCGGCCTCCCTGGGGTGGAACATTGGCGATCGTTCCTTCCAGCATTTTCAAGAGTGCCTGTTGCACCCCTTCCCCGGACACATCACGGGTAATGGAAGGATTCTCACTCTTCCGGGCAATCTTATCAATCTCATCGATATAGATAATGCCCCGTTGGGCTTCTTCCACATCCAGGTCCGCCACTTGCAGGAGCCGGAGCAAAATATTTTCTACGTCTTCCCCAACGTATCCTGCTTCCGTGAGGGTTGTGGCATCAGCCACTGCAAAGGGGACATCTAAAATATCTGCAAGCGTTTGGGCTAGTAGCGTTTTACCGCACCCTGTTGGCCCAATGAGCAAAATATTAGACTTTTGAAGATCAACGGGATCTTCGGTGGGTTTCGTGCCTCCCTTGGATTGCAGGAAAGACAACCGTTTGTAATGGTTATAAACCGCCACCGACAAAACTTTTTTGGCCTCGTCCTGCCCGATCACATGCTCATCGAGATACTTTTTGATCTCGCGCGGCTTAGGGATTTGGCTGAGGGAAATTCCCCCCGTGCGGGTTTTGCGCTTTTCAGCGGGTTGATCGCGACGGGGGGCGGGTTGAGGAGCCGAGGAAGCGGAGTCAAACAACTCCTCATCCAGAATTTCGTTGCATAAATCCACACATTCGTCGCAAATATAGACTCCCGGCCCCGCAATTAACTTACGGACTTGCTCCTGGGATTTGCCGCAGAAAGAACACTTCAGATGGGAGTCATATTTAGACATGGCTGCCTCTTCACTTAATCGCTGTGACGGTCCCGCTGGAAGCGGAGATGGACTGGCCTGAGATAACTTGATCAATCAAGCCATAATCTTGAGCTTCTGCGGCTGACATAAAGAAGTCACGCTCAGTGTCTAACTCGATCTTCTCAAGGGATTGGCTTGTGTGATGCGCCAGCAACTCATTGAGTCTGCGCTTATGATAAAGGATCTCTTTTGCCTGGATTTCGATATCCACCGCTTGTCCCTGAGCACCCCCTAAAGGCTGGTGGATCATGATGCGCGAACTGGGAAGGGACATGCGCTTGCCCGCAGCTCCTGCCGCTAGCAAGAAGGCTCCCATACTAGCGGCTAATCCGTAGCAGATGGTCGCAACATCGGGGCGAATTTGCTGCATTGTATCGTAGATTGCCATCCCTGCCGTGACAGAACCACCAGGGGAGTTGATGTAAAGCTGGATATCTTTTTCAGGGTCTTCGGCATCTAAAAAGAGCAGTTGAGCCACAATGAGGTCTGCCACTGCGTCATCGACGGGAGAACCCAGAAAAACGATGCGTTCCCGCAGAAGCCGGGAGTAGATATCGAAAGCCCGCTCTCCCCGCCCAGACTGCTCAACCACCATTGGGACAACGTTTGTTGGGACAACGTTGGTAGGAGCCGTCGCAGGGGTAGTCGTTGCAAGGATAGTCGTTGCAAGGATATCAATCGTACTTTCACTGGTGATGGGAGAGTAGCGAGAGTTAGAAATCAGCATAAGCCCTATCGTACGAAACAAACCCTGAGCCGCAAAGAATCGGAACCTTCGGTGATTAAGATACCCGATCTTTGCTCTTAGCGACCATTATGCCTCAAGTCTCTTGAGACTAGCTTGAGATTCGGCAAAATACTACTGCTCTTAACAAACTTTGGATCACCCAAACCCAGAGAAAAATCCCTACACCCCGGAGAGGGGGTAGGGAT
>JANRKG010000431.1:0-17482 GCA_033763635.1 Leptolyngbyaceae cyanobacterium bins.59
CCATTTCCGATGTTGCCATTCGTCATATTAAGGAGGAGGGCACCTATCCGCTGGGATTGCAACTGAATGCAATCGCGAAAGCAATCTCCGACTCCCTCAAACCCGATGCATCCTAATGATATGAAGAGTGCGATCGCCTTAGGCAGCAACCTGGGAGATTCCAGGGCGGCGTTGAAAGGGGCATTGGAGCAACTGGGTCAAACAGCGGGGATCACCGTTACTCAATACTCCCGCTGGTATCAGACCCCTCCCGTAGGTCCACCCCAACCGGACTACCTGAATGGTTGCGCCCTACTGCAAGTCACCCTGTCTCCCCGGCAACTGCTAGAAACCTTGTTGCAGGTTGAAGTCCGATTTGGACGGGTGCGGCGGGAGCGAAACGGGCCTCGGACGCTGGACCTCGATCTCCTGCTGTTTGAAGATCTAGTCCTGGATACGCCCTTTTTACAAATCCCCCATCCCCGAATGAACGATCGCGCCTTTGTGCTAATCCCCCTGGCAGAAATTGCCCCCGATTGGGTTGAACCTGTGACGGGGAAAACGATCGCAGCCCTGGCGCAGCGAGTTGATGGAACGGGGATCAACCCGGTGGAGAAAGCCTGAAGAGAAATTTTCTGATTTCAAGAACTTGCAAGGCTAACCTTACGCTACACTCAGAATTCAGATGTACTTCCCACCTATCTGATTTTATGCCTCTGGGTTCTGATCCCCCCCAACTTCTAAAAAAACGCCTGTTCTATGAAGGCCGCAAGTTCAACTTTGAAGTGAATCGGTTACGATTACCCAACAAAGCAGAGGGAGATTGGGAATGTGTGCGCCATCCCGGTGGGGCACTAGCCGTTCCCGTCACCCCATCGGGTGAACTGGTCTTAGTACGGCAGTATCGGTTTAGTGTAAAAGGCCGGATTTTAGAATTTCCGGCGGGCACCGTTGAACCAAACGAAACCCCTGAAGCCACCATTCGCCGAGAGATTGAAGAGGAAACAGGCTATCGGGCAGCAACCTGGCGGAAGTTGGGTGAAATCGTTCTGGCTCCTGGGTATTCCGATGAAATCATCTATGCGTTTCTGGCAACGGATTTAGAAAAGTTGGAAACTCCTCCCAATCAGGATGAGGACGAGGACATTGAAACTGTCTTGATGACTCCTCAAGCATTGGAAAAAGCCATTCTTGAGGGCGATCCGGTGGATGCCAAGTCGATTTCCAGTTTCTTCCTGGCAAGACCTTTTCTGTAGCAAGTTTTGACCCGAAAGAGTAACCATGTCCGATCTGATCCTGTTCTGGCATCGCCGTGACCTGCGACTCTCTGACAATGAAGGACTGGCAGCCGCCCAATCGCAAACTGCACAGGTCGTCGGTGTATTTTGCCTTGACCCTAATATTCTGCAACGGGATGATGTGGCTCCGGCCCGTGTTACCTATCTAATCGGTAGCTTGCAGGTATTGCAGCAGCGCTATCTCCAGGCTGGAAGTCAATTGCTGATTCTCCAGGGCGATCCCAAAACTGCGATTCCGGCGTTGGCGACCGCGCTGCATGCAAAAGCCGTGTTCTGGAATTGGGACGTGGAACCCTATGCACGGGAACGCGATCGTACTGTTCTAACAGCATTACATCAAGTGGGCATTCGCGGGCAGGGCTTCTGGTCCCAACTCATGCACGCACCAGAAACCATCCAGACAGGCTCAGGCTCACCCTACACCGTCTATTCACCGTTTTGGCGCAATTGGAGCAGTAAACCAAAAGATGCTCCTGTTTCTTGCGTTGCGAATCTTGCAGGGTTGACGGAAGCCGACCAAGAGTTGGCGAACCAGGGCGGGGCGATCGCACTCCCGACTGCGAAAGACTTGGGCTTTCAATGGGACAATCCCCTCATGCTGGAACCGGGGGAAATTGTAGCCCAGGAGCGGCTGGAAGAATTTTGTGAAGATGCCCTGGTGAAATATCAGGAGGAGCGCAATTTTCCGGCCCATCCCGGTACATCCCTGCTGAGTGCTGCCCTCAAGTTCGGGACGATCGGAGTTCGTACCGTTTGGGCCAAAACAGAAGAAGTGATGGAGCAGTGTCGTAGTGATGAAGCACGGGCAGGCATCCAGACCTGGCGGCAAGAACTGGCATGGCGTGAATTTTATCAACATGTGATGTATTTCTTCCCCGAATTAGCAGATGGGGCTTATCGTCAGCCCTTCAAATCCTTTCCCTGGGAAAATAACGAAGCGTATTTTCTAGCCTGGTGTGAAGGCCGCACGGGATACCCGATCGTAGATGCAGCGATGCGACAGATGAATGAAACGGCCTGGATGCACAATCGGTGTCGTATGATTGTCGCCAGTTTCCTGACCAAGGATCTGCTGATTAGTCCCCAGTTAGGGGAGAAATACTTTATGCAAAAGCTCTATGACGGCGACCTCTCTGCCAATAATGGCGGCTGGCAGTGGAGTGCTTCCAGCGGGATGGACCCAAAGCCCATTCGCATTTTTAATCCTGCCAGTCAAGCGAAAAAGTTTGATCCCGAAGCAGAGTATATTCGCACCTGGCTCCCGGAACTGCGGAGCCTGGACACGCAAGATCTGGTGACGGGGGAAATTTCGCCTCTGGATCGATCGCGATGTGACTACCCAGCGCCGATCGTTGATCACAAAAAACAGCAACGGATCTTTAAGGAACGCTATCAGCAGCAAAAGGCGGAATCTAAGGATATTAACTGACAATTGTTGTTCTAAGGATTTCCAGAAAAGAGTTTACCTGTGGGTTGCCCTTCGACTCCGCTCAGGGAGCGGGTGCTGGTTGAGCAAAGCCGAAAACTAGGGAATCCTGATTGTTGATCGAAGCCAAAGCACGATTTTCGAGAAAACAATCAATCGGGAAATAAGCTGGGGCAGAGGGTCATGAATTGGCTACCCGTCGCGGGTTGTTTTGTTTGGATGCACACTGCCTGACGGATTCTCACTTTTGCATAGTAATCGTTAGGCCGATCCCGAAGCGCTCTGCGGTAGTTCAGGATGGCCAGAGGGTAATCCCCATCAAAGTAAGCTCGATCGGCTTTACGGATATGGGCCACATATTTAGGAAATGTTTTCTCTAAGCGTTGTAATCGCTCTTCCAACAACTCACTGACCCCCTGATTGATCGCTGGGTCATTGGGTCGTTCTCGATTGGCCCGACCATAATTCTGCAAAGCTGTTTCAAAATCTCCCCGACGACGGGCCTGTTCCGCCAATTGAAACCAGCGATCGTAGGAGTCTGGCCCTTGTGCAAGGGCAATGCTCGTTAGAAGCCCTATCAGAACTCCGGACAGAGCCGTAATGAGCCATCGTTTCATGGGAGTTGTAGACCAAACCGACTTCCTGCTTCCCAGTTTATTATTAAGGCAAAGGAGCAGAATAGGTGTTTAAATTTACAACGATTCTGAGGAAGCAGACATGGTTGAAAAGGTGAAAAAGACTGAGGCGGAATGGAAGCAACTACTAACACCAGAACAGTTTCAAGTGACCCGTAAAAAGGGAACAGAACGAGCTTTTACAGGCGCTTACCATAACAATAAAGACCAGGGAATTTATAAGTGTGTCTGTTGTGGCACAGAGTTATTTCTTTCAGATACAAAATTTGAGTCGGGTACAGGGTGGCCCAGTTTTTGGCAACCCATTCAGGAAGACAATATTCGTCTGGAAGTGGATAATAGCTGGCTGATGCAACGGGTAGAAGTGCTTTGCGCTGTTTGCGATGCCCATCTCGGTCACGTCTTTGGGGATGGTCCTGCACCGACAGGTCAGCGGTATTGCATGAACTCAGCCGCCCTGAGCTTTGAAAAATCTGAAGAATGATCGAGAGAGCATAGAGGCGTTTCCCTCGAAACGTCTCTATGCCAACCGATTAGGCAACGTTCGCCGATCGCTTGAACAGGCTATCCAGGTAGATCCGAGCGGCCTGACGATCGTTGCGATTTTGCAGCAGGAAGAGAGACAGGGCCGCCGTGAGTAAGCGGTCCTGGTCCCAATCGGGATGGCTTTCCAGGTAGGTGAGCAGAGAATCGTGAAGGGCTTCGGGAATTTCGACAAGAATGCTGACAGTTGGGTTCATAACAATCCTTCGGTTTCAGTGGCAATGAATTAAACAAAGCAACTCTGATAAGTTTCTCGCTGCAAGATAGATCAATCTTGAATTGGGTTAAGCCCGATTTACTTTCCCTGCCAATGGGAGTGAAAGGGTTCCAGATGTATTTGATCGAGGCTACTTGCCAGCATAGGAAAAAGAAACAGAGGCAGAAATTGCACTGAAGTTTGAATGTTGCACAATTATCCTTTTTGCGGGGAAACTCACGCATGGGGGCAATGGCTTTGCAACATTTATCTTTCCAGGTCGCCTCATTGTGCGGCAGATTAAAGGGTGTGTCAAGGCTAAGAAATGTAACAGCAAATCTGCATAAAAAATTTTTAAACCGACAAATAAGGCTTTGAGAACTATTTTTGTTGCATAACTTAATATAAACTCAGTACGGAAGGGGAATCCGTAGAAAAAAGTGCGATCGGCGTAAAGCCTCAATCCTTCGTTCAACCTGTGGAAAAACTCCCGGTAGCTTGTGGAAGACCTGTGGAAAAAACAGCTTTTTCTGTGGAAGACCTGTGGAGAGACGGCGAAAAACTAGAAAGAAAAATAACTTTTGTAAATTTTTCTAGGACACATCCGAGGGATGAGATTGGGGAATTGCGTATTGGGCGCGAGTATTAATTGCCAGTAAAAGCACTAAAAATGTCAATCCCCCAGCCAGGTAGAGGGGGTAGCTGTAGGTTAAGGGGCGATCGGAGTGGACCACCATTCCCGCAATCACCGGACCTACGGCATTCGACACACTGAGGTAGGAAGAATTGAGACCCATCGCCATACCCTGATCCTCCGATCGGGCATTGAGCGAGATGAGCGTATTGACGATCGGTTGCACCAGGGGATTAAGAATGGAAAAGACAACACTAACGCCCACAAAGTAGGGCATACTCGCCCAGAGGGGCATCAGGATAAATGAGAAACTCCTCACCAAAAGGGCTGCAAAGAAAACTCGGTTCAGGCTAAATTTGCGGTTTAGGAAGGGCAAGACTTTTGCCTGCATCACTAATCCCACGGTGCCGAACAGGATAAACATTAGCGTCAACGCCTGACTATTCTGGCCCAGAACGTACACAAAGTAGGGCTGGAAGGCGTAGGTGAAGATGGTAAACGTGGTGCCGATCAGGAAATTGATGATTAAGAGAATCCCAATCCGGGGCATAAACAGTCCTGTCACCAAATTGCCGAGGCCGATGTCAAAGAGGTTGTGAGGCTCTGGAGAGCGGCGAGGTAATGTTTCAGGAAGAAGGGCGATCGTCAGCACGAACGCAATCAGGGCAATCCCACTGGATGCGAGAAACGAAGCTCCCAGAGAAATCTTCTGAGCCAACAAGCTAATGACGGGTCCCATTACAAACCCCAGCCCAAAAGCAGCCCCGAAAATGCCAAAGCCTTTCGCTCGATTGGCGGGATCAGTCACGTCAGAAATCACCGCTTGAGCAACCGAGGCATTTCCTCCCGTGATCCCATCCAGAAATCGAGCCGCAAACAGTACCCAGGCAAACGGGGCCAATCCGGCGATCAAGTTGGCGACAACGGTTCCTGCCAGACTGATGACGAGCAAGGGCTTTCGTCCGAAGCGATCGGCCAGTTTTCCGATGACGGGAGTTGCAAAGAATTGAGCAACGGAATACGTCGCAAATAGAAGACTGGTCTGAAAATCGTTCAGACCAAACTGCCGACCATAGAGATAAATGGTCGGGATCAGAATTGTGAAGCTGAGGGAATTAATGAACGCAATGAGCGCGATAATCCAGAAGGTACGGCTCATGGGTTATTCTTTCCGTCCAGTCGCCTGGATCGTTCGCCCCTTACTGTTCTCGATCGCCTCTAATGCCGCGCGGGATGCAGCCAAGATGTCCCGTTCTTCCCCGCCCAGATACAACCGTCCAAAACTGCCGACTGCTGAAATTTGCAAGATATTAATCAATGCAGCTTTTTCCGCTTCGTTCGCCGCCAGGGCTGCATAAGTGGCGGGTTCTACTTCCAGCACATAGAGGGTTTGCCCAGATAGCAGCATATTTCCCGGTCTGGCCCGGTTGATCAGTTGGGTATGGTGGGGGTCAATGTTACGAATGATTTGACTGGACAGGACACGGGGCTTTAAACAATCCTGCGCCCGGACCCCCAATGAATCCAAGATTGCCCGTCCCGCTGCATGGACTTCCCCTTGATTGCTGGCGTGAATTTCCAGCAATCCATAGAGGCGTTCTACAATTTGAACACCGGGGCGCACGACCGCAGCCTTCAAAGCCACATCTGTAATGCGATTGATCTCAATGCCGGGAGAAATCTCAATCCACAAAGACGCATCGCCCGGAAGGGGCAAAAAGCCGGAGGAGACGGTGCCCAGGTAGGCAGCATGTTGAGCTTGCAGACTATCTAAATAAACGTAACTTCGAAGTTCGGTTCCCAAGGCTAAAATTAACTCCGGTGCGATCGTCCGCCTTAAGTATTAAAACATGATGGAAACTCCTCAGAATACGCCCAACGCCGATACTCCCCCTGCGGAAGACCTGGAACAACTCATTTTGCTTTTGCGCCGCAAACAAGGAACCTGGGTTGAATGGGGCCAAGCCTGCCAAACCCTCCAGAAGGCAGGATACAATCCCCAGCAAATTTTTGAAGACACCGGATTTGAACCCATTCAACAAAATCAGGTGATTGTCGCGGCTCAAGTATACGGAACCCTGATTCAGGGGGGCGCAACTCCAGAGGTACTCGTCCATTTTGAACGCAAAGGCAGCGATATTTTATATGAATTACGGGTGCTGACCCAGACCGATCGCATCAGTGCAGCCGCTCTGGTCCTTGAGAAAAGCCTGGATGTGGATGAAGCCCATGAACTGGCAAAAGCGGTAAAAGACTTTTCCCGTCTGGCTGGTTTGCCCGACGGATACACAAACCATCCGGGAGATGCGATCGCTCACCAGAGTTGGAAACTGGCACGGCAGAAGTCAGATTTACAGGAACGATCGCGCCTGATTGCGCGTGGCCTAAAGTTTGCTCATAGTCCCACTGCCCGCAAACAAATCGAATCCCTCCTGACGGATTTCACGGTTGTGACCGCGAAAGCAGCGCCGCGACTTCCCATGTACCGTCTGGAATCCGAGGAGGAGATGCCCCGTCTCATTCCCGTCGTGGGTCGGATGCCCCTCACCCGTGAGGATTTCCAGGCCGTGCCCCTGGCGGAGGAAGAGGGAGCCTTTCGCTTGGTGAAGTTTTCGGGTATGGGAGCCTGGGTCGCCCTTCCAGGATGGCAAGTTGTCGTGGTGGCCGAAGAACCTGTGGCGTTGCTTTGCACCCATCAAGAGTTACCAACACTGGACGGGCAACCAGGGGACTTTTTAGTCGTGATCGATCGGGCGAAACGGGAATGGAATTCCTACTCCTATTATGTTGTGGATGTAGGAGGTGAATTACAGGTGAACTGGTTCGAAGAAGCTCCCGATCTGACCATTTTGGGGCAAGTCATTCTAGTCATGCGTCCCAAAAATGTTTTGGAAGAGGGAACGGCAAAGGATCTGTGGCAAATTGACGAGTAAGTACATCAAAAGCAGGTGACAGATGAACTCCATCAACTTCGTGAGCCGATCGCTGCTAACCGCCATCCTGTGTCGCCTTTTTCTCCTGGTGCCGTTGGTTGGGGTTGCGTTTCCCCAGCCAGTGATCGCAGTAGATTTACAGGAAAAGGATCACAAGGCGATCATTCAAACACGGGAAATTGCTTTAAAGGCAATCAATACCCGTGATTTTTCAACCCTCCAACCCTACTTACATCCCACCTTTACCATCACCACTGTTGATAACCAGATCTTCAGTAACATTCAGGACTTTGAGAAGTATTGGAGTGAGCAACTAAAAGGCCCGATCGACAAAATCGAAATGAGTGTGAAGGCGGACGCTCCCACGACCCTTCTTGCACCCGAAACGGGAGTTGCTCACGGGAATTCCCTGGCAACCTTCAACTTTAAAGATGGCAACGTCCGAACGATGGCGATGCGATGGACAGCAGTGATGCAGAAGTTTCAAGGTAAATGGACCATTCAAACGCTGCATTTCTCGTCCAGCTTACTCGACAATCCTGTGTTGCGAACCACTCAGGAAGTGAGCCAAACTTTGGCGATCGGGGCTGGAGTGGGCGGTTTGTTGTTGGGGGCGATCGGTGGGGTGTTAGTGACTCGCAGAAGCCGAAGGGGAAAAATGGGTAATGGGTGATGTTTGATTTGCTGATTCGGCAAGGATTGGTATTTGATGGGTCAGGTTCCCCACCTGAGCAGATGGATGTGGGAATTCAGCAGGGCCGGATTGGGGCAATGGCTCCTAACCTTCCTCAGGATGCCCATGAGATCGTTGACGCATCTGGATTGTGGGTCACGCCAGGGTTCTTAGATATTCACACCCATTACGATTTGGAATTGGAAATGGCACCGGGATTGGGGGAATCGGTGCGGCATGGGGTAACGAGTGTAGTGATCGGGAATTGCAGTCTGTCGATCGCCCTTGGCGAACCGCAAATGCTGGCAGACATCTTTCAGCGAGTCGAAACCCTTTCCCATCGATTGATTCAAAAGTGGCTCCAGCAAGCCATTTCCTGGCAAACTCCCGCTGAATATTTGCAACATCTGAAACAGTTACCGCTAGGGCCGAATGTGGCTCCCTTGCTGGGGCACAGTGCCCTCCGAGCCTCTGTCATGGGATTGGAGCGGAGTTTGACGGTTCAACAGCCAACCACAACCGATCGCACCACGATGCAGCAAATTGCCAGAAATGCATTGGAGGCTGGGTTCACAGGAATTTCCATTGATATGTTTCCCTGGCATTTGATGACTGGGGAATGGAAAGGGCACACCATTCCTTCCCAACATGCCCAGTTTGGGGAATACGCGATGCTGGCAAACCTTTGTCGGGAAGCCGATCGTGTCTTTCAAGTCACTCCCAACTTGCAACGACTCCTTTCCTTTGTGGACATCATTCGCATGGGAACGGGAATTGGACGAAAACCCTTGCGAATGACGGTGCTTTCGGCCCTGGATGCGGTTCACGATCGCCGTCTCTGGCGAGCCTTTTCTCCCCTACTCTTTCTCTGGAATCGGTTGCTGGGGGGCAATGTGCGGTTCCAAACCCTGACAGAACCCTTTACCATTTATTCCGATGGTCCCGTTACGCCACTATTTGAAGAATTCCCAACGGGCGTGCAACTCAATAGCTGTGGTTCACGGGAAGAACGGAGGAGATTGTGGGAATTAGCGCGATTTCGTCGTCAATTTCGGCAGGATTGGCAGCGAAACTGGCGAAAGTCCTTCCATCGGCAGTTGGAACTGATCCACGTAGTAGACTGCCCGGAGCCGACCTGGAAGGGGTTGAGTATTACGACGATCGCCCATCAGCACAATCAAGATCCGGTGAACTTCTGGATCGAATCCCTCGCCAAATACGACACGGATTTGCGTTGGGTGGCAACGGGAGCAAACGATCGCCTGGAACCCCGCCTTGCCTTCATGAAACACCCGCACATTCTGCCGGGGTTTACGGATGCGGGGGCGCATGTTCGCAACCTGGGGTATTACGATGGTGCCCTTTCTCTCCTGAAACAAGCGGTTGCGACTGGTTTTCTCACCCCCGAAGCGGCTATCTATCGGGTGACGGGGGAACCTGCTGAGTGGTTTAACTTGAATACCGGAGTTCTCAAAGTGGGGGCACAGGCGGATCTGGTATTGCTTTATCCCCAGGCGTTGCACCAACCTCTCAGCGCTCCCGTTCCCATCGCTGATCCGTTGCTGGACGGGGAACCTCGCCTCGTGAAACGGAGTTCGGGGGAGATTGTTCGGGCGGTTTACATTGCTGGCACAAAGGTGGGCGATCGCGGTGAAGTTTGCGATTGTTTAGGGCGAAAACCATTGGGAAAAGTTTTAATTCCCCACTCTTAACCTCAAACCCTTACCTAACCAGTATTTGATGTGAAATATCCCATTAACGATCGCATTCTCGATCATCCCTTCACGGACTACTGGGATGTTTTTGTTCTGAAACACCAACATCCCATCAACATTACTCTGCATGTATTAGGAATTGGCATTTTCTACGGTCTTTTAGTTGCTATCTGGCAAACTCGAAATCCCTGGTTGTTGTTAGGATTTCCCCTGCCTCAACTAACAGGATTAGTGGGACATTTCCTATTTGAACACAGCCATATCGATCGCCAGGATGCAGTGTTTTCCTGGCGGGCTTCTTTCTGCCTGGGGCGAATGCTCTGGCGGATTGCGATCGGTCGCTACGGGCAAGATATTCGGGAACGCCAGGAGCGGCTCAGGGCGTATCAAGCATCTTCTGTGATGGACCCATCGATTCAATAGAAGCATAACCCAAAAATTTTTTGTTAAACTAAATTCTTTTCGTCGGTGGGTACGAGAATTCGTTTCTTGACTGTCTAATTTCACCATTAGACAGACTGTTGATGGAATACTAAAAGTCTTGGCTAGCGCAAACAGGAATTTGAGTTGTAAAAGAAGAGATGGAAACAATTGATTGGCTGAATGTAATTCCGGCAGGGTTTGCGATCGTCATCCTGGGCGGAGGGCTATTTATGTTGATATCCGGTGTTTGGTCTGCACGAAATAAATAACGGAATCAATAAAAAGTACATAAATAAAAACCGACAGCATCCGTAGGATCTGTCGGCCAGTCGTGTGTTCCCTGTTGATGACTCGGCTAGAGTTGAGTCAACTATTAGTATGCTGGCAGGGACTCGAAATACATACGATCTTGATCATTACCCCCTGTGATCTTCATCACAGCTTAATTTTGAAGGCAGACACGCTCGTAAAAACACGGTGAGAGGCAATTCTATCCTTTCTCCACCATGCCACGAATTTCATCTAGACTTACGCCCGTGCGGTGGGAGATCGCCTCCAACACCCGTGCTTCCTCTGAGGAAATCGTGTTTCCACTGGCTTTGGCAATTCGGTAGCACTGGGCAATCAGGGGCACTGCAAAGTCCCGATTTACCTGCTCCAGCAGGGGACCGATCGGTTGAGGCGACTGGAGATTCGCTGCGATCACCTCCAGGGAAGACTCGCTGACCTGCGCTCGGCGTAATTCCGGCAAGATGTCATCCCAGGTTTTGTTGGGGTAACTCGCAAGAATCATGTGAACGAGCACCTGATCCATGATGGATTGTTGGGCGATCGCCACCTGCAAGTACCGTTCACTGGCCTCCTGAATTTCGTTCAGACGACTGGTACTTGGATCAGCCGTCGATTCCAGTTTCGCCTCATAAAAGCGACAGGCCGCATAGCCCAGGGAATACAGCATCGCGGCATTCGTGCTGGCCCCGATCATGGCTCCTGCCAGGGGCACATTTCGCAAAAAGCCCAATCCGGCCCGGAGGGCTTGCCGTCCACCCAGAGCCAACCCAAAGATGGCCAACACCTCGCCCTTCCGAGCCGGATCTTTCAGACTCAGGCCATAGGCTGCGGCAATCTGGTAAACCATCTCTGTTTGCAGGGCGGTGGTGGCTGCCAGATCGATCGCCAGTAATGCTGCCGCTGCTCCGGGAAGAATGCTGCTGAAAAAGCCCATGCCACTTGCATAAGCGGCTTTTTGCACCATCAAGCGGTGAGCAATTTGATTGGGAGATTCCTGGGGATACTGACGCTGGAGGGCATGCACTGCTTCCTCCGCCTTCGCCAGATCAACGCGATCGGTAATCCCAATCAGCCAATCCATCCGCAACACGCCAGACACACGCCGTATCAGGGGATTGTTACCCAGTACATCGATCGCCTGTCCGGTGCTGTGGGTCAACTGTTCTAACCACTTCTGAAGTTGCTTCGTGGCGTTTTCAGTCATCCACACAGCCGTTTCTCCCAACATCCGCCCCGTTTGAAAGGCCGTTGTATTGACCTGCTCACCCATCATGGAAAGCGTCCCGAAGGCGGTTCGGGTGGTTTCGTGAACGGCCCCAGTCAACAAACTGCTGATCTCATCCGTCGTAACGATGGCAATTCGGCTTGCCTGATCGGTGGTTTTACAAACCGTTTTGTTCACTGTTTCCGCCAGTTCCGTTGCGTTTTGCAGGGCAACTTTGCTGTTTTCCATCAGGGTTTGAGTGGCTGCTTCACCCAATCCAGTCCCTAAAGTAACCAGGGAATCAAACAGGCTTGTCTGGGGCGACTGGGAAGATTGAGCGGAAACCGTAGGGGTGCGATCGGGCCGAGATGAGAGCACCATAACCGGAACATCATAGTCATCCTCTTCCAGCGGAATCGGTGTTTCCGTCACTTCCCCCTGCACCGACCCGCCGGTGGACTCGTCCAGATCCAGCCCTTCCGGTTCCGGAATTTGCTCGGCCTCTAACTCCAGAGCCGATCCGCCTGTGGATTCTGCAATCTCCAATGTCTGGTCCCGATCGTCGTTCATGATCGTTCTCACAATGATGTCTTCTCCTTCCAGGCTATGAAGTGCCGTTGGGAATGGCATCAATCGGGAGAAGGAGGAGGGGGGTGGATTCCTGAGATTAGGGGCTAGACAACGGATTGCGACCGTACAGGTACGTGAGCTTTCGGAGGCGATCGGCCAGGGCTTCGGTCAACAAGTCCGATCGGGTGTACCGCCAACGCCAGTTGCCCTCATTGATGCTGGGGTCGTTCATGCGGGCTTCGTGACCTAACCCCAAAATATCCTGTAACGGCAGAATCGCGAGGCTGGCTACAGAAGCCATCGCCATACGGATGAGAACCCAGTTCAACTCAGACATGGCATCGGGGGACGCAGCCCCTACATATTCCGTCAAATGGTGTTTAGTGCCAGTCCCCGCCATCTGCCACCAACCCAGTACCGTATCGTTATCGTGAGTCCCTGTATACACCACACTGTTGGGAACATGGAAATGGGGCAGATGGGTGCTGTTCGTTTCATCCCCAAAAGCAAATTGCAGAATCTTCATGCCCGGAAAGCCAAACCGATCGCGCAATTCCTCTACTTCCGGTGTGATGATTCCCAGATCTTCCGCCAGTACTGGGAGGCTTCCCAGACGATCGCCCAAGGCCGTAAAGAACTCGGCTCCCGGAGCCTTAATCCATTCACCATTGATCGCCGTTTCCTCTCCAGCGGAAACTTGCCAGTAGGCTTCGAACCCCCGGAAATGGTCAATTCGTACGAGATCAACATATTGCAAGGTCGTTTGAAACCTGCGAATCCACCAGTCAAAGCCCGTTTTTTGCAACGCATCCCAGTGATAAACCGGATTACCCCATAGTTGCCCTGTGGCACTGAAATAGTCGGGAGGAACCCCTGCAATAAAGGCCGGAGCAAGGGTATCGGGGTCAAGTTTGAAGAGTTCAGGCGCAGCCCATACGTCTGAACTGTTATGACAAACGTAGATGGAAATGTCCCCAATGATTTGAATGTGGCGATCGTTGGCATAAGTCCGTAACCGCTGCCACTGATCAAAAAATTGGAACTGTAAAAACTGATGAAACTCAATACTATCTTTCAAGTCAACGGCTGCTTTTTGTAGCGCATCCGGTTCTCGACGGGCAATCGGCCTGTCCCATTCGTTCCAATTCTTTCCTCCATTCGCTTCCAGGAGAGCCATGAACAGTACAAAATCCTGCAACCAGGCCACTTGTTCCCGGCAGAATTGGGCTAATTGTTCTCTCTGTCCTGAAGTTGCCAAGGATTGAAAGCGTTGAAAGGCACGTTTCAGAAGCTTAGTTTTAAAGGGAACCACATGCTGAAAATCCACCCGATCGCGGTGAGAATCCTCAATGGGCAACAGTTCATCTTCTTCCAGCAAGCCCTGATCAGCGAGGGCATCAAGGCTGATTAAGAGCGGATTTCCGGCAAAGGTACTGAAATTCATGATGTAGGGGGAATGTTCATACCCCGTGGGTCCCAGGGGCAGGATTTGCCAGAGGGTCTGACCGCTGCGCTGGAGAAACTCCACAAATTCATAGGCCGATCGCCCCAGATCCCCAATGCCATAGGGACCGGGAAAGGACGTGGGATGAAGAAGAATACCGCTGCTACGTGGAAAGTTCATAGGAAATGGAAAATTCTGACGCTAGCTAACGATACTTGCTTTTCCATCCCGCCTCATGGTGCTTGAGATAGACCCATCCTCCTAATTCCTTATATGTACAGATCCCTTGTTCGACTCGGATGCCTCGTCGGACTCCCCTCCATCGTGGACCAAGACTCTTGCTTCTCGATCAAAGCCCCCTCAAGACTGGTTCCCGCAGTAATTCCCTCGTCCCTTGTGTGACCGTCAAGTTTTTTCCTTTGGCAGACCAGGCCAGGATATACATAAACTCTCCCTTTTTTGCCATAAAGAGGGGGCCTTCAGGGGCGAAATCAGCGAGGGGCAAGCGTACCCGATTGGCTGGATTATTCTTTTCAACGCCCACATAAAAACTCGGTTGTGATCCTTTTCCGCAAATACTCACCCAATAACTCCGGGTTTCTGCTGCCACTAGAACCGTTTCGCTGGAGAAGCAATAGCTGGGAATATCTCGGCTGGGAGTAGCAGCATGGGTTTTCAATAAACTTTGGGCAATATTGAGTGGAATTCCTGCGCTTCGGCTGATATCTGCTGCCATTGGCATCCCACCCCCCAACTTCACAACCCGCCAGTCATTTCCTTGTCTCTGTAAAGCAACGATCCCCCCTGCTTCGCCCATCAACCAACTTGCCAGCCCATAGCCCTGCTGAAATGTCATTTTGGTAATTCTGGGTCTGGCTGCTAATCCCCGAACGGTCACAGCATCAGAGACGGCCCATTCGGCATTTTGTCGCTGGTCTTGAGAAACACCTTGGGCAACAGCAGGTGAATTCAATTGAGGAATCAGAATCCCAACGCTAGCAGGAAGTGCCAGGGATAGTAAGCAACCCAAACTCCAAAAGTTTTTCATAAATTTCTCTTTGCAACACAAAGTTTCCTTCAGAGAATATTGACATTCATTTCTGAAAGTAATCGTATTTCTGCCTGATAAGAATTGTTTGGGCGATCGAATTTCCGTAAGAATGCTGAAATTGAGAAAGAGTTTGTAGCCCTCTCCTACCAGAGCGATGGCTATTTCAGTAATGACCATTCTTTCAGGAAAACCTATAGCGAAAAAGTTTACGGTTTCTCCTATTCCTTATCGGTGTCTTTCATATAATTCTCCCAGTCAATACCGGGCATGCGATCGAAGGCTTCCCGCAAGGCACTCTCCCACAAACGGCGAATTTTCATGAGATAGGGAGCTTCAATCGGTAAGTGCAATTCGTATTTAATCTCAAAGCTGTTGCGCTCGTACATGACAAGATCGATCGGTGGCCCAACGGAAATATTGGATTTCATCGTCGAATCAATGGAGAGCAGAGCGGACTTTGCCGCAGCCTCCAGGGGTAAGTCAAAGTGGAGGGTCCGATCCAGAATGGGTTTCCCATACTTGGCCTCCCCAATTTGCAAAAACGGAGTTTCGGGGGTTGCCTGAATGCAATTTCCTTGACTGTAAATTAGAAAAAGTCCCGGTTCCTCCCCCTGCACTTGCCCACCCAGAAGCAGATTGCACTGATAGTCAATCCCATCCTGTTGCAACCAAGTCCGATCGGCCTCCTGAATCTGGCGCACCTTGGCCCCGATGTAACGGGCCACTTCATACAAACTGGGGAGAGAGTACAAGTTCTCGGCGGTTGCTGCTTTAATATCTCGATTTAATAGGGTCAGAACGGTCTGAGTCACTGCCAAATTACCGGAGGTACAGAGAATTAAGGCCCGTTCCCCTGGACAGCAAAAGGTAAATAATTTTTGATACGTGGAAACATAATCGACCCCCGCATTTGTACGGGAGTCAGCCGCCATCACCAGGCCCGATCGCGTAATGATTCCGAGGCAGTAAGTCATGGATTGTTGGATGCCTTTGATACTGTCATCTCCCAGTCAACCATAGAGGGATGCGATCGAGCCGGAAAATTTGTTCTATTAAGAATGCTATCCCTGTCGCCCGGTTAATTCCCAAATTTCGAATTCGCCGTCTAAGATTTTTTTGTGTCAGGGGTAATCGGGAATAGGGAATGTATTATCCGTTCCCTACCCCCATCATCCTTTAATTTTGGAGAAAACCATGAGATTCCGCTTGATGCAACGTAGTGTCTTCGCCCTATTTATGGCTGTCCTGTTACTCGTGACGGGCTGTGCAACTCAAGCGCCCTCCCGGTGGGACCAGGCCCAGCAGCAAACCTCTCAACAAAAGAGTGGGCAGTCTGTTTCTAAGAAGGCCGAAGCAGGGGGCAGTTTTAATAAGTTCTTCCCCGATCCCGGCAATGGGTTTGAACGAGTTTACACCCAGGAGAAGAAGGGATTTGCGGAAGCGAAATTGAAGAAGGACGGAAAGGATATGGCGATGCTATCCGTCTCAGATACCACAAACTTGCCAATGGCGGCTGAAAAATATCAGCAAAGTACCAAGAAGATTGCTGGCTATCCGGCTGTTGAACAGGGAACGACCACAACGGGGGTGCTAGTCGGTGATCGCTATCAAGTAAAAGTCCTGTCCCGCGATCCTTCCTTTACCGCCAGCGATCGAGAAGCCTGGATTCAAAGGTTTGACCTCCGGGGCCTCTCTCGTTTGAAATAGCTCGGTGTTCAATACGCCTGCCTGACTTATTTTCGGAAGGACTTTTGGGAAGAATTTAAGGACTTCAAGGACTTTTATGAGCAAATCTATTTTTGAGTTGGTTGATAGTTTGCCGACGGGTGGAATCACAGTGTCTGCCCTGCGTGCCCTGGACTTCGTGGTTCCTGGTCAATGGCAGAACGTTGTGGGTTTTACGAACACGATCAAAACGGTGACAGGGGAAACGGATGAGGGATTGATTCAGCAGATTGGAGAACGGGCCATTACCCTGTTCAACGATCGCTCTCAGGGCTATCAAAATGCCCTCTGGTTATACCAAACCGTTGACTTTACGGATAAAGCCCTGGGAACTGCGGCCCTGGCGAATAAAGTTGGAGAAAAAATTCCTCTCCTGGGTTTTCTGGGGAAACTGACCCCTAAAGCGGATAAAGCCCAAACGATTGACCTGTCCCTAAAGTTGGTGGCGGAATTGGTGGCTTTTTGCCAAATTAACGGCATTCCGGGTGACAGCATTGGTGACTTCGTTGCATCCTTGGGAGACTACAGTGGCGAGTCCCTAATGCGAATGGTGGCCCTGATTTGCTTCGATGGTCTGGTTCCCCTGGGTTCCGATTTTCTGCTGAAGGCCCAATCGGTGATTAGCGGTCTGGGTCCCCAGGATTTGGAGCAAAATGCAACCTTTCAACGCATGAATGACCTCATTCCTGGCGGAAATTCTGCGGGCAAATTGGGGTTCATTGGGGAAAGTTTTGACTCCGTG
>JANRKG010000432.1:0-8814 GCA_033763635.1 Leptolyngbyaceae cyanobacterium bins.59
AATAGGCTTCCACAGAGCCAAATCCCAACCGCCCAATCACCAATTCTTCATCGAAAGTCCAAATACTATTCGCCCGTTTGATCGCCGCCGGATCGAAGTGTTCGGGATGGGCTGCATGCAGACTCCATGCCAACCGTTTCAGTTCTTTAGCGATTGCTTGCTCTAATCGTTTACCTGGAATGGACGATTCCAAATAGCGCAGGGAACGGGTAGAGTCCAGACTGGGGCAAATGACGGCAGTTCCCGCAATCTCTTCTAGCGTCAGGTTGAGGGTGCGATCGTTCGGTAAAATCTCCTGCGCTGCTTTCCCGGCCCAGAGGGCCAGTTGCCCTCCGAGGGAATAACCCGTGAACGCAAACGGAGCCGGACAGCCGATCGTCTTTGCCTGGGCCGCGATTCGCACAAAATCTTCGCCTTCGTGCAACCCATCCGAGGTCAGGGTGGGGGAGAGCAGTGCGGTTTGTCCGTGGGCACGCCAATCAAACAGGACCACTGCAAATCCGGCGGCATAAGCTTTGCGCCCCAAAATTTGCAGGAACCACTGGTTTTCCAGACTGCCCGTAATGCCGTAGGTGCCAACGATCGTCCCCTTCGCCTGTTCTGGAATCGCCACCCACCCAAAAATCGGAACATCCCCCGCCCCCTTAAAGACAAAATCCCGGTAAGGGGGCTGGGGCTGGGAAATGGTTTTCTCCCAGGTTTGGCTCGCTTTGAGGGCAACATAAACGGTCATTGCAACGCCGTTCCGGAGCCACCAGGGAGGGGTAAAAGGGGGAAAGTCCATGAAATCTCTGAGCACAACAACTTCATCCTACCGAATCCGAGGTGCTGAAAAAGTTCTTCCCATCGCTACACTTGAGACGACCCCAGCAGGATTAAGATGGGAGATGGTCGGCTGAACCAGTGCCCCTAATCTTTGCCAGCCCCGATTCTGGTTTTTCGCTGTGGATTTAAATCAAAAATTTCCGCATTTCATGCTTCAGGAAATTCACGAGCAACCTGCGCTTGTAGAAGCTTTTCTGAAGACTCATCTGACCTCTCTTGGGGAAAAGGCGATCGCCCAAGGAATATCCTCTGCATCCGATCGGCTTCTTCCTGGGTCGCCTGCATTGGATGCGATTGGGGGGATTCCTACATCAATCCGGATTCTGGCCTGTGGCAGTAGCCTCCATGCCGGAATGGTGGGGCAATATCTGCTAGAGGAACTCACAGGCATTCCGACCCTGGCCCAGTCTGCGACCGATTACAGCGATCGTCCCTTGCCGCTCCCACCGGGCACGCTTTTGATGAGCGTCACTCAGTCGGGGGAAACCGCAGATACGCTGGAAGCGATGCAGAAAGCTCGACACCTGGATCACGAGGGCCGTTCTGCCTATCTCGGTATTACGAATCAATCCGGTAGCTCTCTGGAAAAATGGGTCGATCGGAGTCTCTATACGAGTGCTGGGAAGGAAATTGCAGTTGCAGCCACTAAAACGTTTCTCACAGAACTCCTGGCTTTCTATCGCCTTGCGCTGGAGTTAGCGCTTCAAAAACAAACCCTTCCCCCAGAAACTCTACAAACGCTGGTTGAAGAGTTAAAGCAAGTGCCCGCCTGGATTACCAGAGTTCTTGAGCAGCAAACTTCTGTCATTCAAGACCTTGCTCCTGTGCTGGCAAAAGCCCAGAGTTGTGTGTGTCTGGGACGAGGGCTACATTTTCCGATGGCCCTGGAAGGTGCCCTCAAACTCAAAGAAACCAGCTATTTACACAGTGAGGGCTATTTGGCGGGAGAATTCATGCATGGCCCTGTCGCAATGCTGGATGAAACGATTCCGGTGATTGCGATCGTCCTGCCGGGTTCTCATTTAGAGAAGACGCTGGACAATCTAAAAAAAGTGAGAATGCGGGGTGCTTTTTTGATTGGCATTACTTCTGAAGGCGTGTCAGATGCGTCTTCCCTCTTTGACGAAGTGATTCAACTGCCCTCAATGGATGAGCGGGTCTCTCCCCTGGTAACGGTCGTTCCTCTGCAACTTCTGGCCTACTATACCAGCGTTCAACGAGGGTTAGATGTCGATCGCCCCCGTAGTCTGCAAAAATTTATTGGGGAAGAAAACTCCAGCGCAAATACGGTTATCCCTATCTAATTTCTGAGACGACCTGTGATAAATATTTCCTTAATAGTGTTTGTTTAATAGTATTTTCGTGAGTTTCTCAACTCCATTGCCTGATTCCGTCATCTCAAGATGGTTATATTGATACAGCAATGGACTCTAACAGTCTTTGGCAGGATGGCTTTTTCTATGGCTACCGCACCCGTTATTACCCCTGAACGCGCCAGTCAAACCGTTCAGAAACCCTACCCCAATTACAAAGTCATTGTTCTGAATGATGACTTCAATACCTTTCAGCATGTGGCAGGCTGTTTGATGAAGTATATCCCTGGCATGAGTAGCGATCGAGCCTGGGATTTAACTAATCAGGTCCATTTTGAAGGACAGGCCACCGTTTGGATCGGGCCACTGGAGCAAGCAGAACTTTACCACATGCAACTGAGCCGCGCTGGATTAACAATGGCTCCCCTGGAAAAGGCTTAAGGGGAGTTCCAAGGAGATTTCTGAAAAACAATCTAATCGCTGGTTTCGGCTTCGCTCAACCAGCGTTCGTGCCCTGAGCGGAGTCGAAGGGCAACCGATTGGTAAACTTTTTTCAAAAATCTCCTTAATTATCCTTAAATTAAAGGCAAAGGGCAGAAGGGAAAACATTTTATCTTCCACCTGCCCTTTGCCTTCTATCAAGTGCCTCGCTTCAACGCCATTTCCACCTGGCCTAGCTCTTGCTCTAACCGATTCTTCAGTTTTTCGGGTAAAGGACGGTTGGGATAAGAGCTATAGTGTCCTGCCAAGCCATTGAGGGCTGTTCGCATGGTTGTATAGGAATTCAGTTTGGCAACACTCCCATCTCGCCGATACCGGGAGGCAAAGCCATTAATTAACTTACGCGCCTCTGCCTGGACCGCAGCCCGATCGGGTGCATTTTGAGGAAGTTCGATCGCGGTTCGGAGGCTGCTGACCAGGTTTAATGTGTCCTCACGGTAGTTTCCGGTCATGCCGTCTCCACTGGTGCAGCCCATCAAACCGACAGCAATCACGAGAACTAGAGCGAGTAACTGGGATATGTAGCGCTTCATAAGTTTTGTTAACTAAACAATCTGAGTTGATCCTACCCCGGATTGGTGTTTCGGACTACCTCTTAAGGGGGATGGCTACCCTATACATAGATTCTTTTTCAATCCCCTCTTGAGAAGGGTAGGGGTGGGTTTCGTTGCTGCAAAAGTAGCTCCTTTGTTTGTTCAATTGCTCACTCCCCTGACCCACCCCCCGCTTCGGGCACCCCTCCGGAGAGGGGATTGGGAGCGAAAGAGGTTATGTATTAACCAAACCGCCCACTCACATACTCCTGCGTTGCCTTCTGGCTGGGACTCTGGAAAATCTTTTGAGTTAAGTCATACTCAACGAGATTTCCAATACGACCCCCCTTATCAATTTCCACATTAAAGAACGCAGTCATGTCTGAAACCCGCGATGCCTGTTGCATGTTGTGGGTCACAATCACGATCGTGTAGTTCTGCTTCAGTTCCTGGATCAAGTCCTCAATCCGCAGGGTCGAGATAGGGTCCAGGGCAGAGCAGGGTTCATCCATTAGCAGCACTTCGGGGGCGATCGCCAGGGCACGGGCAATACACAGCCGTTGCTGTTGTCCTCCCGATAAAGAAAGTCCACTTTGCCGTAATTTATCCTTCACCTCATCCCACAAAGCAACTTTGCGGAGAGAGGTTTCTACCAGTTCATCCATGTTGCCTTGATAGCCATTGATGCGGGCACCAAAGGTAATGTTTTCGTAGATGGTTTTGGGGAAGGGGTTAGGTTTTTGGAAAACCATCCCGATCTGTCGTCGGACTTCTTCCAATTGGCGGCTAAATTTTTCGTCATAAAGATTTTGCCCCCGGAAATTAATCCGTCCTTCTACCCTGGCTCCGGCGACCAGATCATTCATCCGGTTAAAACAACGTAATAGGGTACTTTTGCCACAGCCAGAGGGACCAATGAAAGCGGTCACCTGATTTTTGGCAATGTTCATATTGACATCGCGAACGGCTTTGAAAGAACCGTAAAACACAGAGACATTTTCAGCTTGAAGAATGACATTGGAAGAATTCGTGGTTCCAGCGGAGGAACCGATTGCGTGGTCAGATTGCATAGGAAAACCCTTGGGAAATAGAGGGAAGAAGAACGGAAGTAGATTTCAAGACGGGACGATCGATTGACTAGGACTGGCTTTCCACGGAATTTAAAGTTGTCTGGCCTTTTGATATTTGTTACGCAAGAAGACTGCTGTTGCATTCATGAGCAACAGAACCACCATCAGGACGATAATGGCTCCCGCTGCATTGCGATGAAATTCCACCTTAGGACGGGAAACCCAGTCATAAATTTGGATAGGCAGGGCTGTAAACCGATCTTGTAAACCACCGGGGATGGTGGTGATGAAGGTTGCGGCTCCAATCACAATCAGGGGAGCTGTTTCACCGATCGCACGGGACAGGGCCAAAATGGTCCCGGTTAAGATACCCGGAAAGGCGAGGGGTAGAATTTGCTCCCAAATTACTTGCCACTTGGTTGCACCCAGCGCTAATCCTGCTTGGCGTAAGCTATTGGGAACGGTACGGAGGGATTCCCGGGTGGCAACAATGATGATGGGTAAAACCAGTAAGGCGAGGGTTAAGGCTCCCGAAAGCACGCTTCGACCTCCCGTAATGGGGGCCATAACGCGAACAAAAAAGGCCAGCCCCAGAAGTCCATAAATGATTGAAGGAACTCCCGCCAGGTTGGAAATATTGATTTCAATAAATTGAGTCAGGCGGTTATCCGCTGCAAATTCCTCCAGATAAATTCCGGCCCCTACCCCAATGGGGAAGGCGAAGAGGGTTGTCAACGCCAGCAACCACAGAGTGCCAAAGAGGGCAGGTCGGACCCCTGCCAGTGCAGGCCGACTGGAGGGATTATTACTTAGAAAATTCAGGCTGAGACGACCTGTGCCATCAGTCAAAATATCAATCAATAAAATCGCGAGTACTACCAGGCCGATCGCAGTGGCAATCCAGGTAGCGGTAGCAAATACAAAATCAAAACGATAACGTTGAGGCAAATCAACCGTGTACTTAGCCTGCTCATCCTGGACGGAGTCAGGTCCTTGGGCAGTAGTCATTCGTATTTCTCCCGGAAACGACGAACTATCCAGAAACTTAGAACGTTAAGTCCCAGGGTAATGAGAAAGAGGGTCATCCCAACGGCATACAGGGTCAGGTACTCTAGAGACCCAGCGGGTGTGTCTCCCAAACTGGCCTGGACGATGTAGGCAGTCATGGTCATGACTGAGGAAAGGGGATCTAGCGCCAGACGAGGCTGTTGCCCTGCGGCGATCGCCACAATCATGGTTTCGCCAACGGCTCGTGAGATTGCCAGAATAAAGGAAGCCACAATTCCCGAAAGGGCCGCAGGTAGCACCGTTCCGATGATCACTTCCCGCTTAGTCGCCCCTAGCGCGTAGCCCCCTTCTCGCAAACTACGAGGGACTGCATAAATCGCGTCCTCACTCAGGGAGGCGACCAGGGGGAGAATGGCAATGCCCATCACCAGTCCGGCACTGAGGGCATTGAAGACTTGTAGCCCCGGAACGATCGCCCTCAAAATGGGTGTAACCAATAGGAGTGCGAAGTATCCATAGACGACTGTTGGCACCCCCGCCAGAATTTCCAGCATGGGTTTGATCCAGCGACGCACCTTAGGAGAGGCGTATTCACTCAGGCAAATGGCTGTCAGCAGACCGAGGGGAATGGCAACAAGCGTGGCAATCAAAGCGGTCATCAGGGTTCCACTCAGCAATACCAGAATCCCAAACTGAGGATTGGTAAATCGTGGGGTCCATTGTAAATCCGTTAGAAACCGCCAGATGGGAATTTTTTGAAAAAATTCAAAGGTTTCTACAATCAGGGTGAGAACGATGCCGATCGTCGTAGCAACCGAAATGAAGGCGAAAAAACCTAGAACAGTCTTGACCAACATTTCTACCTTACGACTGGCATCCCGGTCTTCGCGCCAGAGAGAGGCATTTGGAGGAGAAGTAGTCATACTGAGATGTTAATGAATGGGGAAAGGGCCAGTTTTGTAAAACTGACCCTACAAAAAAGGTCCATTTTGGAAAACGTTTAACTCAAGAGACTTTAAGGGGTTTTCAACAAATCCTTCAGACTCTTCTTAGAAGCTCCTTCAGCCGCATACAGGGAACCTACAGTTCCGGCTTCGACCCGTGCTTTAATCGTAGTACGAAGATCGTCAGGCAGGGGAACATACCCCACCTCAGAAATCACTTTGGGGTTGGCAAGTTGAAAGTCAACAAATGCCTTTACTTCAGGCCGTGTGAGGGCAGTTTTCTTGACATAGAAGAACTCGGGACGGGATAGAGGAGTGTAGGTTCCATTGGCGATTGTTTCCGGGCTGGGGGCAACACAACCACTACCGCTATCGATCTCCAGAACTTTCAGTTTATCCTTATTTTCTTCGTAATAGGCATAACCAAAGTAACCGATCGCACCCTTGTCTCCTGCGACCCCCTGGACTAATACGTTATCGTCTTCACTGGCGGTGTAGTCACCCCGGCTCTTGCCTTCGTCTCCCACAATTTCGTTTGTGAAGTAGTCAAAGGTGCCAGAGTCCGTTCCAGGGCCGTAAAGGGCAATTTTTTCTTTGGGAAAACCAGAGCGGATCTGATCCCAGGTTGTAATCTTGCCTTGAGCGGCAGGCTCCCACATCTTCTTCAATTCGTCCACTTTCAGGCATTGTGCCCAGGTATTGCCAGGGTTTACTACGACAGATAGACCGTCGAAGGAAATGGGAACTTCTACATATTCCACTCCACCCTTCTGGCACAATTCAATTTCTGACTTCTTGATAGGACGGGAGGCATTGGAGATATCTGTTTCACCAGCACAAAATTTCTTGAAGCCACCCCCCGTACCGGACTTACCAACGGTTACTTGAACACCAGAGTTGGCTTTTTGAAATTCTTCAGCCATCGCTTCAGAGATGGGAAATACGGTGCTGGAACCATCGACCACAATACTCCCAGTCAAGTTTGAGCCAGCGGGAGATGCAGCGGTGTTTGTGGCGGTTGTATTTCCTGCGGGAGAGTTTGCAGTGTCGGTGTTGCTCCCACCACCACAAGCCGCAACCCCAAGGGCAAGGGTCAGGCAGGAAGTGACCAATGCAAATCGAATTGAACGAGGTTTGGAATGCATGATTTTGCTAGATACTTTTCCATTGACGCTTCCCAATCTACACATCAACTGTAAAGCTTTGGTTAAGCCCCTTAAAAATACCGAGATTCTTCCAATTCTTTAAAACGAATGGATACCGAGATCTCTATTAATAGGAGGATGAATTTCCAGCCTATTTTGTTAGCTTGATTCTCCACTCTCCATTGATTGCTGCTGCAACTTGCGTTCTCGCAATTGTAGAAGGATGGAGGCATGGACATCGCGGGTAAGCGGATAGAAAAACGCAAGCACCAAACCTGCAATCAGGGCGATCGTCGGGAGCGGGCCGATCGCAATCCGAATCACCCAGAGAACCGCATCGGTCTGAGGCGGCAAAGGAACTTGAGCGGTGGGGGCTACATAACCAGCCCATCCCAAACTTTGTAGGACCAGGGCCACTGCAATCCCAAGACAAATCTTTTGGAGAAAGACCATAAAACTATAAAAAATTCCTTCCCGCCGCTGACCTGTTCGCAATTCGTCCAGTTCCACAACGTCAGGCAACATGGACCAGGGAATCAGATAGGCGGTCGAAACGCCAAACCCTGCCAGGACCGCTAGAACATACATCAATCCGATTTGTCCGGGTTGAAGAAAAAACAGACCGATTTGGGCAATGATCCACAGGCCCATTCCCATAAAGTAGGTCGCTTTTTTCCCAACCCGATCGCTGACGGCACTCCAAACCAGCAGCATCCCCATCGCCGTTCCCTGGACTGCCAAAATTACCAGCGTGACTGAAAGCGAGTCATTCAACTTCATCCAATCCCGCACATAGTAGGGAATGATGGTCGCCGTCAGTTGCATACTCAACCAGGAAAACAAGTAGATACCAACCACCATGAGAAAGGGACGATTGTTGAAGGCAATTTTTAGTTGTTGAATGAATGGTAAGGATACAGGTTTTTCCAGGTCTTCATCCTGGGCGGCAACGGCAACGGCACGGGCACGGGTTCCCCAGACACACAAATAAATGGGGATGATCGACAGCAACGCACAGACTCCCCCCATTGCCAGGTATTGGATTGCCTTGTTATTGGGAATGACCTGAGCAAAGATCCCAGCAACGATAACGGATAAAATGCTTCCCCCAATTGAGAAGAGGAACCGAAAGCTATTCAAACTGGTCCGCTCGTTATAGTCCTGGGTCAATTCTGCTGTGAGAGCGGTGTAGGGTAAATTGACAACCGTAAAGAGCGTGTTGAAGAGAATGGAAATAATGGTGTAGTACCAGAAGAGGGGCCACTGATTAAAACTTTTAGTGCCATCAAAAGGCACGATCCATTGCAAGAAAAAGAAAAGGCCAAACGGAATTGCGCCATAAATCATCCAGGGATAGCGCCGCCCCCACCGAGAAACCGTTTTGTCGCTCAACACGCCCACCATTGGATCATTGACCGCATCCCAAATTTTGCCAACGAGTTGGGAGAGCGCCGCTAAACTCGGTGTCAGCCTCG
>JANRKG010000433.1:0-22980 GCA_033763635.1 Leptolyngbyaceae cyanobacterium bins.59
TGAGCATCGGGTTCCCACATTTTCTTGAGTTCACTGACCTTCAGGCTGCTGGCCCAGTTGTTTTGGGGATTGACAACAACCGTTAAGGCATCAAATGCAACTGGAAGCTCAATATAACGAATTCCCTTTGCTCGGCAAGCATTAATTTCACTTGTTCGAATAGGGCGGGATGCATTGGAAATATCAATCTCTCCATTACAGAATTTTTTGAAACCGCCCCCTGTCCCAGAAACCCCAACCGTAACGCGGGTTCTGCCGCCTTGAGCCTTCTGAAATTCTTCAGCCACCGCTTCCGTAATTGGGAAAACAGTACTAGAACCATCAATTCTGACGGTGCTAGGACTTTGGGATTGAACTGCCGAGATAGAGAGGCCCACTGTAGCAACCGTCGCTGCGATCGCACCCGCTACCGTAAAGCGATTCAGTGCAATACCGATTCCTTTCACCATGATTGTCTTGTTCTCCGTAAAGCTCGATTCTCTCAACACTGCGTCGATAGCCAATGCAGTATTGGCAGGGTTATCCTCCTTTGGATAGAGAATGACTAAACCCTTCGATCATTGTTTCAGGTGAATGTGATTTTCACTCTAAGAGAGCTTTAATAAGCTGTTAACAGAAAATTAAGAAATCACGGATTCTATGAAAGGAGATTGATTTAATTTGTTACGTTTGGAGACACTAACAAACTCTGTAGCTTCATTGAAATGCCTTGTGAATCTCTCATTCTAAGCTGCTTACGAAATAGAAGCTAAAAGATACAAACACCATCCACCCACTGGTATCCCTGTAAAGATGAGTAATTATTGATATGAGAATTATTGATATAAGCCATCATGAATAAATAATGATCATTCATCCGCTACCTGTGCATAAGCCCATGAATCAAACAAGTGATTGAAGCCAGATACTCAAGCCAAAAATTTAATCGCCAAAGATTTACTGAATGTCATGGTTCCTACGGGTGAAGAAATTCTCCTCATCTTATTCAGGATTCCATTCTTCAATTTCTCTATTGTAAAGAGTGAATGCATTGGTCTATCTCTCTTGTTCAGCTTCACTCGCCTTTCTATTCCCGTTACCCTAGCTCTCCCGTACCTTTCCCATGTCTGTAAAAAAAATTCCCCTTGAAGCACTTCAAAAAATCAGGCAGTTGATTAAGGATTCTTTAGTATTACCGGACTCAGAAAACCATCCAGAATTACGAACTACGCTGGAAAAGGATGAAGACATTCCAGAGCCGGACTCTTTAGATGCGCTAGGGGATCTATTCAAATTTGCCAGTCCGCCGGAAGAAGCGATCCCGGCCCCCAATACGGAAGGGCGTTGGTTTATTAGTGTGACCAATCCTGGTGCCCTATTTAACAAGTTACCTGGGCTGAATTTGAAACCCGATTTTCGCCTCATTACTTACCTGTATCGGGTTCCAGAGGGTGGTATGGGCATCACCTATGCCGTTCCAGAGGCTTTGAGCACCACAGCCCAGCTAGAGGAAGCGTTGGTGGGGACGAGCCGCGATCGCGTTCCCCGTCCAGAGGGGGCACCACCGAGCTTGATGGATGTGGTGGAAGGCGATCGTTCCTATCCGTCCTTTATGATTGCATCCCTGCTCTATCGGGAATTTCAGGAATTTGGCACATTGGGCAAACAATGCAACTGGATACACCATCGGTTAATCAGTAGCATTCCTACTCAGGTGCAGTGGAAATGGCAGGGGGAACTTCCGAAGGATCTTTCTCCCAAAGTTCTAATTCTGCCGGATGGCAGGGCAGCGGTAGAATTTTTCTCCTGTCGGGTGACTGCTCCTGTGAGTCTCGTCCGCCATGTTGATCAATATCCTATCAATGGCTATCATGCCAAATACACAAGTCAGACAGTCGCCACGACCTAAAAGTATCGTGTAGCGACTTATAGCTTTGAAGGATTCAATCTCTCAGGCTTAAAACTTACCCGACGAACCTCCCCAGAATTGCCCAACTTCTTAGGCGTTTTCCCATTTACTGAAACCATTACGGCTCCTGCATTGCCCACTTCCATTGCAACCCTTTCTTTGGCAGTCCAGGTCCGCTCTGAGCCTTCTGGTAAAACACCTTCAAAGGTTTTCTTCCCATCAACTCGAATATCCATCCAAGAATCACTCGTCAGCTTAATCTGAACTCGGACTTCTGAATCGGCTTTGGCGATCGGCGCAGAGTCAGGGCCTGGACGAGGAACCGTTGGAGATGGAACTGCCTGAGAAGCGGTTCGAGCAGGACGGTTTCCTAAGCGGGCGAGACTGGCGCGAATATTAGGCAAAAGGGCAATTCCAATGAGGGAAAGTGCCAACGCTCCTGGCACTATCCAAATCAGGGGGTTCTGAAACTCGAATCGGGGTAAATTCAGTTTCAGGCTCCGGTTGGCGGCGGATCGCGGACTCGATAACTCTAGACTGGGAGGGGTGAAGCTAGAGGGAACTGAAAAAGCCTGGGACAGGGATTTCCCATCTAACCCTAATACGTCCGCATAGCGACGGATGAGACCCTGAATAAAGACAGGTTCTGGCAATTCATGAACCTGGGCCTGTTCCAAAGCCTGCAAAATTCTGAGAGGAATGTAAGTCTTAACCTTGATTTCATCCAGGGTCAAGCCTTTCTCCTGCCGTCGCTCTTGGAGACTCGCGCCAATCTCTTTAATTTGTTCAACCTGATACGGCTCTAGAGAACTCACGATATTTATTCAATGCTTGGCGTTTGGTGAATTGACAGCGTAGTGACAAGGGGATGCTTACTTTTGATGCTTACTACTGTATCACTGTCAGCTTTTCGTGCAACCTTCAGACACTAGATATGCACACTCAAGAAAATCTTTTCTAGCTTGGTTAGACCTCGATTCACCAGAATCGGGATAATGTAAAGAAAAATAAAGTGGTGGCTTTTCTATCCTTGATGTAGTACATATCAACCTTCTGGTGGAGTCCTCCCTTACTCTTCTACTAGATAATATTCTGTCGAGGGAATGAAAGGGGAACGGGAAGGGCTTGAAGGACATCGATCGGGGATGGGTTGAGGAGTTATGAAGATTGACCATGTGCATTTTTATGTAGAAGATGCGGTAGGCACACGGGATTGGTTTCGAGAAAAGTTGGGATTTCAAGCCCTTTTTGGGGGGTTGAATCACCATACTCGTCTTGAAGTGGTGTGTCAGGGAGACATCATTTTTGTTCTTTCTTCCCCATTAACGGCCTACAGTCCAGTCGCTCAGTTTCTTGCAAAACACCCCCCTGGTGTCGTGGATGTTGCATTAGCGGTCGATAACTTGGCGGACCTTGTAGACCATGCCACAAAACTGGCCCCCACTTTGATAACTCCCTTACAGTGGGATCATCAGGCAGAGGGGAATCTGGCCTGGAGTTGTTTATCTGCCTGGGGTTCTTTGAGACACACCTTAATTGAACGAACGGGTGAGACTTCCCTTCTGCCACCCACCTATACCCCTGGAATGCGGCTCACTCCTAACCCCTCTGCTCTTGGGACACAGGAGCGATCGTTGGATGTCTCTTCATTCCTAACCCGATTGGATCATGTTGTCTTGAATGTAGAGGCAGGGCAGTTGAAAGCAGCAACCCAGTGGTATCAAGAAATATTGGGGTTTCGGCCGGGACAAACTTTTGACATTCAAACGGCCTGGTCAGGACTTCATAGTCAGGTGATGGAGTATCCAGGGAGTTCTGTCCAAATTCCGATTAACGAACCCACTTCCCCCACCTCCCAAATCCAGGAGTTTTTGAATCTCAATGGAGGTCCGGGCGTTCAACACATTGCCCTCCAAACTCCCGATCTCGTCAAGACTGTCAATCTGCTACGGCAGTGGGGTGTTTGCCTGTTGTCCGTCCCCATGACCTACTATACAGAATTGCGAAAACGCCCAGGTTTTCCGCTTAGTGAAGAGAAGCAACAGGCGATCGCCGCTCAGCAAATTTTAGTGGATTGGCAACCTGAATCCTATCCAGCCGTTCTTTTCCAGACATTTACCCAACCGATCTTCCGAGAGCCAACTTTTTTCTTCGAGCTTATTGAGCGGCAAGCGATCGCTCTGGATCAGCAAGTTAAACAGGCCAATGGCTTCGGAGAAGGCAATTTTCGTGCCCTCTTCGAAGCCATTGAGCGGGAACAAAGACAACGGGGCACTCTTTAAAGAGCGGAACCTGAACTGCCAACGATCGCTAACGGAGAAAACCGCTAATTATCCAAAGAATCAACAAAGTCACCAACGTTGCGAAAGTCTCGTCTGGAATGACATAGGCTGGAACAAAGGAGGCGAGAACTCCTCCTAACACCAGGCCGACCACCAAACCACCCAGCGTAAGCAGCAGGGAACGACCAAATTTCCGTTCCTTGCGGTTTAAGAAATATAAGGTTGCCCCGATTCCAAGGGCGAGAGTGACCTGGAGCAGAGTTCCATCGGGGGAACTCACCAGAAAACTGAGGGCAGCCAACCCTCCAAAGATGCCCCCGGACCAGAGCAATTCTGAACGACCGGGCGTATCAAGAAATTGCTGAAGCCATGCAGGGGATGTGGCAGACGGGGCCGGAGAACTGGGAGGAGGCGACACCGCCTTTTCAGGAAAACGAATCAAATCGGGCACCTTGATGCGACCCTCTCGCCGCAGGCGAAGGCGGTCCATGAGGATGGAATCATAGGCGATCTCGATTAGCTCCTGTTGCTTTCGATCGCCGTTATACTGTTGCATTAGGCGATTTCGAGCATCCTGAATCTCATCAAAGGATGAATCTTCAGACACCCCCAGCCGATCGTAGGGATTTTGCTCAATCATCTATAACCTCCACAACCCCCGCTTCAGCCTAACTGTATTTACTACTAGGGACCAGTTTAACCGTCAAAAAGGTTTTCTGGTAAAGATTTTTCTGATTGATATACTTGATGGTTGTTTTTAGTAAATGATGGGATTCTTGTAAAAATTAAGACTTTATAAAACAAAGGAAGCTATCCCTGAAATGAATCTGGTTGGTAGAAGCTTTTATGTAGAAGTGTATGGACGACAAATGAAATGACAGGGAAATGCTGAATATTTTCTACACTGGCTTCAATCAGTAATCCAGTGATATACCTGATGCAGTTGTCAGTAGACTACGAACTACAGATAATTAACTAGATACCTTATGAAGTTTGATTTTACGGCATTGGTGTTGCTGATTCATGCTCCCTGTGATAGACACCTCGGGTACTGGGTGCAGCATCAAGTATGGCGAATCGTTGTGTAGACCCTCGTAGATTTCCCAACTCTGTACCCAATTTTTCTTGATTAACCTTTTACCCCGACGTGATGGTCATGGCCCCAGCGAAGATCCTTGTAGTTGATGATGACCCTGCAATTCGCAACCTGATTCATCGTTTTCTCGGCAAGCAGAATTACCAGATGGAGTCTGCTGAAGACGGAAAGACGGCGATGATGCTTTTTGAGCAGTTCAACCCAGATTTGGTGATTTTGGATGTGAACTTGCCGGATGCGAATGGTTACAACCTTTGTCAGGAGATGCAGGGTCGGACCAATGTATTTGTTCTCATGTTAACCAGCCGAACCGATGAGGCTGATAAAATTCGAGGGTTTACCCAGGGTGCTGATGACTACATTACAAAGCCCTTCAGTTTAGGAGAACTGGGGGTGCGGGTCGAAGCCCTGCTCCGGCGTGTTCGCGATGTGAAGCCTGCGGAACAACAAAGCCTGATCTTTGAACGATTAGTGATTGATCCAGTGCGGCGAGAAGTGACCTTAAATAACCAACTGGTTCCCCTCACAGCCTTGGAGTTTGATCTCTTACACTTTCTCGCCAGTCATCCCGGTCGCGTCTGGCGGCGGGCTGAGTTAATTCAACAGGTGTGGGATTATGAGTATGTCGGGGATCAGCGGGTGGTGGATGTCCATATTGGACAAATTCGCAAAAAGATTGAAATTGATGTCACCCAACCTGCCTTGATCCAAACAGTGCGGGGTGTGGGCTACAAATTCGAGGTTCCCGAAAACGGCAATGGGTAAAGACATGGATAAAGACGCGGAATTTCGCGTCTTTATTAGCGGGTTGCCGTTGGGCTTTGGATTACTTCGGTGAGCTGCTGTTGCGGGTTTGCCAAGCTATATCCAGCATCTGTTGCCAGCGGCGTTGTACCTGTTTGGGCGTGCATCTCAGGGTTTGGGCGATCGTCTGATCACTCGCCTGACTGCGTTTCATCTGGAGCAACTGTTGTTGTTCCGCTGAGAGTTGGTCGGTGAACGCATCCCATTGTTGGGAGGAGAGTCCCAGGTTTTGGTCCAGATCTGCCCCTAGCCATTGATGGACCAGTTTCCACTCCTGCGATCGGGCAAACTTTTCTACATGGTACTTAAACCGTTGTTGCAGATAGTCCCGCTGCCGGGGAGACAGTTCCAGGATTTGGTCAATCTCCGGAGCCGACAGATCTTGCAATTTGAGAACGAGATAGTCGATGCAATCCTGCTGGTCCTGCTCCTCCAAATACTTCGCGAGTTGATGGATCACCCGATCGCGCAGAACTGACTCTGCCGGATCAACGACCTCTGTTGTCATCCGTTCCCGGACCTGTTGCATCGCTGCCGATCGGCTGTGGGCTTCTGCCTCCTCCGTTTTGCCGGATTCCACCGCCATCTCAATATCCAGAGCCAATTCGGGCGGTTGTCGATTGGCAAATCCCTGGGCACGTAGCACAATGAGTTGCTGGCCCTGCCGTCCTGGGAGGGAAATGCGCCGTTTCGCATACTGCTCTGTAAATGCCATGTATTCCGCTAATTCCAGGCGGCTACGGGGGCTGTACTCGGCAGGGAGTTGGTTTTCTCGCCGGAACGCCTTCAACGATTCCACATAAAACCCTTGCAGAAAATCCTCAATCAGGGTGTAACGAGCTTGAAATCCTAATTGTGAGCGGCTGGGGGCAACATACCGATAGACAATCGCGCTCAGGGTGCTATGCAAATCCACCCGTCCCTGCCGGGAACCCAGACGGTAGTAGGCAACGCACTTTTGCAGACGATGGCGAGCCAGAGCCAGTTGCCAGGTCTGGATTTGACCAGAGGTTTGGATACGATCGCTCTTCTGGCAAATGCGTTCCACTTCCAGGGCCATTCGGTTGATCACCGATTGGGCGGCAGTCACAGACTGTTTCAGTTCCGCTTTCAGTTCTTCCAGTAAGAGACCCTTGAGCGTTTCCAGATCCACCAAAGATTCGGTTGTATGATTGGATACTCCTTGTGCCAGTGCATCAGCGGACGCTTCCAGTCCTGGTTCCCGATCGGACGGGGGGAACGGGCTGGACTGGGCGGATCTGGGCCGCATCCCTGATTGAGCTTGAGGGCCGGGACCGGAGCCACCAGAAAAGTTGACAGATTCAGGATTCATAGCGGTTATAAGGGTAGAGCACTGATTTCTGCAAGGGGCTACAGCCTGATCGCTAGGAACTACGGCTAAGCTTTGGAAAGAGTATGGCACTTATTGAATTGCCTGTAAAAGCAGTGACGCTTTCTACGGAGAAAAGAGTTCCAGCCGAGGGTGTTGAGTGGACAGTTCAGAAATTGGTTCGCGTAGGACTGATCGTACCGATGACCAACCTGTTTCTGCAAAGATCATTATTCAACAGTGCCGCTTTGTCAGGATGCAGGGTTTTGCCCCTGGAGTGGCTGGGCAGATAGGGGGCAGGGCAGTAGCGGTTAGTGGGCTTCTTCCGCAAATTCCAGATCCCAGTTATGAATCGCATCCCAGCCTGAACCGCGACGGACAACAACGGGGTCGTTTGTCGTGAGATCGAGAATGGTGGACACCTGATTACTCAGGCTGGAATCGTCATCAATGATCACATCGACAACCCGATCGAGCCGATCGAATAACTCAAAGCGATCGACCCGGGCCTCCGGATCAACCGGATTGTCCTCATCTCCGGGCAGGTGGGCTGAAGTTGAGATAATGGGATTGTCCAGCGCTTTGAGTAACGCTTGGCAAACTTGCTGATCTGGCACCCGAATCCCTGTACTTCTGCGCTTGGGATTCATGACTAATTTAGGAACCAGTTTGGTAGCTGGGAGCAGAAAAGTATAGGGACCAGGAATCAGACGTTTCATGATGCGGTAAGCGTTATCACTGACCACCGCATAGTGAGCAATATTTGAGAGGGACGGACAGAGGAACGTCAACGGTTTATCGTTAGACATCTGTTTCAACTGACGGACCCGTTCGATCGCTGATTTTGACTGCAAATCGCACCCGATCGCGTACACAGTATCCGTTGGGTACAGCATCACCGCTCCCTGTCGCAATGCGTCTTTAATTTGGTCTATGATGCGTGTCTGGGGCGTTTCAGGATGAACCGTGTAGATCTTAGCCATAGGAGTCAGGTTCAGGATGGATAGCCTTTTGATATTACTGGTTGATATTACTGGTTGATATTATTGGGTCTTGCGATTGAGCAGAATTGCTGAAGAACTCAGAGTGGACTGTTCCGCTCAAGTCTCAATGCACTGCCTTCTGTGACCCATTTCATGCAAGCTATTTCAATCGCCTTCAATCGCTGTCATGAAGAAATTTGCGTATTTAGATTGTCCCACAGGGATTGCAGGGGATATGTGCCTGGGAGCTTTGGTCGATGCCGGAGTCCCCCTGGAGTATTTGGTTGAACAACTGAATCGTTTGTCGATCGCAGAGGAGTATCAACTCACACAGGAGCGAGTGCAGAAAAACGGGCAGCAAGCTGTCAAAATCCACGTTACCTTGCTAAAAGATCCCAATCCGCTTCCAACCGAAGAAGGGACTGATCCCCACCACACCTTCCATACTCATACAAATCTTGGAGAAGGTCATCCGGCAGAAGACTTACCGACTCCCCATTCTCACTCTCATACCCACTCTGAACCCCATTCCCACAATTCCCATCGCCATCTGTCGGAGATTGAACGCATGATTTTAGGGGCAGGGTTGCCAACTCGTGCCGAAGCTTGGAGTCTGGCGGTATTTCGTACCCTGGCAGTGGCAGAAGGGGCTGTACATGGCATTCCCCCGGAGCAGGTGCATTTTCATGAAGTCGGGGCGATGGATGCGATCGTGGATATTGTCGGCACCTGTTTAGGCATTGACTGGCTCGGCATTGATGAACTCCACTGTTCTGCTTTGCCCACGGGCGGAGGGACGATTCGGGCGGCTCACGGTCGTCTTCCCGTTCCGGCTCCAGCGGTTCTGAAGTTGTGGGAAATGCGCCAGATTCCTATCTATCACAATGGGATCGATCGGGAACTGGTGACACCAACGGGGGCGGCGATCGTTACGACCCTGGCAACCCGTTTTGGTCCGCCTCCCCCCATGACCCTGCAACGAGTGGGCTTAGGCGCAGGATCGCGGAATTTGGAGATTCCTAATGTTTTGCGCTTGTGGTTGGGCGAAGGGGAAGGCAGAGGGCAGAGGGCAGAGGGCAGAGGGCAAGAGGTGGAGAACGCTCACGTTCACTCTCCTCATCTCCCTATCCCCCCCTCTCCTCACGCTCTACAAGAAACGATTGCTGTTTTGGAGACCCAGATCGACGATCTAAATCCTCAAGCGATCGGTTACTTATACGATGCGCTGTTTGCAGTGGGAGCGGTGGATGTTTTCACCCAGCCGATCGGGATGAAAAAATCACGACCCGGAGTGCTGCTGACGGTGATTTGCCATCCAGAGAAGCGATCGGCTTGCGAACAATTGATTTTTCAAGAAACGAGTACCTTGGGCATCCGACATTTTGAGCAACAGCGTACCATTCTGGAACGGGAGATCAAATCCATTGAGACGGAGTATGGACCAATCCGGGTGAAAGTGGCATGGGAAGGGAAGAACGGCGATCGGGCGATTCGGAATGTTCAGCCTGAATACGAAGACTGTGCCCAGATTGCGCGGACGCATCACATTCCCTGGCGAGATGTGCATCAGATGGCTCTCCAACACTGGTATGAGAGCAATAAGTAACGTGATTTGGGATAACGATTGAGGAAACCGAACTCCCATTGAATTCGCTCATGGGCGACGTTGAATTGTCCGAATTTCCCACCAAATTTCCAAACAATAAGAGCACTGCAAGACCCTGCAATGCTCTTAGGAGAGATGGGATTTCTAGATCAGAAATTAGTCAATCGCTCGTTTTGCCCCTTCTACCAAGTTGTCGGCCCGATTTTGGACCTTACGGGCTGTTGATTTGACATCATCTACCAAATCTTGACCTGCTGCCTTGGTATTGGCCTGGATGTTATCGGCTGCCTTTTGGGTGCCGCGAGAGATGCCCCGATCGCTAACCCCTTTGGTGCCGATGTCGCCCAAGTCATTTTCCCGACCGATAGACTTGAAGCGATCGCCCGCTTCTTGAGCATCCTGAGCCGCGCGATCGACCTTTTCGCCGAAGGATTTGGCATTGCCCTTCAGGTTATCTCCGATCTGATCCAGATTCTCGCCCTTCTTGTCAAGAATTCGCTTGGTGTTGCTGCCCAGGTCATCATCCATATCGATGACATTGCGTTCAGCATTATCTCGCAGGGCTTTTGCCTTATTCACCGCAGATCCAGTCTCTTGACGACGGGGATCGACATCATTGTAACCATTCATCCCACCTTCATACTTCTGATACCGCTTGCCGGGAATCCCTTGTCCGGAATTACCGGGTTCACCCGTGCTACCCGAAGGCATGGTGGCCTGAGCCGCACCATTGCAGCCAACCATCCCAATAAACAAAAATCCTGCCAGGAGAACACTAAACACCTGATTCAGGCGAATCTTCTTGAAAAAAGAAACAACGCTTTTCATAAAAAATCTCCCATGATCTTGTGAAACTGTGGATATAAGAACTGATTGGCTTGTAACCCCTATTTGTTCATAGGGTCCGTAGCAGGATTCGCCTGCATTTCAGGACGGTGGAAGGCTTCGTCGGTCTTGTCCTTCAGGAAGCCGGAAGATTGCTTAAAGTTCTCGCCCACCTTTTCCAGAATTCGGGTGTTGGGATCATTACGATCGACAACGGGCTGGGGCTTCTTAGGAAATTGGTCGATTTCTTTCGCCAAAGTTTCTTGTTCACGAGTTCCCAAGGTTGGCTTTTTGCTCTTGGGAGCACCTTCAGCGGGATAGAGCATTTCATCAGAATCAACCCGTGCAGGGTTAGTCGCAAGGAGTGTCCCTTCAGGCAGAGCAGCCCGCTTGTTTTCCACATTCAGCTTAGGATCACCCATGCGATGATTTACTGTGTCACTTCCGCCACCCTTATAGGGGTTGTTATTGCCCCCTACCTGTACTGGGAGATTATCCGTTGCTGCGTTACGGACATCACTTGCACTGCAAGCCACATTAGTAAGTAACAAAATACCAACCAGTAAGGCTGTCAGAACTTTGGACAGACGCAATTGCTTAAAGAAATTCACTATTTTTTTCATCAAAGACTCCTTTAACTTTGGACGTTTCTATCAGTCCGTTTTCAGGTTAGGGGCTGGAGTCAATGGCTTCCTCTAGCGCAAGTCTTATGATTTGGATCAGAGGAAAATCAAGGTTCTATGACTTTGGGAAGACCTGGAAACACGAAATTTTGCGTCTCTACGGAGGGGATGGATGACTGGGTTCCCAGAGAATTAACCGATTGCCCATTGGATCGGAGGCATAAATTTCGCGACCATGAGGGGCGATCGTTACTGATCCCACCGGAGGGTAGCCCAGATGGGTCAGGTGGGCGATCGTTGCTGATAAATCTGCCACTTGAAAACAAAGACTTAAGGCTGTGTGGCTTTGCTGGTGAAACTCTGCTTCATGCTCTGGTTTCGGTTTGAAGAGGCCCAGCGTGAGGCCGGGAAGGGAAAATTCGGCGTAGCGATCGGGTTGCCAGGGGGACGGGTCTTGCTGAAGCAACTGGCGATAGAACTGCACCAGGCTGTTAAAGTCGAGAGTAGCGATTGTTACTAGAGCAGCACGAATGAGCGGGGCAGAACACATGCTTTAGGATGAGCAAGGGATGAATCGGGTGTGGCACACTGGAGCCATTGGAAATGGTTTACCATGTTCATCTCCTGGAGGAAATAGCCATGACAGCCACTCTTGCAGGCCCTCAGTCGATCGAATCCTGGCTTGGTGAAGAAGCCGAAGCTTTACTGACCTACCAGGCCAAGGTTTCCAGAGACCTGCTTCACCTGCCGGGACCAGACTGGGTAGACCGCATCTTTACCCAAACCGATCGCTCTCCCCAGGTATTGCGGAGTCTCCAGCAACTTTACTCTACAGGACGATTAGCCAACACAGGCTATTTATCAATTTTGCCCGTTGATCAAGGCATTGAGCATTCGGCAGGGGCTTCCTTTGCCCCGAACCCGATTTATTTTGATGGTGAGAATATTATCAAACTGGCGATCGCGGCTGGATGTAATGCCGTTGCCACAACGTTAGGGGTGCTGGGAAGCCTCAGCCGCAAGTATGCCCACCGCATTCCCTTTATCCTCAAACTGAACCACAATGAACTCCTGAGCTATCCCAACCAGTACGATCAGGTGATGTTTGCCTCTATTGAGCAAGCCTGGAACCTGGGAGCGGTTGCCGTAGGAGCCACAATTTACTTTGGTTCCGAAGAATCCACTCGTCAACTTCAGGAGGTCAGTCAGGCATTTGCCCTGGCCCACGAATACGGGATGGCAACCATTCTGTGGTGCTATCTACGTAATCCGGCATTCAAGTCAGACAAGGATTACCACGTCTCAGCGGACTTAACGGGACAGGCAAATCATTTGGGAGTGACGATCGCCGCTGACATTATCAAGCAAAAGCTGCCGGAATGTAACGGAGGCTATACAGCGGTCGCTCAGACAACAGGAGAAAGCTACGGCAAAACCCATTCCAAGGTGTATTCAGACCTCACGACTGACCATCCGATTGATTTGACTCGGTATCAGGTTCTCAATTGTTACGCAGGGCGGGCGGGCTTGATCAATTCCGGCGGTGCTTCTGGGAAGAACGACTTTGCAGAGGTGGTACGAACCGCAGTCATTAACAAGCGAGCCGGAGGAATGGGGCTGATTTCAGGCCGCAAAGCCTTTCAGCGGCCTTTTGAGGAAGGGGTGAAACTGTTTCATGCGATCCAGGATGTCTATCTTTCTCCCGATGTCACGATCGCTTGATGAGTTTCGAGTTTTGGGTTTTGAGGTTGGTGTTTCACGTTAAAATCCCTCTACAGTGCAACAAATGCCACTGCCTGTCCAACTCGTTACCTGAATCCCATGAAGCCCGCCGTCCGTGTCAGCCACCTGACTCCCTCCTTGACCCTGGCAATCGATGCTAAAGCCAAGGCGATGAAAGCCGAGGGAGTGGATATTTGTAGTTTCAGTGCTGGGGAGCCGGATTTTCCGACTCCGGCCCATGTTGTGGCGGCGGCAAAGCAAGCACTGGATGACGGCAAGACGCGGTACGGCCCAGCGGCAGGGGAACCTCGACTGCGGGCGGCGATCGCCCAGCATCTCACCAGCAGCTATCACTTGAACTATGCGGCTGAGAACATTATTGTCACGAATGGTGGCAAGCATTCTCTGTACGATTTGATGCTGGCTTTGATTAATCCGGGAGATGAAGTGATTATCCCCGCTCCCTACTGGGTCAGCTACCCAGAAATGGTCAAGCTGGCAGAGGGAGTTCCCGTCATTGTGAAGACGGATGCTTCCAGTGGCTACAAAATTACGCCGGAACTCCTGAAGCAGTCGGTTACGCCGAAAACCCGCCTGTTTGTCCTGAACTCTCCCTCTAACCCAACGGGGATGGTCTACACACCGGATGAGATTCGGGCACTGGCAAAAGTCATTGTGGAACTGGATCTCATTGTGGTTTCTGACGAGATCTATAGCAAGATTCTCTATGACGGGGCTGAACATCTGAGTATCGGTGCGGTGGGACCGGAGATTTTCGATCGCACCATTATCAGCAGTGGATTCGCCAAAGCCTACTCGATGACGGGCTGGCGCGTCGGCTATCTTGCCGGACCAACCCCTATCATCAAGGCTGCAACCATCATTCAGGGGCACAGTACCTCCAATGTCTGTACCTTCGCCCAATACGGAGCACTCGCAGCTTTGGAATCTCCTCAGGACTGTGTTGAAGAAATGCGATTGGCCTTTGCTGAACGGCGACAGGTAATGTTTGAGAGCTTGAATGCAATTCCCGGACTGGCTTGCCCAAAGCCCGATGGAGCTTTTTACATGTTTGTCAATATTGCAAAAACAGGATTGGCCTCCCTGGATTTCTGTGATGCCCTCTTAGAAGCCCAGAAGGTTGCGGTCATTCCGGGCATTGCGTTCGGGGCAGATGATCACATTCGCCTGTCCTATGCAACGGATATGACAACGATTCAACGGGGAATGGAGCGGTTAGAGCTATTCATGCGATCGAAAATCTAAAAACATTCTAAGAACCTTCCATTTTAAGTATTTTTGTACTAAATTTATACCTATCTTGATAGCTAAAGCCTGGAAGCAACCCTCCCAGAGAGCCAGTCATCATTGACGCATTCGTTCTTTGATGACCTTCTTTGGATGAGTTTCTGAGTGTTGTTTTCAGGTATTTCTTTTTCACTGGAAAAACCTTTGGCATCCCCACCAGTAAAGAATTATTGATAACCCTGCAACTCCCCAACCTCCAGGTGTAGGAACTGTATTAGTCGATTGCGATAGGTGTGGGGAATGGTCATGAGGCTCAAGGGTCGGATGGGACGGGGGTTAAGGTTTTTCCTGGTTCTAACATTGGTTTTTGGAATTGTTGCCTGTGGCGGCATTGCCAGAATTTCTGGACCTGCTCCGTTTCCGGGAGTAGAGGCATTACCCAATCCCAAGTTACCGGATTGGATTGAGCAGATCAGTCCTCTGGGGCAGGCGGAACCTTTAGCCCAGGTGCGAATTCGGTTTAAAGAGCCATTGATCCCGGTTGAAAGTCTGGACAACCCGAACCAGCAGGATTTGCTGAAAAAATTTGAAATTATTCCACCGATCGCCGGACAATTTCGGTTCCTCACGCCCCGCATGGTGGGCTTCCAGTCAGAAGAACTGTTCACCAAGGCGACCCGCTTTCGGGTGACGCTCAAATCAGGACTGGGGGATTTGAAAAACCATCGCCTGACGGAAGATCTGGTATGGACCTTTAATACCCCTCGAATTGAGGTGACAAATCTGCCAGGGCAAGGAACGGATCAATCCCAACAAAAGCCGATCGGTCTGGAACCTAAATTCGAGGCAACGGCGAATGTGGCCCTTGATGTGAAATCCTTGGAGGAACATGCCCGTCTCATTCCCTTGAAGAATGGGAAGGATACGATCGCGCTCAAGGTCAGTCAACCGGAAAAACCAAAGGCGGAAGATCCCGCAACCCAGGAATTCAATCCCGACCAAACCTGGACCTATACGCTTAATCCTGCCAAGAAGTTAGAGAAGGGTACTCAGTACCGTGTCGAAATTTCCCCTGGGCTGCGGCCTGAACGGGGCAATCTACCAACGGAATCTCCCATCACGACTCGGATTACAACCTACTCGCCGCTTGAATTTACGGGACTGAGCTTCATTGGGCTACCCGATGCAGGGGGCACCTATGGTCGATTCACGAAAGGAAGCGCTCGTCTAAAGTTTAATAATGCAATTCCCCTGGAATCGGCGATCGAGCATGTCAAAGTCAGCCCTAACCCGAAGGACTATCCCCCGTTAGTGAGGGTTTACGAAGGGGAAGGGATCGACTTGAATCCGTGGGCTTTGGAACCCGTTACGACCTATACCGTGACAATTGATGGCAATCTAAAGGACGAATTTGGACAAACCCTGGGAAAAACGACCTCCGTTAAGTACGAAACAGGGGACGCAGCACCCGATTTTTGGGCACCAAGCGGTTTCAATATCTTTCCGGCTGGAAAGGATTTAGAACTCAACATTTCTTCCCTCAACTTGCCTGATAACCAGTACCAGGCTACCTATCGGGTGCTGCAACCGACTGATCTGGTCTACCATGAGGCTGCCTTTCCGCAAGAAAATGAGACTGGGTTGCTATCCGCTTCTAGAGGGTGGCAGTCCTACCGCATTTCTGGTTCTAAGAAAAATCAGGCTTTTACTCTGACAGTTCCGCTAAAGGAAAAGCTGGGGGGCGATACCGGAATGCTGGCTTACGGCGTTAAGGCCCGTGCCAATTCCTATCGGGAGAACAACAAACAGCAATGGCGGGAACCTGCGATCTATGGGATGGTGCAGTTGACCAATTTGGGAGTCTTCAGCCAGTGGTTCCCTGATTCGGGTCTGGTGCGGGTGCATCACCTGGAGGATGGGTCAGCAGTTGCGAATGCGGCGATCGACATCTATAAATCTCGGCTACAACAAACCGATCGCCCCATCCCTACCCCCTGTGCCACAGGTAGAACTGATGCAACGGGTACTTTGGTTCTCAACCAAGCATCTCTATCCCAGTGCATTCGAGAACAGGGAGGGACAAACAGCTTTTCAGCAGCACCGGAGTTACTGGTCATTGCCAGAGAAAACAAAGATTGGGCCTTTGCTCGGTCCCAGTCCTATAGTGGTGCTTATGGGTTTGGCATCTATGCAGATTGGCAGGATGGCAAGCCCCAATCCAGAGGCACGATCTTTTCCGATCGCCAACTCTATCAATCCGGAGAAACAGCCTGGTTGACCGGAGCCGCTTACTTCTTACAAAACGATCGCCTCCAGCAAGACAAGAACGCCCGCTATCAGGTGACGTTACGCCAACCCAATGGGGCAGCGATCGACTTGGGGAGCCAGACGACCAACGAGTTTGGCACCTTCTCCCTGGAAGTGCCCCTGAAAGCAACCCAACCCCTTGGATACTATTCAGTAGAAGCGAAGGGTACCAACGGCAACACAATCACGGGAGAGTTTCGGGTGGCAGAGTTTAAGCCCCCCAACTTTAAAGTGGATCTCAACTTAAATCAGACTGTCGCGACTCCGAATCAAAAGGTGGAAGCGAAAACCCAGAGTAATTATCTGTTTGGTCCTCCCGTTGAGGGGGGCAAGGTGAAATACTACGTTACTCGTGAAGCGATCGATTTTGTGCCGAAGGGGTGGGAAACCTTTTCCTTTGGTCGTCAGTGGTTCTGGCCGGAGGATCGCCCCAGTGTGTCGGGGGATGTGCTGGAGGAAAACCAAACCCTGAGCAAAGAGGGACAGAGCAGCCAGACGGTAACGGTCGGTGACGACATCCCCTACCCCATGACCTACCGCGTGGATGCGGAGGTGTCAGATGTCTCAAACCTGTCAGTTGCAGACACGCAGATGTTCACGGCCCTACCCGCCGATCGCCTGATTGGCTTGAAAAGCGATTTTGTCGCTGAGGCCGGGAAGCCTTTTTCGGTGGAAGTCGTTGTGACGGACCCAACTGGGAAGGTGCTTGAAGGCCAAACGGTGCGGTTGGAGCTACAGGAGATGAAATACAGTAGCGTCACCCGTGTGGTGGAGGGCAGCATGAATGCCCAAAATCAGGTCGAGTACAAGACTGTAGGCACCGCAGAGACGCGATCAGGCACTGGTCCCCAAACCGTCTCTCTGACTCCTTCCACTTCGGGTTCCTATCGCATTCGAGCCAATTTTGCCGATCGCCGCACTGAGGCCACTGCAACCGATACCCAACTGTGGGTGACGGGCAATGATCTGGCAAGTTGGGGCGATCGCTATCGCAATAATCGATTGGAAGTCAAACTGGACCGGGAATCTTATCAGGTAGGTGATACGGCGATCGCCCTGATTCAGTCTCCCTATCCTGAAGCAGAACTCTATTTTGCTGTCATTCGCAATAACACCCTTTACCAACAGGTAATTCCCGTGAAGGGAGGGGCACCCCAGGTACAATTTACAGTCACACCAGAGATGTTGCCGAATGCCGCAGTGGAAGCGGTGTTGGTGCGTCGGGGCCAACCCCTATCCCAGGTGGAGCCGGGTAGCCTTGATGAACTGGTGAAGGTGGGCTTTGCTCCCTTCAAGACTGATTTGAAGAATGAATACCTCCAGGTGCAAATTCAGCCAGGGCAAACAGAACTCGCTCCGGGGGCTGAACAAACTGTTTCCCTGACCCTTCAGGATCTCCAGGGACAACCCGTCAAGGGACAATTGACAGTGATGGCAGTAAATGAAGCGATTCTGCAACTGAGCGGCTATCGTCTGCCTGACTTGGTAGAAACCGTGTACGCGGAGCAGTCCATTAGCACCCGCTTTGCAGATAACCGTCCCGATGTTGTTCTGGAACCGATCGCCTCTCCTTTGCAAAAAGGTTGGGGCTATGGTGGTGGACGATCGGCAGGGGCCGCCAATACCCGGACCCGTAAGGATTTTCGTCCACTGGCCTTCTACCAGGGTTCAGTCATGACAGATGAGAAGGGACAGGCTCAGGTGCGCTTCAAAGTACCTGATGACCTGACGACCTGGCGGGTGATGGCAGTGGCAGCAACGGAGGATCTCCGGTTTGGACGCGGGGATACCACGTTCCTGACCACCCAACCCCTGCTGACGAATCCAGTGTTGCCCCAGTTTGCCCGTCCCGGCGATCGGATTCAAGCTGGACTCTCGGTGACGAATGCTACGAACCAGAGCGGCAATCTGAGCGTTCTGGGGGAAGTGAAGGGTTCCATTCAATTTGAGGAGAACAATCAAACCAGTCAACAGAAGTCGCTCCAGACCGATCTGACTTCTGGCACCCAGGCGTACCGTTTCCCGCTGGTTGCAACTGAACCGGGGGAAGCGATTGTGAAGTTTACAACTGCTACAGGCACCGGGCAGGATGCTTTTGAGGTGCCCTTACCCATTAAGCCTCTAGAGATTACAGAACAAGTGGTTGAAGTCGGGGCAACAACCAACAAGGCTCAGATTCCCCTGAATATCGATCGCAATGTGGTTCCTAATGCCGGGGGACTGGATGTGACGATCTCCAGTACCCTGATGCCCGCGATTACGGCTCCCGTTCAGCAACTTCTAGAAGAGGAACAACTCCCCTTCCTGGAACCTGCCGCCAGTCAGTTGACGATCGCTGCTAGCCTTCAACAACTCAGCCAGCAATATCGTCAGGCGATCGCAAAGTTTGATGTGGCCCAGCAAACGACTCAGGCAATCGAGCGGTTGCAAAAACTTCAGCGGGACGACGGTGGGTTCAGCAGTTGGCCCAACCAACCCGAATCCGACCCCTACGGTTCTGTCTCCGCAGCCCAGGCGATCGGTCGGGCAACCCGTGCAGGATTGGCGATCGATCCTGCCATTTCCAATCGTCTCCGCAGCTATCTGAATGCCGTTCTCGCCAATCCAGGTCAGTACGAGTATTGCAAGGCAACTCTTTGCAAGGCCCAACTTCGGTTAGCAACCCTGACCGGGTTGGCGGATTTAGGATCGTTGCAGGGTGATTTCCTGGCAGATATCTACCAGCAACGAACCCAACTGAATTTTGTGGCCCAAATCCAATTAGCACGGCACCTGTCCCGTTTCCCAGAATGGCAATCAGAAGGTACGGCTCTGGCAAATCAAATTCAGGAATTGATCTACCAGACAGGCCGGAGTGCCCAGGTGAATCTCCCTCAGCGTTGGCAATGGTTCTACTCCCCTGTGACCGCTCAGGCAGAAGCGTTGCAGTTATTCGTTACCCGTCAGAGCCAGCCTGAAATGTTGGGTCGTCTGGTTCAGGGACTTTTGACCCTGCGACGTAACGGCACCTGGCAAACCAGCGCAGACAATGCGAAAGCTCTCAGTGCTTTGGTCGATTACCTGCAACTTCAACCGACACCCCCGAACTTCAATGCAACGGTCCAATTGGCTGGCAAAGCGCTGACCTCTACTCGGTTTCAGGGGTACGATCGCACTTCCCAGGAGGTGCAAGTCCCGATGAAAGACTTACCTCAGGGTCGGCGCGAACTGACCCTCCAGAAGTCAGGGCAGGGAACGCTGCATTATCAGGTCGCTTATCGGTATCGCTTAGCAGGCAATCCCCCAGGGCGGTTTAATGGGTTACGGGTTGTGCGTGAAATTCGTTCCGCCAATGAAACGAATGTCTTGAGACGATTCGGCATGTATCCCAGTGATGAAGCCCTCACGGTAAATCCAGGCGAGGTCTTTGAAATCAGTTTGGAAGTTACAACTGATCATCCGGTCGATCATGTTGTGATGACGGACCCCCTTCCAGCGGGCCTGGAAGCGGTCGATACGACGTTCCAAACTTCTACCCCTGCATTACGGGCGCGAAGCGATAGTTGGGAGATTGACTATCAAACCATTCATCGCGATCGGGTTGTTGCCTATAGCGATCGACTCGAACCTGGCGTGTATTCACTGCGCTATCTGGTCCGCTCTGTCACTCCCGGTACTTACTCATGGCCCGGTAGCGAAGCCCATTTGCAATACGCACCGGAGGAATTTGGGCGCTCGGCTTCTTCAACGGTAGTTGTGAAATAGAGCATGGGGAATGGGTGATCGGTAATCGGGAACACTTTGGCCCATCACCCATCACCCTCATCACGAGGAAAATCGGGTTCCCCATTGGGTAATCCCCGTCGCTTCCGGGCTTCCATTGCCCGTTCCAACATGCCCAACAACCCTGGAGCTTGTTCCTCCAGGGTGAGCAACAATCGTTCCCCTGCTTCCTGATCGCCTGGATCTCGTCCCGTTCGCATGACTTCTCGTAAACGGGGCAGGGCCATTTCATCCACAATTTGAATCAACCCATGCAGACAACGATTAAATTGCCGTTCTGTTAGCACCGAATCTTCCAGGGGAAACTCGATAATGGCCCGAATCTCTCCATCCGTTGGATCATACTCCCACTGAAGCATCTTCGTTTCCCAGGAGATACTCAGCATGGTTTGCAGGATAGCTTCTTTATAGGGATGGCTGCTGACCCCTGCTAACACCTGAGGTGCATAGAGTTTGAAAAATTCGCCATTTTCATCTAGTTGGATGACAATGAGTAGGCTGTCTACGTTGTCTGCTTTTACTCCTGTATAAATGCAGGATTCATGGGATTCAATGGTGTAAGTCCAGCCGCGTGCATCGAGATAGGTAGCAATTTGATCGAGGGTTGTGCCCATAGATAATGATTCAGTGGTGAATAGTGACACTTTCAGGTCAAACATCTGGCAACCGCTCTGACATCCCTACCTGAGCCGATCGCTTCTCTCTTAATTTTCTCTCAAATATAAGATAGTATCACAAGCCCAATCCCCGTCCGAGGTTCTTTTTTGCACAACCACGGAGTAATCACAATACAATGGAGTTTTGGACAAATATCCATCACTTTTCCTGTGTGAGCTTATGCCCCTCCCTGTTGTTGCCATTATTGGTCGCCCGAATGTCGGCAAATCTACCCTGGTCAATCGGCTCTGTGAGATGAATGAGGCGATCGTCTACGATGAACCAGGGGTAACACGGGATCGTACTTACCAGCGAGCGACCTGGAATGGGCGGGATTTCATGGTGGTAGACACGGGAGGGTTGGTCTTCGATGACGATACAGAGTTTCTGCCCCACATTCGTCAGCAAGCTTTAGCAGCGCTTGCGGAGTCCAGTGTGGCGATCTTTGTGGTGGATGGTCAGGAAGGCTCTATGAATGCAGATGAGACGATCGCGGACTGGCTGCGGCATCAGTCTGTACCTATCCTGCTGGCAGTGAACAAGTGCGAATCGGCAGAGATGGGGCAGGCCCAGGCTGCACAGTTCTGGCATCTGGGGCTGGGAGAGCCTTACCCCGTATCGGGGATTCACGGAAGTGGAACTGGGGATCTGTTGGATGAGGTGGTTCAACATTTGCCTCCGATCGAAAGTGTCAGTGAGGCAGAAGAAATTAAGGTGGCGATCACTGGACGGCCTAACGTCGGTAAATCCAGCCTACTGAACGCTTTTGTGGGTGAAACACGGGCGATCGTCAGCCCGATCTCCGGCACAACACGGGATGCGATTGATACGATTGTGGAATATGGAGATCAGGTGTACCGCATCATTGACACCGCTGGCATCCGTAAGAAAAAGAATGTGGAATACGGGCCTGAATTTTTCGGAATTAATCGGGCCTTTAAAGCGATCAACCGATCGGATGTCGCTTTGCTGGTGATTGATGCCCTGGATGGGGTCACGGAACAGGACCAGAAGTTAGCGGGCCGCATTGCAGATGAGGGACGCGCCTGTGTGGTTGTGGTGAATAAATGGGATGCGATCGAAAAAGATTCCCACACCATTTACGAATACGAACGGCAGGTGAAAGATCGCTTGTATTTTGTAGAATGGGCGGAAATGATCTTTGTCAGTGCATTGACGGGACAACGAGTGGAAAAAATTCTGGATCTCGTCAACACCGCAGCCGAACAGCACCGTCGTCGTGTCTCGACTGCTGTGATTAACGAAGCCCTGGAAGATGCGGTCAGTTGGCATACGCCGCCCACTACTCGTCAGGGACGACAAGGCAAGATTTACTATGGTACTCAGGTCAGTAGCCGCCCTCCAACGATCGCCCTCTTCGTCAACGATTCCAAGCTCTTCAACGACAACTACCGTCGTTACCTGGAACGGCAATTCCGGGAAACGTTAGGATTTACTGGCACTCCCTTGCATTTCATTTGGCGGAGTAAGCGTGCCCGTGATATGGAACGGGGGAGTGCGAATCGGGCAACACGGGTTTAAGTATGGATTTATTACGATCGCTTCCTCTGGGGCTTTATCTGGAAAACCCGGTCACCTGGTTACATCGTCTAGATCCACGAGTGAAACTTGCCTGGTTGATGAGTTTTCTGCTCACTCCCATCCTGGCAAATCCTGAGTGGCGACTGCTTTTAGTCGCTCTCCTGGTGGCCCTGACCCTCTCAGCCATGATTCCGTTGCGAGTGTGGCGGCAGCAAATGGGGTGGTTACTCTTACTGACCTTCTTTGTGCTGCTCTTGACCGCTGTGGCTCCGGATGGATTGGCGGTTGAGCATCAAAATCGCCTT
>JANRKG010000434.1:0-7926 GCA_033763635.1 Leptolyngbyaceae cyanobacterium bins.59
CTTCAATCCCCTCCTGGGAGGGGTGCCCGAAGGGCGGGGTGGGTCAGGGGTACAGGCAATCCCGTTTACCCTTCAAGAGATGCTTTTGCGAAAGCGAGACCCATCCCTGCCCCTCCCAGGAGGGGATTAGAATTGCAACACAATTACATGTTGATTACGCCTTCCAAATGTTCTTTGGAATCACACAGGACAACGCCTTCTCATCCGTATCCATCTTGCTCAGACGGCAATCCATCTGCATACTGGCAAGCCCGTAGGCATCCAGGCGCGACAACCCCTTCTCTTTCTGAAGCAGTTCGATCATCGCCATCGAGGCATTCTTCATCACCTGATTCAGATCCTTCCCTTTATCCGAGGTTGCCAGGAATTCTGGATTGCTGGCGGTTGGGTAGGCGATCGTCTTCTTCGCTTGAGTATTCTTCGGATTGAGACAGTGAACCCCCCGCAAACGATTCACCACCTGGGAAACTCGGCAATCCGAGACTTCCGGCATCAACGTCGCTGCTGCATTGGGAGCAATCTTGCGTTGCTCCACCAGGAACTTCACCGTTTCCTGTTTCGCGTTTTCCATCGCCTTATTGAGGTCTTCGTCTACGCCGATCGTAATCCAGCTATTGGGTGTTTCTCCTCTGGGGAAGGTGAGGGGTTGTTTTTTAATCACAGAAACGTTCAACACCAATTCTTTGAAGGCCGTTTCCAGGGCTGTCAGGTTGATTTCCCCATTTCCCTGAGCCGCATGGGAATCTCCCGTCCAGAGCAACCCACCTTTCACAAACACTGGGAAGTAATAGGTGCTTCCAGCCGTCATGTCTCGGATATCAAAGTTACCCCCATAGGGACCAGGGGGAACGGTGCTGTACTGTCCGGCTTCGGCCCGTGCCACACCGATCGTACCGGGAAAGGGAGTCAGGGGAATCTCAATATCCTTCGAGAAGCGGGTTACTTTCCGCTCCATATCCAGGTAGAAATACTTCACCTGACCGTCTTTAAATTGGTCGGGGAATAATCCAAACATCCCCGGAATGTTGAAGTTTGCAGCATAGGAACGGGGGGTAACACGAAGGATTCGCACCTTCAGCACATCTCCCGGTTCTGCTCCCTCCACAAAGATGGGGCCTGTGATGGTGTGGGGTCCGCGACCGGGGAAGTCGGTTCGCAGTTTTTTCAATTCTTCGATCGTCTTACCGGGAATAACCTGATTGTGGGAATGCATCATCGTCTCAATGACGACCGTATCCCCTGACTTCATGGTCATCACGGGAGGTTGGGCATTGTTAAACCAACCCCATTGGGTGGTCTCTAGCGTTGCTGGGAGCAGATGGACGGTGCCCGGAAAACTGGCAGGGGTCTTCCGGAGGGCAGCAATAATGGTTGGGCTAATGGGGGGCAGGGCTTCCTGAGCAAAAGCCCCGGTTGCGAAAATGACCGCAAAGGCGATCAGGCCAAAACCCAACCACCGAGGGAGCTTTATCCGACGCAGATAATTCATGCCAAGTCTCATAGTTATAAAAATGACAGGTAGAAAGGTTGGGTTAAACAGATTGAGGCTTCACAGGTTCAAGCAAGGGGGCAATTGAATTGGAAAGCCCTGTGACAGCAGCAAGCAATCCATTTTGTAATCCGATCGGTGTACCCCAGATTGTATAGGCAGTTACATCCTTTCTTTACGATCGGGTTCTCACGAATCCAGCAACAGTTGTTCAGAGCAACGTTACACTGAAGTTTGGCGCTACTTCCAAATTCATGGCTATCTTTACCCTGCGATCGGTTAAAAAAGACTTTGGCATTAAGGAAATCTTGCGAGATGCCAGCTTCAGCCTGAATGAAGGCGATAAGGTGGGGCTAATTGGCACCAATGGGTCTGGAAAATCGACGCTTTTGAAAATGATAGCTGGGTTGGAGCCGATCGATAGTGGCGAACTCTGGGTAAATGCAGGGTCGCGGGTGGTGTACCTGCCCCAACAACCGGATCTCGACGAAAACCGAACGGTGCTGGAACAGGTCTTTGCCGACAGTGGCGAAAAAATGCAACTGGTACGGACCTATGAGGAGTTATCTGACAAGCTCGCGCATGGTCATGGTGATCCAGACAAGCTGATGGCCCAACTCTCTAGCGTGTCAGAACGGATGGAGGCCGCTGGAGCCTGGGAACTGGAGACAAACGCCAAAATTATTCTGACGAAGTTGGGCATTCAAGACCTGGAGGCCCGAATTGGCGATCTGTCCGGGGGCTACCGCAAAAGAATTGCCCTGGCAGCAGCCCTCCTATCCGAGCCAGAAGGTTTACTGATGGATGAGCCGACGAACCACCTGGATGCCCTGTCCGTTGAGTGGTTACAGAGTTACCTGAACCGATTCCGGGGTGCGTTGTTGCTGATCACCCACGATCGCTACTTCCTCGATCGCGTCACAAACCGGATTATTGAGATCGATCGCGGTGATCTCTATCCCTACGATGGCAACTACGCCTACTACTTAGAGAAAAAGGCAGAATCAGAAGATTCGGCAGTGAGCAGTCAACGCAAACATGCCGGAGTCTTGCGGCGGGAATTGGAGTGGCTAAAACGGGGACCGAAGGCCCGCAGTACCAAGCAAAAGGCCCGGATCGATCGCATTCGGGATATGCAAGCCCAGGAATTCAAGCAAGTTCAGGGCAAGGTGGACATCTCGACAGTAGGGCGGCGCATTGGGAAAAAGGTCATTGAGTTAACCAATATTCGTAAGGGGTACAACGGTCGTACCCTGATTCAAGACTTCACCTATTACTTTAATCCAGAGGACCGGATTGGAATTGTGGGACCCAATGGGGCCGGAAAGTCTACCCTGATGGATATGATCACAGGACGGGTACAACCCGATGCGGGAACAGTGGATCTTGGTTCTACGATTCATATTGGCTATTTCGATCAACATTCCGACGACCTGACGGGCAAAGAAAACCAGCGGGTGATCGATTACCTGAAAGGAGTGGCAGAACTGATCCAGACTTCCGATGGCAGTGTCATCACGGCATCCCAGATGTTAGAGCGGTTCCTGTTTCCACCGAATCAGCAGTACGCCCCCATTCACAAACTTTCTGGAGGAGAAAAACGGCGGCTGTTCCTGTTACAGGTTTTGATGGGGGCACCGAACGTACTGATTCTGGACGAACCGACGAACGACCTGGATGTGCAAACCCTGGGGGTATTGGAAGAATATCTGGAGGACTTCAATGGCTGTGTGATTGTGGTCTCCCACGATCGCTACTTCCTCGATCGCACCGTTGACACCATCTTCGCCCTGGAGGAGGGAGGCACCCTCCGGCAATATCCCGGTAACTACTCAGTTTATCTGGATTACAAGAAAGCTGAAGAAGACAAAGAAGCAGCCCAGGCAGCAGAGGCCAAGGCGCAGTTTGCTTCAGTCAAAGCTCCAGTTTCAGAAGCGTCTGCCTCGGCTCCTGCCAAAAGTCGCAAGCTCTCCTACAAAGAAAAGCGAGAGTATGAAGCCCTGGAGACCCAGATCCCGGAGATGGAAGCAGAGAAGGAAGACCTGGAGAAGATCCTCTACCAGAACCCTCCCAATGGCTTTACAGAATTGCAAAAACTTTCGGCTCGACTTGCAGAATTGAATCAGCAGATCGAAACGGCCACTGAACGGTGGATGGAACTGGCGGAAAGGGAAGGCTAGGAGGCGGTCTCCAACCAGTCCAACACCCGACTCAGTTGATCGATCGTGACGACCCCATGCTGCCAGAGGACGAGCGGCAGCAGACTGGCAGCTTGCTCAGAAGGTGGTGCCGCATTTCGATCTAGAAAGCGCAGAGCCATTGCAACTTCTGCGTCAGAAATTGCCATTTCTGACTGCAAAAAGTTAATCAATCGGGCCTTGCTAGTCACTTCCATGAACTCTCTTACAAAACAACAGGGAAAAACAACAGGGAAATTCAGAAAACAATTCAAAAAGATTTAACAAGCGGGCGAGTACAGAGGTACGCCTAAATCTTGTGCAAGTGTACAGGAGGGTGGCAAATCCCTCAAGGGAGATCCTGACGATGTATTAAAAATTAACAGTTAATATTAAGTTATGCAACAATCCTTCAGGATTTTTCTCATATTGTAATTGGTTCTTTAGAGGGGGGTTCTATCTAAAGAGAGGTCGTTGATCTGAGTTCTCTTAAGTTCAACGCTCATTCTGCTTCTGGGTCACTGATTTTTGTTACATTTCGCAAGCGCACCATAAAAAATCCATCCATTTGGAAGCGATGGGGCCACACTTTTACCCACCCCTGAGAACAGGTTAAAGGGATTAGTCCGAGTTCCAGGTCTGGGGGTTCAATCTGCCATCGCGAGTTTTGGCTGAGAAAGGCTTCGATCACCCGCTCGTTTTCCGACGGATGGAGGGTACAGGTTGCGTAGACCAAACTCCCTCCCGGTTTTACCCAACGGGTCGCATGGGTGAGAAGTTCCAACTGCAAAGTGGCAAGTTCAGCAACGGTTTCGGGTTTCTGTCGCCACCGAGCATCCGCATGACGGTGCAGGGTTCCCAAGCCAGAGCAGGGGGCATCCAGCAACACCCGATCGGCCTGACCCTCAAGCTGGGAAAATTCCCGACTATCCCCCGCCCAGGTCTGGATAGACTGCAACTGCAACCGAGTCGCATTTTCCTCCAGCTTTTTCAGACGGTTCGCACTCCGATCGCACGCCCAGACCTTACCCCGGTCCTGCATCAGTTCCGCCAGGTGCAGGGTTTTCCCACCAGGAGCGGCACAGGCATCGACAATCACCTCCCCCGGTTGCGGGTTCAGGAGATGACCGACCAATTGGGCACTGCTGTCCTGCACCATCCACCACCCTTCCCCATAGCCAGGAAGTCGCTGAATGGGACCGACAGGGTTGACCAAACGTAATCCCTGAGGCAACAGGGGAAGTCGTTGCACGGCAACCCCGATCGCCTCGAATGCCGCTTCAACTGCTTCGATCGAGGTCCGCAGGGGATTGATTCGCAGATCAATAGAAGGCGATCGGTTCAGCCATTCACAAAGTTGTTGGGTTTCCTCCAGGCCAATCTGCTCTGCCCAAACTTGCACAATCCAATCCGGGAAGCTTTGTTCAATCCCAATGTGGGTAATCGGGTCATTGGATTCGGGCAGGGGATCGGTTCCGGCGGCAACCAATCGCCCATACTGGCGCAGCATCCCATTCACCAACCCTGCCAATCCTGCAAATTTGTTTTGCTTGGCAAGTTCCACGGTGGTATCCACTGCCGCAGAAGGGGGGATGTGGCTCAGGTAGCGGAGTTGATACAGCCCCAGATGCAGAATAATCCGCAGATCAGCAGGCTGTTGCTGGGCTTTTTTCTTACCGAGTTGATCCAGAATTCCATCCAAGGTTCGCTGTCGGCGCACCGTCCCATATACCAGTTCGGTAAATAACCGCCGATCGGCCTCTGAGAGTTCGTGTTGACGCAACGCCTTATCTAACTCAACATCCGCAAACCCAGTGCGGTAGATCAATCGCAGGGTCAAAAAGGCCAGTTGTCGGGGATTTTGGGACACGGGATTCGCATGGGAAGGAAGCAGACATTCAGAATACCCGATCTATAGTGGGATCAACCGATCGCAGAGGAATTTGAGAACTTACCCGCCATTCTGGAAGAAGTTCGCAGAACACGCCAGCAACAATCTTAATGATTCGTTGGGTGGGAATGGATAGAGTCAATACCGCTTAAAATCAGTCTATCAGTGCGGTATTGTGGGAAATGCGATCGTCCATCACCCACTCAATTTATAACAAGTCAAGTTTAATGCGTTCTCTTCCCAACCCTTCCAAACACCAGAAAGCCCGCGCCCTTAAACCCAATAGTCGCCGCCCTGCCAAAGAACTTTGTAGCGAATGTGGGTTGTGCGATACCTATTACATTCATTATGTAAAAGAAGCCTGTGCCTTCCTGAACCAGCAGATTCCAGAGTTGGAGGAGCAGACTCACGGGCGCAGTCGGGATCTGGAGAATCCCGATGACTGGTACTTTGGGGTGAGTCAGGAGATGATGGCGGCCCGCAAGCAAGAGCCGATTCCCGGTGCCCAGTGGACGGGGATTGTCAGCACGATCGCGATCGAAATGTTGAACCGGGGCCTTGTTGAGGGAGTCGTTTGCGTCCAGAACACGGCAGAGGATCGCTTCCAGCCCAAACCCGTGATTGCCCGGACTCCAGAGGAAATTTTGGCGGCACGAGTGAACAAACCCACCCTTTCCCCAAATCTGTCTGTGCTGGAACAGGTGGAACAGTCCGGAATGAAGCGGCTGCTGGTGATTGGGGTTGGGTGTCAGATCCAGGCGCTTCGAGCAGTGGAAAAGCAACTGGGGTTAGAGAAACTGTACGTGCTGGGAACGCCCTGCGTCGATAACGTCACCCGCGCCGGACTTCAGAAATTCCTCGATACCACCAGTCGATCGCCTGATACAGTGGTTCACTACGAATTCATGCAGGATTTTCGGGTGCATTTCAAGCATGAGGATGGGTCCACCGAGATGGTGCCCTTCTTCGGCCTGAAGACAAATCAACTGAAGGATGTGTTCGCCCCTTCCTGTATGAGTTGCTTTGATTACGTCAACTCCCTCGCTGATTTGGTGGTGGGATATATGGGTGCCCCCTTCGGTTGGCAGTGGATCGTGGTTCGCAACGATCGCGGACGGGAAATGCTGGATCTCGCAATGGAGCAGTTGGAAATTCAGCCTGTTACGTCTGAGGGCGATCGGAAACAGGCCGTGCAGAATAGCATCCCCGCTTACGACAAAGGGGTGACGCTCCCCATGTGGGCTGCAAAACTGATGGGCGTGGTGATTGAGCGCATCGGTCCTAAAGGGTTGGAATATGCCCGGTTCTCGATCGACTCCCACTTTACCCGCAACTATCTGTACACAAAGCGCAACCATCCCGAAAAACTGGAGGCCCACGTACCAGAGTTTGCAAAGCGGATTGTCGCTCAATACAAACTGCCCAAATCTTGATGGCCTGGGATGACTGATCCTTCCCAAGACCCTGAATCCTATTTAACTCCCTCAGAGCTTGCCCAATGGCACCTCAGTTTAGAGGAAGCCAATCGTCACAATGTTCTCTGTCACTGCCGCAAGTGCGATCGGGAATGGGTCGCGTCCGATCGGGAGAATTGCCAGTGTGGAAGTTCCGAGGTGGAGTCGATTCTTTGCTGGCAGTTTCCAGACGACTGATAACAATCAAAAAATCAGCCCGAATTACGGGTGAGTTGATAGAGGTCCACTGGCAACGATCGCCCCTCCCATGCCACCGTAACGGTTGTACGCTCTACACGAAAGGAAAATTCCTGGGCCAACCGACTGAAGGGTTGGGCGATCGATCGCTGGGGGTCACCGAGATAGGCGGTGCCTGTCGGAGCCAGCAAGCGATCGATCGCTTGCAAAATGGGGCGATGGTTGCGTGCTTCGTACAACACATCTGCCGCCAAAATACAGTCGAAGGATTCGGTCAGGGTAATCTCGCGCCAGTCCAACAAATAGGGTTCGATCGTGACCTGATTCACCGCCGCATTGAGACGGGCGAAGTCGAGCGCATCCGAGAAGTAGTCGGTAGTCAACAGGGTTGCCCCCGCGAGGGCCGCTGCCACGCTGACCACCCCCACCCCAGATCCCAACTCTAAACACCGAGTTTGAAAGTGGTTTGGATGGGATAAGACCCACTCGGCCAGGGCGATCGAAGCGGGCCAGACTTCCGCCCAATAGGGAAGCCGCTCATCTTGCTCAAATTCCTGGGGGTCGATCCGATCGAGCAACTCAAAATTGTTGGCGACATGGAAAATCTTGAGGGTTCGATCGCCAATTGGGTAATCCCGCTCTGCGAGTTCGTAATTCCTCGCTAACCGTTCTTGAAGGGTCTGAAGGGTTTCGCTCATTGGGGTGTGCGGGGTCGGG
>JANRKG010000435.1:0-5301 GCA_033763635.1 Leptolyngbyaceae cyanobacterium bins.59
CACAACTGTTTCGCGACCAGGGGAATATGGCAAGCTATCGACAAACCCTGAATTTTATCAGAATGATTCAGCCGTCACTAACTCCTAAATCTTCTAGACCATTGCCTTAACCGGAGATTATCTAGATTGGGATAAGATCATTGCTGCTGCGGCTGGATTTGCTGTCTAACCCAGGTGCGGAACGCACGGGTAGAAGCTATTTCCCCAATCTTCCTGCTCTGGGTAATAAATCTCGGAATCTCATTGACTTTCACAGGTATAAAGGTAGGGCTAGTGCTGCACTCTACATATTGCTCCTCTTCGAGAGAGTAGATTCGCAGCACTCTCCCGTTGTAACGCCAGAATTCCGGAATCCCCATCGACGCATAAAGCTCAAGCTTATTGATCTTAGACCTAGAGTATTCCACCTCCAATACCAAATCAGGGGGTGGGTCAGATTCTAGGTCAATGTCTTCTTTATCTCTAACTAGCGATTCGTTCTGGATGTAGTAGCTGCTGTCGGGTTCACCACCACGTTCTAAGTCATCTCGCGTCAGTGTCAGTGAACCAGCCCGTTTAATCTCTAAACCCAACTCTTCACAAAGTGCAACAACAAAGCCTTCAATCAGCCTGTTGGAGTTCTCATGGGGCATTAGTGGGGACATAATTTCCACTGTTCCTTCACAATAGGCTAGGCGGGTTCCACGCTCAGACCCCATCTCAGACAACATGGCTTTAAACGTTTGCCAACTGATGTTTTGGAGTACGATTCGCTGTTCGGCGGGTGCTACTGTCGTTACCATAGGACTCTCCCCCTCCTGTTTTCTACCACCATACCCCGGAGCCGCCGCCCTTGGAATCAGGCTGTGTGCAACCGACTCGCTTTCCATTTCCCCTCCTTCCCAAGTCCAGTCTTCACGAGCCTCACTTGGAGTGTACTGCGCCCAAGCTTGCCCGGAATCATCCTGCTAGAAGCGCGTTATCTGCAAGAAGTTAGGACTTACGCATTGACAAAGTGGGTGAAATGTGGCACTTCAAGGGAAAATCGGTTCTACTTGGACAAAATTTACCTGCTCGACTCACCTCTTCAACCGCCAAGTCGGTTACTTCGATAGCATAGGCAGTCATTAAAACAACCTTAAGGAATTTTGTCTTTTCCCTGTGTACATCGTAATTACGCTAGAAATCTGCTATCTAGTCCTGAATAGGATTGCTGTTGAGGATTTAGCGCGTGTGTTCGATCGCTTTTGGCGTTCTGAGCGATCGCGAGAGATACGACAGGATGGGTCAGGAATTGGTTTGGCGCTTGTCAAGCGATTAGTGGAAGCTCAATCTGGTCGAATTGAGATGAAAAGTGAGTTGGGGCAGGGCAGCACGTTTCGATTCTGCCTACCCTTGGCTGAGTATTGACATCTGAGTTAGGTTGTGTATTAGTGTACTTACCTACAGAAATAATCTGCATAAGTATTAAATTTTGGGTGTTATTCCGAATCATTCTGCCTATCCATCCACTATGGGATCTTAGGCAGAAATTTTCAGTCTAATAGTAGTTAGCTGGCTCTACACAGAGTCCTTGCACCGTTTTTTAAGCTAAAGCCTCGGTCAGGTAATTACAGTTAAGGCCATCAATTAATAATATAGGAGGCGGTTTAAATGCCAACCAATGTTGATGGATTTGAAGTGTTTGGGGCAATAGAAGAGAAGTGGCTGTATCGATGTCCCCATCCTTTTTACACAAATTCCACGAGAAGTTCCGGAAACCGAAAACCATATGCTATTGATCGGTAGCACTGTGTATCTGGTGAACCAACTCTTTTGGGATCGAACTGGCGACGAAAAATATAACAACAATAAAGAGAATGGCTTGACTAAATGGCTGCTCCGCTACATGCAAACCATTGCTAAACATGACTTTCTTGAGTTCAATGCTCGTCCATACCAGCGGTACTCACTGCACGCACTGCTTAATCTTCACGAGTTTGCACGAGACAAGTCAATAAGGGATGCTGCACAGATACTGCTTGATTATACGATGGTCAAGTTTGCAGTCTCAAGCAATCGGCAGCGCCGCATTGGTCCTTTCCGTCGTCTTAAGCAGAATACGAACCGTGCAGACAACCCCCATAACGAATTGCTGCTGGCAAAGGGAGAAGGCGATGACTCGGTTATCGGATTCTTTCTCATGTACGCTGGACCAACCGACCTCGAAGGTAACCCAACCAATCGGTTTCCCACCGGCTGGGGAATGCAAGCGGTGCTCGCTGGGCTAGCGACCTATCGCCCGCCTCCGTCCGCGTACATTCTTGCCATGAAACGAGATATTCCTGTCTATCAACACCGCTTTTTCCATGGGGCACGTCCTCAGCTTCCTGAAGCGGGCGAGCAAGCAGAGGGAGGGGTAGAAATTTACTATAAATCCCCATCGTTTCTGCTGACTGCTGGTGGCATGTTCCTCAATAGTGGCTACGGTCATGATGAATTTACAAAGTATAAGCAAGTAGCGATCGCTCAATCGACAACCCTGCTTCCCACCCGCGCCGATGTCAAATTCGCAGACCTGATTCGGTTCGACCCGTATCCCGATGAACGTCGAGCTGTGAACACAGCTGTACATATGGGCTTTGCCTGTGGTGCTAACCTGCGCCCTTCCGAAAAAAAGATCTTTAACGATTCCACAACGCATGCTCCGACTCTCGCTTCCCACAATGAGAGACTATTTTTATCGTGGAAAGGATCGGGCAACCAGAACCTTAATATTGCTAAGGTTTACACTACTGATGTGCTCGGCATAGATGGCATTGAAAACCTTGAAGGTAAGATCACCTTGCCAAGTGACTCGAACATTCCTTCCCATGGTACCAGTGAGCAATCGCCAGCTTTGGCATCCCATAACGGACGCTTGTTCTTAGCCTGGAAGGGAGCTGGCAACGACAACTTGAACTTAATGTTCTCCGAGGATAATGGGGCAAGCTTTCGTGGAAAGAAGACATTCCCTACTGAGACTAGTTATCATGCTCCGGCACTTGTTTCCCACGGCGGGAATTTGTTCCTAGCTTGGACAGGCAGGGAGGCAAGCACAGGAGATGGAAATCTTAATATTGCGAAAGTAACTTTCTTCGGCAATACAGCAGGAGGCTTTGGTATTGAAGGACTAGAAGGCAAGGTCATCTTAGGTGATACCAGTGAGCAATCGCCAGCTGTGGCATCTCATAATGGGCGGTTGTTTTTAGCATGGAAAGGTGCTGGCAATGACAATTTGAACTTAATGTTCTCCGATGATAACGGCGCAAGCTTTCGTGGAAAGAAGACATTCCCTACTGAGACTAGCCATCAAGCTCCAGCTCTTGCCTCCCACAGTGGACGCTTGTTCTTAGCATGGACGGGCAGAGGCGATGGAAATCTTAATGTCGCAAAGGTAGTGCTCTTCGGTAATACAACAGGGAGCTTTGGTATTGAAGGACTAGAGGGCAAGGTTGTTTTAGATGATGATACCAGCGAAAAATCACCCGCTTTGACTTCCAGTAATAACCGATTGTTCTTAGCATGGAAAGGTGCTGGCAATGATAACTTGAACCTGTTATCCTCACGCGATGGCACCTTTCAATCTGGTCCCTGGCACTTTAGTGACCTCAGTCGATTTGGGTTGTACGTTGCAGTATATCGGACGCTACCTGTTTACCAGCCAATCTCGAATCTACCACCGGATACTTATCCATATCTGGAAAATCTGGGTTTGCTTTATGCGATGGAAGCGGATAGCATGAGCTTTGAAAAGTTTGTGCAACTAACGCTGGCGCGCAACACTACTCTCCCGGATAGACTTGAGTATGGGGGGACTTACATCTTTAACACAGCTGACGACCACCGCTTCTCCTTTCGACTCCTTCCCTCACTTTATTCGGTTCTTCCATCGCTGGGAAAGTACCAAGCCCGAATTGTTAGCATGGATGGGGTGAGTCTTATAGCTGATTTAACTTCATTGCCCTTAGTTGATGGAGACTATTTGAGGACGCCTAGTGATCACGATGGTTACATCGAAATTCGTGACCCTGAATGTGGAACTCCACTTGTCCTCGACTTCCGTGCTTCCGAAAATCCTGACCGTAGAGATAACATTCAGGGCTGTCCTGAACCATGGCTCGATCGCGCGCGAGCACTTTTAAGCTTTGCTCAAAAACTTTCTGAAGTGAAAAAATATAAGGAGGAGATAGCGACCTTAACCGATAGGGTTAAAATCTACCAACAGCTCGCCGAAATTGATCCGGTCAAGTACAGACCTGATCTTGCCTCCGCCCTGAACTTACTGGCAGGAAATTTATGGGCTTTGGTAGTGCGGTTGCTTGAAGCTCAACGAATCGACGAGGTTTCAGCCCCTGCGCTAAAGGCAATTCAGGTATACCGACAAGCGGCTGCGGCTGGTTCAGAAGTCACTGGAATTGCGACCAGCTTGATACGATTATCTTCTTGGTTGGCACATGCTGGATTAGCGGCTGACTCATTGAGTGCAGCACAAGCTGCTGTGGATGTGCTACGAGGGATTCAACCACCAGCCTCAGAACAGGTCAGCTACCTAGCTCTGCTGGCACAAAGTTTGCGAACTCTGGTACTACAGTTGCTTCAGACTCAACGAATCAACGAGGTTTCAGCCCCTGCGCTGGAGGCAATCCAGGTATACCGACAAGCGGTTGCGGCTGGTGCAGAAGTCACTGGAATTGCTCACGACTTGCAAACTTTGTCATCTTGGTTAGCAAATGCTAGATTGACCGCTGAAGCAGTGAGTGCAGCACAGGCTGCTGTGGATGTATTGCGGGGATTTCAACCCCCGGCAACAGAACAATCAGCCTACCTGACTTTACTGGCAGGAAATTTATCAACGTTGGTACTGTGGTTGATTGATTCTCAACAAATCAACGAGGTTTCAGCACCTGCGCTGGAGGCAATTCAGGTATACCGACAAGCGGCTGCGGCTGGTGCAGAGGTTACTGGGATTGCTGACAGCTTGCGAACGTTGTCTTCCTGGTTAGCAAATGCTGGATTAACTGCTGAAGCAGACGCGGCGGCAGACGCAGCAGTAGGCATACTGCCGTAGATCTCTTTCCAAATTTTTCTTGATGGTGTCAGGTGAAGTAAGTTGGAAGCTATTGGGGGCAAGAGCCAGCTAAGAAGTAATTTTTGACCTGCAAGCTATCCGTAACGACGAAACATGAAGTGAAGCGAATTCCGCTTTCTAGTTCGTATCAGTCAACTCACTCAAAACGAACAATATCTCTCATCCCCAGCAAGTTGTACCGCCTTATTGCCCAAGGCAGTCCGATGAGGAGG
>JANRKG010000436.1:0-6747 GCA_033763635.1 Leptolyngbyaceae cyanobacterium bins.59
GGTCAGCCCTGCCATTCCTCCCAGCGCAATTCCCAACCCACCCAAAAACCGAGCATCAACCGTCTTACCCCAAATCAACCAGGCTCCCAGCGTGGTAAATAGAGGCGTGAGGTTTGCCAGCAACGTTGCATTCGCGACAGTGGTTTGAGTCAGGGACCATCCCCAAAGAACCAGATCCGCCGTAAAGAGAAATCCAGCGGCGATCAATCCTCCAATTAGCCAAAATGGTTTAAGGGTAGGCTTTCCAGGGTCTTCAGCAACTTTTTTGGCAGAGGGTCGCAATCGATTAATCCCTTGCCAAACTCCCAAAACCAGGGCTGTAATCCAAAAGCGGTTGAAGGCGATCGCCTCCGGGGAAAGTTCCCTTTCCCCAACCTTAATCAAGATGGCAGACAGGGAAATGGAAACAAGGGCAAATAAAAGAGCGGCGATCGCCGGAAGAGAAATTGTTTTGAAAGGAGATTCGGTCGAGAATTCTAATTGGGTCGTCATGGGAATCATGCATCTCACGGAAGAAAAACAGGCTCTTCCCAGCGAAAGCCTGACTTTCGGGAGGAGCATCGACTCAAGAGTTTGTATCTTATCTAGCAGAAGTAAACGAGAACCTCTGATCTAAAAGGTAAATTTTGCGAAAAAATACAGGTTTGCAGCGAAAAAATAATTAAGTTTAATTAAGCTTAAAGCAGTAAAGTTGACCAGGCTGTGAGAAACAATGCAGCGCATAAACCTGTCCGCAGAATGGCAAAAGCTTGGATAGGTAAGCGTCACAGGCACCAAAAGCTTTCTACCCAAAGGATATCGGATAGGAAGAAGGATTCCTGTCTGATCTTATCAAAATGTTACAAAAAGAACAGCCATTGAATTCCAGGATACAACTCTATTTTCGATTTCTGGTAAACAAAGATAAAAAAAGGGTAATAGTTTCACCCATCACCCATCACCCATTTTCTATACCAACTGACTCAACCCGGCCCCTTCTTCCATCTTCACAGATTGACAAGTCGGAATCTCAATCTCAAATTCAGTGCCTTTCCCAACTTCAGACGTACAACGCAACTGGCCCCCATGTTTTTCCACCACAATTTGATAACTGATGGCTAATCCTAACCCTGTTCCCTTGCCAATGGGTTTCGTTGTAAAGAAAGGGTCAAACAAGCGGTCTACAATCTCGGCTTTAATGCCCGGTCCATTATCGGAGATTCGAATCAAAATCCGATCGTCCACTTTCTCGGTGCGAATCACGATCGCGGGGAGGGGCCGATCGGGCACGAGGGAATGGGGTGCGCCGTGACCATTTTCCATGTTCCACTGACCCTCCTCGATCGCCTCATCAACCGCATCAATCGCATTACTCAAAATATTCATGAACACCTGATTCAGTTGTCCCGCGTAGCATTCGATCGCAGGTAAATTGCCGTACCCTCGAAAGATCTCAATATTGGGTCGTTTGGAGGTGGCTTTGAGACGGTGTTGCAGAATCAATAAGGTGCTGTCAATGCCTTCGTGAATGTCCACAGGCTTCATCTCGGCCTGGTCCAGTCGGGAGAAGTTGCGGAGGGATAGTACAATTTGACGAATGCGATCGGTCCCCATTTTCATCGAAGCCAGCATCTTGGGCAGGTCTTCATGCAGGAATTCCAGGTCGATCGCCTCCGAATAGTCCATAATTTCGGGAATCGGATCGGGGTAATGCTGTTGGTAGAGCCGCAGCAGTTCTAGTAAGTCCTGAGCGTACTTAGAAGCGTAATTCACGTTGCCATGAATAAAGTTCACGGGATTGTTAATCTCATGGGCAACTCCCGCCACCAACTGCCCCAGACTGGACATCTTCTCTGTTTGGACCAATTGAGTTTGGGTTTGCTTCAATTCCTGAACCGTCTGAGCTAATTGATTCGCCTGTTGTTTCGTTTGCTCCAGCAACTCAGCCTGTTGCAGCGCTACTCCCAACTGAGTTGCGATCTGGGTGACGAATTCAATTTCCAACGGTTGCCACTGCCGAGGAGCCGCACACTGATGAATACAGAGCAATCCCCACAGCAGGTCTCCTTTCAAGAGTGGCACGATCAAATTCGCTCGAATGTGAAAGCGAGACAGTACCTCAATGTGGCAAGCACTCAAGTCCCCCTGAAGAATATCGCTAACCGCCTGAATTTTCCCTTTTGCATAATAAATTGAATACCGTTCGCCAAAGCAATGATCATGAATTCGGGCAGCCAGGGCCGAGGGAAATTCAGGGGACACATCCTCGGACACAAACTCACCATCATTCCAGCCCGATTCAGGGTAGAACCGAAACACCCCCACCCGATCGGCCCCCAGTAATTGCCGTACTTCCGTTGCCGTTGCCTGAAAAATCGTCTCCAGATCCAGAGAGGCCCGAATCCGGGCAATCACTCCAAAAACAGCCTGTTGCTGCTGAGTGAGATACTGCACATCCACCTCTGGGGATGTACAGGGGACGATGCCTAAAAATTGCTTCATCTGCTCAAAAGCATCATCATCTCGACAAAGGGAACGGAGCGTTTCTAAGTGGCTGGAGTTCATAGGGGAAGTCTTTTATGGGAGAAAAGAAGACGAACGTAGGAGGCAATATACCAGGACTCTGAATCGCAGATAGCTATGACTGAAGATAGACGAAGATCGGTAAACAAAAAGCCATAGTAATACCCTACAAAAAAAATCTTTTTCTGAAGTCGGGCAAACTTCGTACTGGGGGATCGTTTTTGAGAACATGCGATTGTGCGATTACTGACCCGTTATAAAGATACGTAAAATATTTTTTTATTTAGTAAAAGATAAGTTGATTAACCCGATCGCTCTTGGGAGATTTCTGCAAAACAATCTACCCACTGGTTTCGGCTTCGCTCAACCAGCACCCGCACCCTGAGCGCAGCCGAAGGTGTGCTATATGAAATGTCATTGAAGCCGAATCCTGTTTTCCGAAATTTTGGGCTGACAGGTGGGAGGTCACTTATGCTGGAGAGCAGGGATGGAGAGCGAAGGCATGACCGACCCCTCAGAGAAGGTTGCAAAGGAGTTCTTGCACGATCGCTACCAATTGCAAGCGCGACTGGACGGCAAAGAACGAGGTCGCAAAGCAGGACGGCAAACCTGGCTGGCGATCGATCGCCAGAGTCAAAAACAGGTGGTTGTTAAGCTTCTTAGCTTTAATCAAGATTTCCAGTGGGATGATCTGAAACTGTTTGAGCGGGAAGCCGAAACCCTGCGGGATCTTTCCCATCCGGCGATTCCTTCCTATATTGATTGTTTTCAAGTCGATACAGGGAACCGTAAAGGATTCGCTTTAGTGCAGAGCTATCTTCCAGCCCAGTCTTTAGAAGCATGGCGGCGGGAAGGAAAACGCTTCCATGAGACGCAACTGAAGCAATTGGCCCGTGAATTGCTCAATATTTTGATTTACTTGCATCAGCGCCATCCTCCTGTGATTCACCGGGATATTAAACCCAGCAATGTCCTGATGACTACTCCAAAATCTTCGATCGGATCTGTGTATCTGGTGGATTTTGGCTCTGTACAAACCCTTGCTAATCGCGAAGGGAAAACCATGACAGTTGTGGGCACTTACGGCTATATGCCTCCCGAACAATTTGGCGATCGGGCTGTTCCCGCATCGGATCTGTACAGCCTGGGAGCCACCTTGATCGCCCTTGCAACCGGGATGGAACCTGCCGATTTACCCCACCGGGATCTGAAAATTGACTTTGCTCAGTTCACCCATCTAAGTTCTTCATTTGTGCGGTGGCTCCAGTGGTTAACGGACCCCGTTCTGGAACAACGCCCTGCCAATGCTAAAGTTGCCTTGGAAGGCTTAGACGATGCCCGAATCGTTGTTTCCTATACGGCTCACCTTTTCCAGACTCCCGTTACCCCCCTCGAATTACTCTGGCGGGCCGTCTGGACCAGCACAGGACTAGGAATTACGATGGGAGGAGCCTATGGATCGCTCTATGGAACCATTCTCTGGCCTGGGGTTGGCACTCTGGTAAGTGCGATCGTAGGTGGATCGGTCGGGGCACCCCTGGGGCTATTTAATGGGCTGCTCATGGCGTTCTTAACGCACTCATTTTACTTCCCCTTGAAAAATCCCCGTCAGTATCGAAAAGTGATGACCCTGACAAGTACGGCAGTGTGTACCGCAGCCGGACTGGTCGGGATCGCGGTTGCAGTGGGTAAACTGTTTGGCTCCTCCGCCTATCCTATCTACCTGCTTTCCACTCCCATTGGGTTCACGGCCTCTGTGATTGCAGGATTAACAATGGGAGCGATCGCCCGCCATTACGCTCGGTGGTATGAGCGTCGCAGTAAACCGGATCAGCCATAAGCCAAGTGAGGAGAGAACCATGCTCGGTCAAGTGCTGGGAGAACGATACGAAATTCGGGAAGAATTAGGTAGACAGGTCGGGCGACGCACCTTTCTCGCTCAAGATCTACAAACTCAAACACCTGTTGTGTTGAAGGTGCTTTGGTTAGGAGAAGACTTTGATTGGCAAGAATTGAAGCTTTTTCAGCGGGAAGGGGAAATTCTTAAATCCCTCTCCCATCCAGCCATTCCCCGCTATCTGGATTACCTGGAGATCAAAACACCGGAAAAAGGATTTGTCCTGGTTCAGAGTTATGTCGAGGGACGATCGCTAGAACAACACTTGCAGACCGGACGGACCTTTAGCGAGGAAGAGGTGCGGGAACTGGCAAAAGCGTTACTGGAAATATTGATGGATTTGCACCGACGGCAACTGCCTGTCATTCACCGAGATTTGAAACCAAGTAATATTCTGTTGACAAATCGATCGGGAAACAGTGTGGGGCAGGTGTATTTGGTGGATTTTGGGTCTGTACAAACCCTGGCGGCGCGGGAAGGAGGAACCCTAACGATCGTCGGCACCTATGGCTACATGCCCCCCGAACAGTTTGGCGGACAGGCGTATGCAGCTTCTGATCTGTACAGTTTGGGAGCAACTCTGATTTATCTCGTTACGGGGTTACATCCAGCAGAATTACCCCAGCAGAATCTCAAAATTCAGTTTCGATCGCAAGTTTCCCTGAGTCCGGCTCTGGCGGATTGGCTGGAATGGCTGACGGAACCCAGCCTCAACCGTCGCGTGAAATCTGCCCAGGAAGCCCTTAGAGCATTGGAATCCACAAAGTCTATCCGCACCCTTTCCCAAACGACTCCCCCTCCCCCCGATAGTGAACTGCTGATTGAAAAGAAACCCCATTCCCTGCACATTGTCTTCCCTGGAAAAGGGCCAACCTTTCGGACGATCGCACTCCTCTCGCTCATTTCTCCGATTATCTTCTGGTTAATCCTTGTGGGTTCTACGCATCTAACTTTCGGAATCTTTGCGTTTTTGGGATTAACGCTTCCGGTAGGCGTGACCATTGCTGTGATTGCCAGTTGGATACGGCAGACCCATCTTTCCATTGAAAACGATCGCCTGACCCTGACCTATTCCATATTGGGACATACCTGGAATGGTTTTCCGCCGATTCAGTGCCACGAGATTGAACGGTTGCGAGTCGTGAATTACTATCCGGGGCCTCAGAAACAATTTGTAAGTCTCAAAACTCGGCTTTGCATCCACACAAAACAACATCCCCATGGGGTAAATCGCCCCTTGCAGTTGAGTGAAGCAGAAACTTACTGGCTCGCGGATGAGTTGGGAGAATGGTTAGGAGTTCCAGTAGAGTCTACAGAAATTTTGTTGGAAGAAGTTCGTGAGTGGAATCCCGATCGCCCGGAAGACCAATGGCGATGAAAAGAGTTCCTTCATTTGCAGGAAAATCTACCTTTTTTGAGTCCTTGCCTCTGTCAGTAGCATGATGTTGCGATCGGTGAAAGATTCAATACTGATTACGTCCATCCCGCGTTTATCGCGTTGATATAGTGAGTGATTTTTATGAATAAAATGCTTGCTCAACTGAGCCGTTTCGTGATCGTGCTGTTTGTACCTGTGTGGGTTTGGTTTGCCACCATCCTCTATCCCGGTGATTTTGTTGCCCATGCCGCTCCCCTCACCCCTGACCTTATCCAATATCAGGCAGATCAGTATGAGGCGCACCAGAACGATCGTCCCATTTCCATCGGAACCCCTAAAACAACGACGGGGGCTGAATCTGCGGCAGATGATTTAATTCCCACTTCTTCCCAATCCTACAAAGGTCAGAAAACGAATAGCCAGCACGAAGTTGATAACGTGGTCAAATCGGCCCAGGAAAAGCTAGGGAATTTTGGGGAAACCGTTGTTGAGAAACTCAATTTGAAGGAACCCTTACCAGATAGTACCAAAGGGTTTATCGAGCAGGTAAAAGACACGTTGGATTAGGATGGACGAGCAAATCCATCTCTAACCTTCGTTAAAACTTAATACCAAAACAAAGGGCATTGCCATTGCAATGCCCTAAAAACTATCCAATTAGTTGTGTTTCAGAGCCTCGTAAAAAACTCTGAATTCTTTCCTAATAGGGCCACTTCCAGGCCACGACATCGGGACGATCGATCCCATGTTCGTAGGCATAGTGACGACAATCGATCTGCTCATTCTTGAGCATCTCTTTCACATGGGCACCTGCGACTTTTAACTTAGGAATGCGATCGATCACATCAATGGCCAGACTGAAACGGTCAATCTGGTTTTGAATCGCCAGATCAAGCGGTGTATTGATGTTGCCCTTTTCCTTGTAACCACGCACATGCAGGTTTTTGTGGTTGGTGCGACGGTAGGTGAG
>JANRKG010000437.1:0-2648 GCA_033763635.1 Leptolyngbyaceae cyanobacterium bins.59
AATTTCAGGTCAATCAAGCTGCCTGGGATAAGCTGCCGGGAGACTACAAAGCGATCTTTGAGGCGGCAGTGATGACGGCTCACCTGAGGATGCTCACCCAGTACGATGCTGCCAACGGGGAAACCCTGGAACGTCTGGTAATGGGCGGAACAAAATTGATGCCTTACGGTCCCGATGTGATTCAAGCAGCCCGGAAAGCCACTTTTGAATTGCTAGAAGAATCAGCCAGTAAAGATCCAACCTTTCGGGACATTTACGATCGCTGGCAAATTTTTCGCGATCGGGTCTATAAGTGGAATCGAGTCAATGAATGGAGCTTTGCCAGCTTTGCCGCTCATCTCCCTTCTCAAACCCCAATTAGTTAATGCGGTTCGTCGATGTGAGAGCAAATGGTAAAAGAGTGGATGCCAGAAAAGCCTGTGGAACAGCCAATGGTTGAACAACCAACTCGATTCATGCAGCGTGTTGTGACAATGCTAGACGAACGTACTCGGAACTTGAGTATTCGAGATAAATTAACCTTGGGATTTGGCGTTCTCGCAGGGTTGACCTTTCTGGTTGTGGGTCGCGGCTATGTTGCCAGTATGAATGCAAATCTGCACATGAGCCGGACCCAGACCTTGCGTATGCCTGCCACCCTGACCTCCGTAGATGCCCAGGCAAATCTACTGCGGATGTCTTCCCATTTGCGGGGATATTTGGCGACGGGAGAGTCGGAATTTCGAGATCAATATCAACAGGCGCGGCAGCAATTTGAGGCTGAACTGACAGAATTAGAAACTCTATTCCAAAAAGATAGAACGCTCAGTGGCGTGCAACATCTGCGGGAATTGAGGCAGTTGTATGCAACCTGGCTACCCACACCCGATCGCCTCTTTCAATTACGAGATAACTCTCTCAAAAACCAGCCTGCCCTCAAGATACTGCATCAAGAAGGGGAAGTGCCGATTGCCGTGATCTATCAGGAAGTGGGCCGGATGCTGGAGGTACAGGAACAGCGCTCCCAGTCCGTTGCCGATGCGATTTTGCTGAAACATCTGGTGGACTTTAAGAGTTCCTTCGCCCTACAGGTTTCAGCCTTGCGAGGCTTTGTCACTACCCGTGACCCCTCATTTCGCTTTGAGTATGCAGTCAAGGCTCGTGAAAGTGAAGCGGCATGGCAAGAATTGGTACGGCTTCGCACACAACTGACTCCCGCTCAGCAAGCTAGCCTGGACAAAATGCAGGTTTCTCTAGAACGATTGAAACCCCTGCCTACCGAACTGTTTGAAATCGCCTCTAGCGCTCGATATCGCGAAGATTTGTATCTTTTTCAGACTGAATCCCTTCCTCTAACCGATCGCATGTTGACATTGTTGGAGACGATCGTAAAGACGGAGCAGCAGGCACTCACCGCCGACTTGCAAACAGGGCGGATGAGCTTGAAGAATGCTTTGATTCAGACGTTTGTATTGGGTATTCTGGCTCTGGTACTGGCGATCGGCTTGGCGATCGTGTTGCGTCGTCAAATCGCTGATCCCATCAAGCGCCTGACCCGTGTGACCGCCCAAATTTTAGAAGGGGATTTGGATGCCAGGGCACTTGTGGAGTCAAAGGATGAGATTGGCCTCCTCGCCCAGAGCTTTAATCAAATGACCGATTCGCTGCAACACTCCCATGCTCAGTTGCAGGATGCAAACCGGACGCTAGAACATCGGGTGGAGGAAAGAACCCAGGAACTCCAGGCCAAGAATGAAGAATTAGGGCAAACCCTGCGAGACTTGCAGACGGCCCAGGCCCAACTGATTCAGACGGAAAAAATGTCGAGCCTGGGGCAATTGGTAGCGGGCGTTGCCCATGAGATCAATAATCCTGTGAACTTCATTCATGGCAATACCCTCCATGCAAACCAGTACACTCAGGATTTGCTAGGACTGGTCCAGCTTTATCAGAAGCACTATCCCAGACCAATTCCGGAAATTCAAGAAAAGGCAGACGAGATTGATCTGGAGTTTTTACGTCAAGATCTCCCGAAACTGATGGCTTCCATGAAGGTAGGAACAGAGCGGATTCGGGGGATTGTACAATCCCTGCGGGTGTTCTCCCGGTTGGATGAGGCTGAAGTAAAGGAAGTAGATCTGCACGAGGGACTGGAAAGTACCTTGATGATTTTGCACAATCGCTTAAAGGCCAAACCCGATCGCCCTGAAATTCAAGTCGTTAAACAGTACAGCACCTTGCCATTAATTGAGTGCTACGCCGGACAACTGAATCAGGTGTTCATGAACATTTTGACGAATGCGATCGATGCGCTTGAAGAATGGGCAGAAACCTCAGACGAAAATTCTTGTCCCAACAGGTATCTGACCATTACGATTCGTACGGAAGTATGGATGGATGCCTGGGCTATCATTCGCATTGCCGATAATGGTCCTGGGATGCCGGAGGAGGTGCGAAGTCGCCTATTTGACCCCTTCTTTACGACAAAAGCCGTTGGGAAAGGAACCGGGCTGGGCATGTCGATCAGCCATCAAATTGTGACGGAAAAGCACGGAGGATCGCTGCGTTGCGTCTCAGAGCCAGGTCAAGGGGCAGAATTTATTTTAGAAATTCCGTTCCAGAAGACAGCATTGTTAAAAACTCCTGCTATCTAGAAAGTGCTTGAGTTC
>JANRKG010000438.1:0-7029 GCA_033763635.1 Leptolyngbyaceae cyanobacterium bins.59
TCACGGGTAAACTTTTTTTGGAAATCTCTTAAACCCTGGCTTCACCAGATCTTTACATTATCCTCTGACTGAAGATAGGGGTGATTTCTTAGTGCTGAGGTCGTTCTTTCCTGATTAGAATGCAGAAGGAAAGCCTTCAAGCCCATTGTTTTCGGGCAATCCCTTGATTCTATGAACCCTATGCCGGAAAACACAGTCCAAGCAGATATCCTCATTGTGGATGATATCCCAGATAACATCCGTTTCCTCTCTAACTTTCTGCTAGATCAGGGGTTCAGTGTCCGTAAGGCGATTAGTGCCCAGGCAGCCCTTAAGGCGGTCAAAGCGCTCAAGCCGGATTTAATTCTTCTGGATATCAACATGCCAGAAATGAATGGGTATGAGCTTTGCACCCACCTGAAGCAACATCAGGAAACGTCTATGATTCCTATCATTTTTCTCAGTGCTGGGAACGAGGCGATCGATCGAATTAAGGCGTTTCAGGTGGGAGCCGTAGATTACATTACAAAACCGTTTCATTTGGAAGAAGTGCTGGTGCGAATTCAAACCCAGCTTACAATTCAGATTTTACAGCGGGAATTACAGGCCCAGAATGAACAATTGCGCCAAACCCTGGAGGAGTTAAAAGTCGCCCAGGCCAATCTGGTGCAGCAAGAAAAGATGACGGCCCTCCGGAAGGTCGTTGCGGGTGTTACCCATGAGGTGAATAATCCCCTCAGTTTTATTGCCTGTAATATTAAGCCAGCCCAGGAATACATTCATCAATTACTGGCCCTGATCGAACTTTACCAGCGGCATTCTCCAAACCCCAGCCCTGACATTTCTGCACTGCTAGAAGAGATGGATCTGAAGTTTCTGGCAGAGGATCTATTGAATATCCTTCACTCAATGGCGAAGGGTGCAGAACGGATTCGTACCGTCATCCTGGCTTTGAAGATTTTTACCCGTCTGGATGAGTCGGGGATTAAACAGGTGAATTTGCATGAAAGCATTGATAGCGTTCTCGAAATCTTGCACCATCGGTTAGAGTCCCGCCTGGATGCTGCCCTGATCCAGGTTGTGAAAAACTATAGCCAACTACCGCTTATCACCTGCCATGCAGAGCAAATCAATCAGGTTTTTTTTAACTTGATTTGTAATGCCATTGATGCCATTGATGAGAAACTCAAAACTAATCCAATAACTTCCTATGCACCCCTCATTACCCTGACGACCCAGGCCAGGGAGGAAGGCAGGGTGATGATTTGCATTCAAGACAATGGGATTGGGATTGGAAATGACCTCAGAGAGCGCATCTTCGAACCGTTTTTTACGACCAAATCGGCGGGTCAGGGAATTGGGCTGGGGTTGGCAACCTGCCGAAGAATTATTCAAGAAGTGCATCAGGGACAGTTGACCTGTGACTCTACGATCGGAGAAGGAAGTACCTTTCAAGTTTACCTTCCTATCCATACGGATGGTTTTTAAGGAATCCATTGCGATCGAGATTTGATTAGGAATTAAAAAGTACAACTCAAGATAGGTGTCAAAAAAGTTTTGATCTGAGACGTTAATAGACGAAATGCAACCAACGATACCCAGAATCAGCAATGGTGCATGTTTTGCTAGTAGATGACGAAATACCGCTCTGTGAAAGTCTCACCTATACATTGCGGAAAGAGGGCTATGAGGTCACAACGGCACCCGATGGGCAGAGCGCGATCAAACAATTTCACAAGCAAGTTCCTGATGTCATTCTGCTGGATCTGATGTTGCCAGAAGTGGATGGGATGGAAGTCTGTTGGCGCATTCGGGCATTTTCTGATGTGCCTATTCTCATGTTGACGGCGAAAGATCAGGACGTTGATAAGGTGCGGGGATTGGAAGCAGGGGCAGACGATTACATTACCAAACCCTTCAACACCCGCGAACTGCTGGCCCGGATTCGGGTTGCCCTGCGGCGACAGAATGGAGAAGCTCTCTAGAGGTTCTTCAGGGCAATTGATGGGGCATGTTCCCCTTCCCCCAACCCATCCTTTTGGCAGTATGAACCCGTTTCCTAAATTTTTTTCGACACGCAAATCGCTACTTCCGTTTCGCTGGAATTCAATCCACACCAAGCTATTGGCAACCTATTTGCTCCTGATTGTGTTGGGCACTTCCCTCATGTCAGGGTACATTCTGTGGACGTTTTATAGCTTTTTCATGGAGTCCCGTCAGACGGATTTACAGAACTGGGCGAAGGCTCTGGGCGAAAGTGTGGCAGATGCTCTGGAAGACCAGGACAAACAACGGGTGCAGTTAATTGTCAAGCGGTATGGCGCACCTGCAACCGTCACCCTCCGCGTGTTTGATGCTCAGGCATCTCTCCTGGCAACCTCTGACCCATACACCGATCGCCAGGTGAGCAATTGGTTGCCGATCAAGGGAGTTTCAGAAGCTCTGGAAAGACGCTCCAGCGAGGGAATTGCAAAAGGTGTTTTATCTTCTGAAGATCGGCTCTTTATCTCCAAACCCATTATTCGCAATGGGCAACTGCTGGGTATCTTGCGTATCTCCATTACCCTGGAACAATTTCGGCGGCAGTTTGAAAGGGTGATCTGGACCATTTTGGGAGCATTGTTAATCACGATTTTCCTCTGTGCCTTACTGAGCGATCGGCTGGCTCGTAGCCTCTCGAAACCCATTGAGGTGATGCGGAATTTTACGATTCGGGTGGGGGGCGGACATTTTGGCGATCGGCTCACGATTCGGCAAAGTAATGAACTCGATCAACTGGCTGTCGAGTTAAACCGCATGAGCGAACGGCTGGAGTCTCTGGATGAGGAGCGCAGAGCATTTTTAGCCAATGTTTCCCATGAACTTCGGACTCCGGTTAGTAACGTCCAGGTAACGATCGAAGCTCTGGAAAGTGGAGCGATCGATGAGTTGGTGTTGCGCGATCGGTTCTTTCAAACCATTAAAGACGAAACAAAACGCTTGTCTGGGTTAATTCATGACTTGCTAGACCTGGGACGGTTGGAAGCAGGAGTGACCCATTTAGAAATTCAGTCCCTTTCTTTGCAGAGTATCTTGAGTCGTGCGGTCAGGGCGATGGAAGTGCGGATGCAAGCCAAAAATATTGCTGTTCAGGTTGATGTAACAGATTTGCGAATTATGGGAGATTCAGAACGGTTATTACAAGCGTTTTTGAACCTGTTGGATAATGCCGTTAAATACTCCCAACCCCATTCTCGTATTTTTATTAATGGCTACCGGAATCATCAACAAGCACTGATTCGAATTCAGGATCAGGGAATTGGGATTCAAGAAAACGACTTACCCCGGATCTTCGAACAGTTCTATACCACCGGAGGAACTCGGAAACAAAGTGGTGCAGGGCTGGGATTGGCGATTGCAAGGCGCATTGTCGAAGCTCACGGTGGCAGCATTACGGTGAGTAGTCAACCCAATCAGGGAGCGGCGTTCACCCTTGCTCTACCATTAGAATCCACTAAAATTTCCTCGTTGCCATCCTGACCTGCACCCCAGTTATTCCCTATACTCCATACTGTTTAAACCATGCCTGAAGCTGTTTCCAGCCTTCCTCGGCCTCGGCTTTACGGTAAGAGGGACGGTAATCGGCAAAGAAGGCATGGGGGGCATCGGGATAAACGATGATGTTGGATCGGCTGCGACTGGCTTTGAGCCGATCGCGCATTTGCTCGACTGTATCCAGGGGAATCCCTGTGTCTTGCCCGCCATAAAGCCCCAAAACGGGCACTTTCAACGTACTGGCAACATCCACCGGATGCCTGGGTGTCAGTTCCGTTGCATTGCCCACCAACCGCCCATACCAGGCAACTCCAGCCCTTACCCTGGGGTTGTGGGCCGCATACAACCAGGTGATGCGTCCACCCCAGCAAAACCCAGTCACGCCAAGCCGTCTGCCATTTCCTTTAGCGGACTTGACGGCCCAATTCACGGTTGCATCCAGGTCCGATAACACCTGGGCATCGGGAACGGTTGCAACGATTTTGCGGATGTCGTCAATGCTGCTGAGTTTAGAGACATCGCCCTGCCGCACAAACATTTCCGGGGCGATCGCGAGATAGCCTAACTTCGCAAAGCGACGGGCCACATCCTGAATGTGTTCATGTACGCCGAAAATTTCTTGAATCACCAACACGATCGGGAAGTTGCTCCCCCTGGCGGGGACGGCTCGGTAGGCGGGAATGCTGCCATCCTGAGTTGGGATTCTCACCGTTCCGGTCACTAAACCTGTGCCATCGGTTTTGATAACGGCTTCTGAGATGGGTTGCACTGCCAGGGCAAACCCGGTTGCCAGGGTGGCAGTGGTTATAAACTTGCGCCGTGTCACAGGGCGGTCTAACAGAGAATCATCAAGGCTCATGGACTACAACCTCATGGGATAAATCAAAAGAATGATAAATAAAGTTTGTAGGAATAGAAATCTACCGGATGCTAGAAAACTTCAGGGTTCAATCAACAGAAGGGGTGCGGTAGACTGGGCTTATCCAAGACGATCGCACCCGTTTCTACACCCCTTGCCAGTTTAATTCGTAAAACAGAAGATGCCGAGAAAAGACCAGGGTTGGATTACATTTCAAACCTCCGAGGAGGAACGCCAACTCCTGGAGGAAATTTGTCAGACTTCGCAACGCACCAAAACAGAGGTGTTGCGGGAATTGCTGCGGGGGTTGCGGTATGCCACGTCTGCTTCCCCAGAGGAACCTGAATTAGTGCCACTTCCTCAAACTAAGTCTGCCAGACGATCGCGCAAAACCACCAATCCACCTACCATTCCCAATTCTCAGGGTGAGGTGTCCCATCCCAAATCCCTCAGAGTCAGTTCCCGCAATATCCTGGAAGGAGAAGTAAAGCGGGTGGTCAAAGGTCCAGTGAGTACGGAAGTGACGATCGAAATTGTGCATCGTGTGGAATTGACTTCGACGATTACGACTTCTTCGGCGGAAGTGCTGGCGTTGGCGGAGGGGAAAACGGCCTACGCGGTGATCAAATCCAGTGATGTAGTGATCGCGACGGAATAATTCAGGCTAAGATCTGGGCAGGGGCAATAGAGAGTAACTTTGGGATTGTCTCTGTCCACCCACAAGTTCATACATCTCAAATTCCCTGCGCTTGATGTAAGGCTTACGAATTAGATAGTAGTTGCTGATCAATCAATTTTTTTTGAATAGCAATGACGGCTGCCTGAGTACGATCGCGCACGTCGAGCTTCTGTAAGATGGCATGAACATGAACTCGTACTGTTCCTGGCGCGATGTACAACATTTCAGCAATCTCTTGATTCGTTTTGCCATCTGCGATTAAAGCCAGGATTTCCTGTTCTCGCCGAGTCAGAACAGGAGTCAATTTGACTGTATCACTCGCTGGTGTGGCACTGGCGTTATTTTCAAAGGCAGCCCGAATCTCAGTTGTCGCAGCAGAATCCCACCAGGAAGCTCCGGCGGCAACCGATCGAATCGCAAGAATAAGAGTTTGTGATGGCGCACCCTTGATGCAATAGCCCTGTGCCCCAACTTCGATGATTCGATTAATCAATGCTTTTTGCGTGTGAGAAGTTAATACTAAAACCGGAAGCTTTGGCGCTAACTGCCTGATCTGCCGACAGGCTTCAATTCCCCCCAACCCTGGTAGCCCAATGTCGAGAACAACGATATTCAGTGAGTTGCTTTTAACGACTTCGATCGCCGTCTCTCCATCTTCCGCTTCTGCCACAATTGCTAGCCCTGACTCTCGCTCCAGCCGCACCCGTAAACCAAGACGAAAGAGTTCGTCATCTTCGACCAAAAGGATTTTGAGTGGTTGATTATTGGTCATCGGTTATTGGTCATTGGTTATTGGTCATTGGTTATTGGTCATTAGTCATTGGTTAGGGACTAATGACTATGGACTATGGACTAATGACCAATGACATTTGAGGCGGTAGGGCTGGTAATCGAAAGGCAAAGATTGCTCCGCTGGGTAGCCGATTCTCTGTCCAAATTGTACCGCTGTGAGCTTCGATAATCTGGCGCGATAGGTAAAGCCCTAAGCCTGAACCTTTTGCTTGACGATCGCTTTGCCCCTGATAGAACCGCTCAAACAGATGGGGAAGTTCATCTGGCTTAATGCCTGCCCCATTATCAGTGACTTTAACGGTTTGGTATGAAGAACCCGCCTCCAGGATGACCTCAACCCGTTCACCCCGAGGGGAGTGGTTAATGGCATTGGTAAGCAGATTGGCGATGACTCGATGAAGTTGCAACGCATCTCCCTTAACCCAAAGAAACTGGCGAAAGTCAGATGTTCCGTAATGGAGAGAAATATGAACTCGGCGGCTCGCTGCCAGATGGGTCATCGTTGCTTTAACCGCTTCTGCAATCTCAACGAGATCAACCGGGGCAAGATTAAGCTGTAATCCTTCATTGTCATTTCGGTAGACATCTAACAAAGTCTCGACCATTTGTAGAGTTGTTTTATGACTTCGCATCATGGTTGCTAAGACACTTTGTTGAGTTTGTTCAACCGAACCAAAACTACCGTGTTGAAATGCTTTTAGCGTCTCGATCGCTCCCAATAGGGGAGTTTTTAGATCATGAGTCAGGGCTGAGGCAAAATCTTCTCGAATGCTGGCTAATTTTTCCTGGGCCTCCAGTTTGGTTCGCTGCTGTAGAACTGTTTTCTGATAGAGACGGTTGCGATCACTCAATACTCCCGTCACGACCAGTGCCAGGGTGGCAATGACTCGACTGGCGATCGTCGGAGCTTTGACGTTTTGAATTCCTGGTAGCCAGACGTTCATTAGGGTAAAAACGCAAGCGACCACTGTAGCCTGAAAGGTTGTTTTGCGGCTTAAGTGAGCACTCGCTAGCAGAATTGGTCCAATATAGAGATAGCCAAACACATAATCGGGCGGCGTTGAGAATTCCAGGGACAGAACCACTCCAAAAAGTCCCACCACTAACCAAAATGTTCCTAACTGCCAATTCTTTGAATGAAAAACACGCTGGAATTGCAGCATTTGGCTCCTTTAAGACAGGAACG
>JANRKG010000439.1:0-11984 GCA_033763635.1 Leptolyngbyaceae cyanobacterium bins.59
TCCCTCGATCCGGCCCTTCTGCGTCCCGGTCGGTTCGATCGCCAGGTGCTCGTCGATCGCCCTGACCTGTCTGGTCGGGAAGCGATTCTGAAAATCCATTCCCAAAAGGTGAAGTTGGGTCCGGATGTAGACCTGCGAGTAATTGCCACCCGTACCCCAGGATTTGCGGGGGCTGACCTGGCAAATTTGATTAACGAAGCAGCGTTGTTGGCGGCTCGGAACAGGCGAGAGGCCGTCGCTCAGGCGGATCTGGCGGAGGCGATCGAACGGGTTGTCGCTGGACTGGAGAAGAAGAGCCGCGTTCTGAATGAGAAAGAAAAGAAAATCGTGGCTTATCACGAGGTTGGGCATGCCCTGGTCGGTGCTTTAACACCGGGCAACGGCAAGGTAGAGAAAATCTCCATTATTCCACGGGGAATGGCAGCTCTGGGTTATACCCTGCAACTGCCAACGGAAGATCGGTTTTTGCTGGATGAAGAAGAACTGCGGGGTCAGATTGCGACGCTGCTGGGAGGACGATCGGCGGAAGAGATTGTCTTTGGCAGCATTACAACGGGCGCATCGAATGATCTGCAACGGGCGACCGACTTGGCAGAACGGATGGTGACAACCTACGGGATGAGCAAGGTGCTTGGCCCTCTGGCCTACGAAAAGGGACAGCAAAATACGTTCCTGGGAGACGGCATGATGAATCCTCGGCGTTCTGTTAGCGATCAGACGGCGAAAGCGATTGATCAGGAGGTCAAAGACATCGTAGAGTCGGCCCACGAGCAAGCCCTGGCAATCCTTCAGGAGAATCGGGAGTTGCTGGAAACGATCGCGACTCAACTGCTAGAAACAGAAGTGATTGAGGGGGCAAACCTGCATCAACTTCTCTCCCAGGTGCGCCCTGCGGGCCAAACTCCAGCGGCGATGATGGGTTGATTAAAGCTGTGAATGCTTGAATAAAAGACTTAAGATGGGTGGGAATTTCCCACCCTTTTTCTTGGCATAATAAACCGATGCTCTTGTGTCGGCAGTTTCCTCTTCGCTCAAGTCCCATGAAATTGAGATGGCGTTTTTGGGTCGGGTTTGCCTTTTTGACAATCCTGGTTGGCGGTGAGATTGGGTTGCGGTTATTTGGGTTTGGTCATCCTGCATTATTACAGGCCGATCCCAACATGGGATATCGGTATCAACCCAATCAAAATTTAAGGCGATTTGGGAAGCGGATTGTTTACAATCAATACTCCCAACGCTCTGAACCGATTAGTCTTGAGAAACCTCCGGGAACGCTTCGCATTCTGATGGTTGGGGATTCGCTGTTAAATGGGGGAAATCCGACGGACCAATCTCAAACGATTACAGAATTGTTTGAAAATCATCTGCGGGAAGCAGGGTTTGAAGCTGAAGTCTTGAATGCGTCGGCAGGGTCCTGGGGGATGGGTAACCGTTTAGGGTACTTACAAGAGTTTGGGGTCTTTCAAAGTGATGCCGTGATTCTCCAAATCGCTTCGCATGATTTGACTCAGCCGACAAGCACCAGTAAGTGGATTGGGGTAGACCTCAATTATCCCGATCGTGCTCCTCTACTGGCATGGCAAGAATTATTCGTCCGTTATCTGTGGCCCTTTTTGTCGGTGCGTCCACCCTTCAATCACTTCCTGGTAAACCCTCGCGTTAGTGAAATTCCTGTATCGGTCGATCCAAATCACGATCTTCGCCAAAATCAACAACTTCTCAAGGCTACAATCCTATTGCTAAGAGAAAAGAAGGTGCCTGTTTATGTGCTGTTTATTCCAGAAACACGGGATTTAAGGGTAGAAGGGGAGCCGGAAGCTTATCAAAAGTTTAAAGCAAAAGCGATGCAACAGAAAAATGACTTCTTGCAGCTACTTCGGTCTCTACAAGTGCCAGTCATAGATGTCTATCCCGCGTGGACACAGTTACCTGCTTCAGAAATGCTGCGCTATTACCGGGATTATGTCCATGTTAATGAAGCTGGAAATGCAGCCATTGCCAAAACTCTGTTTGATGAACTTTGTACTTATAAACAGTTAGTTGCTTGTGCGAGATAAATAGTTTATTCATCTCAGAGTTCACAAAAAGTAGTAATGTATCTTAATTAAGCCTATCCCTGGGTTACTCCAGCAGCATCCGAGGGAGTCTGAGTGCGATCGGGTATTCAGGAGGAGCCTGAGAGGATACTTCTAAACTCGATCGTTGATTTCGTTGATTGATAAAGATAGGAACAGTTGTTTAGTCATATTTAAGGAGATTTTCAGAAAAGAGTTTACCTGTGGGTTGCCCTTCGACTTCGCTCAGGGTAAACCTTTGGCTGCGTTCAGGGCGCGGGTGCTGGTTGAGCGAAGCCGAAATCAGCGGGTAGATTGTTTTTCGGAAATCTCCTAAGTGAAGTCATCAGTTTGTTGAGACGAATATTCTGATCAATAATCTCAAGCAAATAATCTCAAGTATTGTCAAAGCAATATTGTCCCAAGCCTGGATTGGGTTAAGCACGGGATGGCTGACAGGCTAACGACCCCTCATCTTTGCAAGAACTTCATTGTTGACCAGTCATTTTTTACCTTAGTATGAACTTCTTCAAGTTTTCGACTCCAAATGTAGAGTTTGTTCGTTGAGAAACTAGTAATGAATTGTTCTGTGTCAATTACTGCATCAATCAGGCGATTCTATCTTGCTCTGCCAGCATTCTTAAAAAAGCTTGCGAATCGATGGATGCTGTTTGACTGTTTCTTCAAAGCCCTTGGTAGTTTTTTGGTAAGGACTTTCATCATCGTCGGGATTAAATGCTATTTTATCGATGATGTATTCAGAATCATCGCTATACGGAGGTTTGAGGGATAAACATCTTCGCAAATCTGCCCCTTTGGGGCTGTTATTGTCCTTTACGCACAATGGAATGGCATGAGGAATGGAAAGACTCCGGAGGCTCAACATCACAGGACCAAGCTCTGTGTGGTGACACAGTTTTATCCGCCGGATTACGCAGCAACGGGACAACTGATTGAAGAACTGATTAAACATTTAGCGAATTATGGAATGCATATTCGGGTTTTTACAGGGCAACCTGGGTATGCCTTTTCAAAAAGTTCTGCGCCCATCCTGGAGGAATCTTCTAATGTTCTAATCCGACGATCGCGGACTGCTCGGTTGTGGCCCCAACGAATTCGAGGTAAAGCCTTAAACGGTCTCCTATTCTGTGTCCGTTCTGGCTTGCATTTGATAGGAACGGTTTGGCGCAGTGATCTTCTCCTTCTGACGACTGCTCCTCCCTACCTTCCACTTTTGGGATATCTCGTTCATTTATTGTTCGGTGTTTCCTATGTCTGTCTCCTCTATGACTTGTATCCAGATGTTGCTGTTGAGTTAAATGTTATTCCTTCCACCCACTGGCTAGCGGGTCTCTGGGATCGGCTAAACTATCTGGTTTGGAAACAAGCGGAGGGGGTGATTGTCCTGAGTCCCACGATGAAGGATCGGATTACTGCCAAATACCCGGAAATTGCAGATAAAATCTCAGTTATTCATAATTGGGCTGATCCAGATTGGATTGTGCCAATTCAAAAAGAAGATAATTGGTTTGCTCAAAAAAATAACTTGACCCAAAAATTTACAGTTCTCTATTCCGGTAATATGGGACGCTGCCATGACATGGAAACTATCATGGATGCAGCCGTCGCTTTAAAGAATGAACCGATTCAGTTTGTCTTTATTGGAGGAGGGGCAAAGCGTCAGGGTTGCATTGAGCGAGCGCAGGCTGAAAACTTGAGTAACTGTTTATTTTTACCCTATCAGGATCGGGAAACAATTCCCTACTCCCTGACAGCCTGTGATGTTTCCCTGGTCAGTGTTGGGTTTGGGATGGAGGGCTTAATTGCTCCCAGTAAGTTCTATGGTAGTTTGGCAGCAGGTCGTCCTGTGGCTGTTGTTTGCCAACCTCACTCCTACTTACGGCATATTGTTGAAGAGGCTCAGTGTGGTGCGGCCTTTGACATTAATGATGGGGGAGGGTTAGCTAAGTTTATCTACTCTTTGTATGAAGACCGGCAGTTAGCTTCTGAAATGGGAAACGCAGGTCGGTGCTATTTGGAATCTCACTTTACGCCTGAGGTGATTGCCAGGAAGTACTTTAAAGTTTTAAGTGCCTGTGCCGATCGCACCCCTCGAAATGAGGAACCGATCGAGCCGCTCAACTCCGCTGATAAGCGAACCCTGAGTAAGAGTAGTTTTCCCAGCAAACTGGTGAGGTGGCTTAAAAGTTGAAAATAGCCTAGTGTTCCGTCAGGAAAATTTTGACGGGTCGAAGACCCGCAAAATTTAACCCCAATCAATAACCTGAATTTTGGCTACCCGTCAATCATTGATTGACTGAACACTAGAACAACAAAAAAGCGGTGGCCCTCTGGAAAGGCCGCCGCTTTTTTCCTTTTAGTTTTTTTCCTTTTTAGAAATTCAGGCTGTTGTTTGATCGGCTACCTTTTCCATATAGTATCGACGGTAGTACGCTTTGTAGTAGTCACTGCTGGCGTAGTTTTCGACTCCGTTGGCAACGATCCCTAAAATTGTAACCGCAGAGACCCGGAGGCCGTCTAACGCTTGCATGAGGGCTGAACGATCCGTTCTACCCAATCCAACCACTAGCACAATGCCACTGGTTCGGCTGGCTAGTAGGCTACTGTCAGCTAGTCCTAGAAGCGGAGGTGTGTCATAAATCACTAAGTCAAATTGACTTTGAAGGTGCTCCACCAAATTGTGCATCTTCTTAGAAGCCAGAAGTTTCGTTGGGTCAGGCGGAATTTGGCCTGCTGTTATGATAGAGAGATTTTCATCTAACGGAGATGTTTGCATAACATCTGTAAAATTGACATCGCTGGAAATGATGTTGCTCAGTCCGCGTAGGTTTGGTAGCCCCAGAGTGACATGAACTTGAGGTCGGCGTAAATCCGCATCCACGAGCAACACCCGCTGTCCCATTGCGGCGGCGGCTTGTGCTAAATACGCTGCGACTGTAGATTTCCCATCTGCGGGGACAGCAGACCCAACCACCAATGAGCGAATTGGCTCATCGGAGCTGAGAAATCGAATGTTCGTATAGAGCGATCGGAAGGAGTCTAGAAAGGGGGAAGCCTGGTAATTTGTCACGGGTCCCGAAAGCCGCTGCTCTACATCCATGTCCAGGAGAGGGTTTTCACTTTCTGGTAACGTGACCTGCTCCGTTCGAGAAGGAGAGGCAAATTGTCCAATGACGGAAGCAGAAATTTCTCTTAAACCCCGACTGTAGGGAATAATTCCTAACAGTGGTAAACGAGTTTTATCCTTCAAGTCATTGGCAGAGTGGAACACGTTATCTAACTTTTCAGCCAGAAGAGCGGCTCCAATGCCCAGTAAAAGTCCAGCGACAACTCCTACGGTCAAATTCCGAGGAATGTTAGGAGAAACAGGTACTTGTGGCAACCCTGGTAAGGTCAACAATTGCCAGGGGAGCGCCCGTTGGGCCGCCTCAAGCTGTAAATTTTCCCGAGTCTCTAAAAATCGATTGAGGCTTTCGGTGGCTAAAACCAGTTCTCGTTGAAGATCGGTATACTGCCGAGCTAAGGAAGGGACCAGAGAGAACTGATTCTTCAACTGCTGCTCAATCCTCGTCAGGGCTTGTAGACGAACTTGCAAACCTTCAATCTGGTTTGCAGTGGTAATTAATTGCTTGCTGAGGTCCAGGGAAATTGGAGGTAGGTTTGCATTTGAAGCTTGGGGTCTACCTCCGATCGCCCGTTGGGCCTCCTGTTCCATCAAAGGTAATAAGCTATTGCGCCTACTGATCAGGGCTTGAATATTGGGGGAATCTGGTTGAAAGCGGGTGGATTCCAGGGCAATTTGAGTTTCAATTTCTCGCAATTTAGAAAGGAGTGATTGATAGCGACTTGCTTCACTGAGGGCCGTTGAGACGATCGCTTCCTCTGGACGAGCACCCACTTGCCTGGAGAGCACGTTATACAAAGCCTTTTGCTGGGATAACTCGGCACTCAAGTCGTTCTGTGCTTGCTCATTGCCAGCGAGTTGGTTCGCTAAACTCGTTCCTCTGCTCTCAGGATCGATGACGCTATAGCGCTGACGAAACTTCTCTACATCAGCTTGGAGTTGGCTCACCCGCTTAGTCAGACTTGGTAATTGGGATTCGACAAACTGAACCCCCTGCTGTAGACTCGTCTGGCGTAGCTCAATACTATACTGAACGTAAGCTTCCGCAACTCTGTCTAAAACCTCTTTGACTTTCTGAGGGTTTCGGTCTCGGTATTCTACTGCCAAAATTTTGGTGGGACGGCCCTCCCCATCCATAATTTGACGAATGGTTAGGCCACCGGCAAGTTCTCCGCCCGAATAATCTGGAAAGGTTTTCTGGATTTTTTGAATGATTGGCCCGATGAGTTGGGGGCTTCTCAAAACTTCAATTTGCGTTGCATAGTCAAATGTAGAAGGAGTCCCAAACAGAATGACTTCTGATTTGTTCAGAGTGGTAACTGGCTCAACCTGAACCTGGAAGCCAGATTGATAAATGGGAGTCCGGGTTAGGGTCCAACTCCAGATTGCACCTGTAACGGCGATCGCTACCCCTGCAATCACCCAAACCCGTCTGCGAAAAATTCCCAGAATTTGTCTTAAGTCAAATTCCTCTGGTTCGTATCCACTCTGAGAGTAGTACGAGAGAGGGAGGGGCTGGGGTTGGGGTTGACCGGGTTGCAGTGGTTGATAGGGCTTAATTTGCATGATGGAAACTGAAATCGGCTCAAATAAGGGCGAATAACTTAAAAGCAGGAGATGGCCCAGGCTTGCCAGTCTTGATTAAGAAATATGGGGGATTCTGCTGGGAAGCATAAGAGGAAATGTCAATTTAATCAAGAGAAAAAAACAACCTGGCTAGCGCTCCTACAGCCCCAAAAGCCGGAACAGCCCAAAAACAGCCGTAAAGGGTGACAGAATTGGCCCCAGAATGGTCCCGGCTCCTTCACCAAAGGCAACAATCCCGCTTCTATTGACGATGACAGTATCGTTATTCCGCAGCGCTGGGTTGGTCGTTTCGTTCACACCCTGAGCATAATTCACAGGTAAATCGAGTTTTGTAACCGTTCCGTTGGGATTTAAACGAACCAGTTGTACGCTTCCAGAATCTGCCTTGTTATTGAAGCCACCTGCTGCTAGCAAAGCCTGGTTCAAAGGAGTATTCGGTGGAACTTGAATCGCTCCCGGACGGTTCACTTCACCCACCACGTTCACAGTAATCTTGTCAGGGGAAAAACTGGCAGCCGCTAATTCGATCGCCTCACTCGAGCTAAGGGCTGTCGCGATCGGGATGACCACTGTATCTCCATCCTGAAGCGGAATATCTTGACGCACATCCCCGGATTTAAGCAGCTTCCAAAAATCGACATCAATGAGTTTGTCTGTTCCGGTTTTCGTCTGTCGGCGAACCTGAATCTTCCGAATATCGGCTGATTGGGTAATCCCTCCTGCTAGTTGAATGGCCCGTGTGACAGTAGGAACTTTGCTCTGAGCATCAATGGGAACTCGATAGGGTCCGGGACGGGCCACTTCTCCGATAATGGCAATACTTAAGGGTCGGCTATCGCTGCTGGCAAAATTCGCATTTGCCAGTTGGGTGGCTTCCGTCAAACTCACCTCCGTGTTAGTGGGAACAAAGACTGTATCCCCATCTCGCAATAAAATGTCTTGGCTCAAGTCTCCTTCCTGTAAGAGCCGCCAAAGATCTACTGTAATGGTTTGTTCTTTGCCTTTATCGCGAGTCCGAACTCGACGAATCTGAATTTCACGCACATTAGCTGCTTGCGTAATCCCTCCAGCTTGTTGCAGCATGCGTGTCACGGTTGGGAAACTCGCTCCAGGGGATGCAGCCGTGATTGGAGTGATCGTGTAGGAACCCGGACGGTTGACCTCCCCAGCAATCGCAATGTTGAGGGGACGGGCATTCACCAGGGTAATTGTAATCAGAGGACGCTTCAGGAAACGACTGTAGCGTTTTTCTAAATCAGTGGCAGCCTGTTTGATACTCATGCCACTTACGGGAACAGAACCGACAAGCGCCAGGTTCAGGGTGCCATCCGCTAAAACCTGGCTTTCACCGCTATATTCGTCAACATTAAAGATCACAATACGAATTCGATCGCCCGGTCCCAAAATATAGCCATCTTCGACTTGAATGGGAGCGGCTGTCCGAACGGGTTGTACAGGCGGTAAGGGAAAAGAGATGGAACGACGAGGGGTGGAAGTTGGAGGGGAACCGAGAGGCACAGTAGGAGTAGGCTGGGCAGATGGGGGTAAGGAGCCATCAGGGTTAGTAAGAGTCGATTGGGTATGTCCGGGAACGGGAAAGGAAACCAGTCCCATCGTTCCCAGAAGCACAAGACTACTAATCGAACGCTGGATAGACTTGCCAGAAGAAGGGGTCATTGGCCTACTCGCTACTCCACTAAACGAAATTAATTCATGAATCATCAAATGGAATGATAAAGGAAATCCTAAGCTTTCCCTGGTCCTACTATAGTCTCTGTCTCAATCAATCCACTGCGGCCCTATCTTAACGAACAGGTTTTTCCAAAAAATGCGAGATGGACGAACTATGCAGAATCTTTAATCTTTATAGTGAGAACTTTGAAAAAGTTTATAATTTATCAGGAAATTTATGCCTCTAGTCAGTTGTATCCTTCCTGAATTGTCTAATCATCTATCTGTCTAGTCTTACAAGAAACTCGTTCTACTTAGGAGATTTCCGAAAAATATCTACCCGCTGGTTTCGGCTTCGCTCAACCCGCACCCGCACTCTGAGCGAAGTCAAAGGTGTGCCCTGAGCAAAGTCGAAGGGCAACCCACAAGTAAACTCTTTTCTGGAAGTCTCCCTAGTTCATTTAGGTAAAAGGTGTCAAAGGATGCCAAGAATCACTGTAATATAGTTAATTAAGACTACAGCTAAGGAAGTCTACGCATTTCACCCTTTGAACTTATGAGACATCAAGGCTGAATGCCAAAACCAATAAAATTTAGTAATAAATTTTATTGCTAAATCTAGTCATGGTAGGGTGCTGAACCATCCAGTATTTTGCTATTCCAAGCAAAATTCACTATTCGGGAAAATTTTGCTGGGCATTCATACTAAATGTTTATTTCAAATATTAATTTCATATTTAAATACTATCTATTGTGTATCCCTATTATTTCCCCCTATCGTGTATCCAGTCGTTTGGCTCACTACTCTTGCTCACTACTCTTGCTCATGACTCTTGCTCATTTTTAACAGCCTCTTTTTGAGAACATAATAATGTCAATGTTTTTACGCTGCACTTGGGGATTGTCTTTTTTTGATCAAACCTGGTTCCGGTTCAGTCAAAAATCGTTAACCTTATTACAGTCATTCTCTGGATAGGTGGGTGCAAAAAATACTAGAGCACTTGAGAGAATTGTTTAGGCGAATTATCCAACTGGTGAGACAGGTTCTAAAGGGTAGGTCCAGGAAGCCTGCTGCTTATAAACCCCATCTCCAGATTAGTTGGGTAATTCCTGGAAAGTTGGCTGTCGGGTCATCACCCCAGCCAGGAGATGAGGCTTTATTAGCAAAAGCCAATATCAAAATTGTGTTTTCTCTCTGCGCGAACTCGGAGGAAACTTTACCTGAAGAGGTTTCTCAAAATTTTCGTTGTTTGCGGCTCGTTCTTCCGGATAGCCGTTACAAGAATGAAATGCAGCCTTCTCAATTGGCGGCAGCAGTTGATATCGTGCATCACAGTGTAGAGCATGAACTTCCGATTTATGTTCACTGTCTGGCAGGGATTGAACGATCGCCCACGGTTTGTATTGCTTATCTGTGCCAACACCACGGCATGCAACTTTGGGAAGCGGTAAACTGGTTAAAACAGGTTCATCCTTCTTCTATGCCCACGGAGTCCCAACTTCGGGTGATTCGTCGATTACTTCAGCACAATCAGGGATTGAGCCAGCCAGATCAGGGTCTTAAAATTTAACTGAATCGTTTCGCTGGATATTCGAGGGAAATGCGGTGAAATCAGCCTCTTCAACGGGTCCATCCAGGTTAGTGGCGATCCTGGTCGTGCTTTCCCTGGCAATCATTGCCCTATCTAATTCCTTTGTGATTGTGAATGCAGGGGAACGGGGTGTGGTCATGCAGTTTGGGCGGGTTCTACCGGGTGTTTTGGGTGAAGGAATCCATCCCCTCATCCCCATCATCAATACAGTGCAAAAGTTGAGTGTGCGGGTTCAAAAGCACCAGATTCCTACCCAAGCTGCATCTAAAGATTTACAGGATGTTTTTACGGATGTGGCTTTGAATTGGCATATTGTCCCAAATGAAGCCAACGTTCTGTACCAAGAAGTCGGTCGGGAAGAACAGGTGGTCCAACGGATCATTAATCCTGCCGTTGAAGAAGTTTTGAAGGCAGTCATGGCCCGCTATACGGCTGAGGAGATTATTACGAAGCGGGAAGAAGTTAAAGCAGGGGTTGATCAGTCGCTAACGGTACGGCTTGCGAACTACCATATCAATGTAGATGACATCTCGCTGGTGGGGGTTCACTTCTCAGAACGTTTTAGTGAAGCCGTTGAGGCAAAACAGATTGCAGAGCAAGATGCTAAAAGAGCCGATTTTGTTGCCCTGAAAGCGATCAAAGAGGCAGAAGCTGAAGTCAACCGGGCGCAAGGTCAGTCCCAGGCTCAACGTCTGTTACGGGAAACCCTCACCCCCGAACTGTTACAGAAACAGGCGATCGAAAAATGGGATGGAAAGTTCCCAACGGTTTTGGGTGGAAATGGCGTTCTACCATTTCTAAATCTCAATCCTTCCCAGCCCTCCACCCCCTAAAAATGTGCGTGATGGCGATTTTTCAGAGGTCTTTATCTGCTTAAGAACTTGTTAAGAGTAGGCAAATTTCTAGTTGAAGAGGCTAACTTGGAGGTCAAGATACCTCCTAACTGCGTCTAAAGCTCCGTTCTTGCACAAGTTGCCAGAAGGGAGCTTCTATTTTTTTAAACTTCGCTTTTAACTTCTATTGCTAGAAGTTTTAGGAATAATCTTATGGAAGAAGGGACATATCAAAAGACAACCTGCACCATGAGTAGTGCAAATCTACTTAAAGTGCGGGTTTGGGGACCTTTGAAAATTACAGTTTTTTCAGGTAGGGAGTCCGGAACAATTCATTCCATCTGAATGGGACAACTCTTTCAGTGAAAAGGTTCCTAAAACTAAAATAACCCTCTTACAAAACATAAATAGGTTCGGTAAACTATGAAGACTGTAAAAAAGTCAGCTTAAAACTCAGCAATCTTTCTGAGTGATTCGGTATCATGCTCACGTTAGTCTGAATGGTAAGGAAGCGTTCTTGAGAGCATCCCTTCCTTGCCCTATCGAGTCATCAACCACCGAGTACGCATGGTTAATCCAGTTAGGGATGAACGTGAGACAATTCCACAGCATAACCCCTGGTGCGGTGACGCAGTAAAGCCTGGGCAGGATTCGTACAAGTTAGAAGCCGATCGCCTTCTGAAACAAGGGACGGAGCAATATCTGGCGGGGCAGTTTCAAACAGCACTGATGCTCTCTCAAGAAGCCCTCAACCTTTACCGAGAGGCCAAGGATCGTTCTGGAGAAGGACAGGCCCTTGGCAATATCGGATCAATTTACTATGCTCTACGAGACTATACCCAGTCGGTTGAGTATTCTTTGCAAAGATTAGTCATTGCACGGGAATTAGACGATCGTCGGGGAGAGGGGCAGGGCCTCGCAAATTTAGGGAATGCTTACCGCCATCTCCGAGATAATGAGCAATCGATTCACTATTCCCAGGAAAATCTCACTGTCGCCCGCGAACTGAAGGACCGTCGTGCCGAGATGGCGGCCTTAAATAATCTGGGTCTTGCCTACAAGGCTTTGAAGGACTATAACCGAGCCGTTGAATATGAATTAG
>JANRKG010000440.1:0-10678 GCA_033763635.1 Leptolyngbyaceae cyanobacterium bins.59
TTGTGGACGTAGCAGGGGTGAGACGGCAGGTGAATCTGGCCTGTATCGTTGATGAAGTGCATCCAATCAGCTCCTGTGTGGGAAATTGGGTACTCGTGCATGTGGGATTTGCCATGAATCGCATTGATGAACAGGAAGCCAGGGAAACCCTGGACCTGTTACAGGAATTGGCAGAAATTCACGCCCTTTCCAGTTAGTTCATTGATTTTCCAAACCCTACCTCCGGTCTCACTATGAAATATGTAAGCGAATTCCGCGACCCGGAAAAGGCCAAAGCATTGCTCCAACAGATTGAGCAAGTCGTCGAACAAGTTTATCAGGGAAAACCCATTAAGCTGATGGAAGTGTGCGGAGGTCATACCCACTCTATCTTTAAGTACGGCTTAGAGGAATTGTTACCCAAGAGCATTGAACTGGTGCATGGCCCCGGTTGTCCAGTGTGCATTATGCCAAAGGGACGGTTGGACGATGCGATCGCTCTGGCTGAAAATCCCAAAGTCATCCTGACCACCTTTGGGGATGCGATGCGGGTTCCGGGTTCGAAGGATAGCCTCCTGCAAACCAAAGCCAAGGGTGCGGATATTCGCATGGTATATTCCCCCCTGGATGCCCTGCAAGTTGCCAAAAACAACCCCGATCGAGAAGTGGTATTTTTTGCGATCGGCTTTGAAACCACCAGTCCCAGTACGGCTTTGACCGTGCTACAGGCAGAAGCAGAGGGAATTCCAAACTTTAGTTTATTCTGCAATCATGTCTTAGTGGTTCCCGCATTGGAAGCATTACTGGCAAATCCCGATCTGGAACTGGACGGGTTTATCGGTCCCGGTCACGTAAGCATGGTGATTGGCACAGAACCCTATCGGATCATTGCAGAGCAGTACCATAAACCCCTGGTAGCTGCTGGATTTGAACCCCTGGACCTGTTACAGGCGATCTGGATGGTGTTATTGCAACTGCAAGAAGGCCGCTGTGAAGTGGAAAACCAGTACACACGCCTGGTTGTTCCAGAAGGAAATCGGGTTGCCCTAGAATCCATCAATCGAGTGTTTGAAGTGCGGGACCAGTTTGAATGGCGAGGATTGGGAGACATTCCCCGATCGGGTCTGCAAATGCGCCCGAACTATGCTGCCTTTGATGCAGAACGCAAATTTTCCCTACCGGGGCGATCGGTGGCGGATCACAAAGCCTGTCAATGTGGAGAAATTCTCAAGGGCGTTCTCAAACCCTGGCAGTGTAAGGTTTTTGGAACAGCTTGCACCCCGGAATATCCGATCGGAGCCTGTATGGTTTCCTCGGAAGGGGCATGCGCTGCCTATTACAAGTATGGTCGGCTTTCGATTACTCAGGACAAGCTCGTTGGGAAGCCTACCGTAACTGTCTAATCCAAACCCTGAAAGGAGAAAGCACGATGCCTTTTATCACTTTGCAAATTGGAAAAAGTCATTCCATTAAACAGCCCGTAGGCGGCAGTCAGCGAGGCTCCTGAACCCTTCACCGTTTTACCAAGATGAACTTCTCCCTTTCCCCAACCCCCGATCGCCCCAATAAACGGCGCACGCCCTTCCGTGACACCACTCTGACCCTGGCGCATGGAAGCGGGGGCCGAGCCATGCGTGACCTAATTGACGCAATCATGGTCGAGAGTTTCGCCAACCCCACCCTTTCCCAATTGGAAGATCAAGCTCGATTTAACCTGGCGGATTTGATGGCGTTGGGCGATCGGCTTGCCTTTACCACCGATTCCTTTGTCGTCGATCCCCTGTTTTTCCCCGGCAGTGACATCGGAGCCTTGGCAATCAATGGGACGGTGAACGATCTGGCGGTGAGCGGGGCACGTCCTCTGTACCTCACCTGTAGCCTGATCCTGGAGGAAGGGCTGTCCATCGTTCTCCTGCGGCAAGTTATCCAGAGTATGCAGGAAGCAGCGATCGCTGCTGGGGTGCAAATCGTCACGGGAGATACGAAGGTTGTCCAACGGGGAGCCGCTGACAAGCTCTTTATCAATACGGCTGGCATCGGGGTGATGCGGACAGGCGTTACCCCCGCCGCTCACCAGATCCAGCCAGGAGATCTGGTATTGGTGAATGGCACGTTAGGGGATCATGGAGCGGCGATTTTGGTGGCGCGGGGCGAGTTGGCGATCGACACAGATATCGTCAGCGATTGCCAACCCCTCCACAGCCTGGTGGAGGCGATTTTGCAGGTCTGTCCGGAAGTGCGGGCGATGCGCGATGCTACCCGGGGCGGACTGGCAACGGTCTTGAATGAGTTCGCCCAAAGTGCTTGGGTGGGCATTCGCCTGGAGGAAAACAAGATTCCCGTACAGGAAGCCGTGGGGGGCTTGTGTGAACTCCTGGGCCTGGACCCCTTGTATTTAGCGAACGAGGGGAAACTGGTGGTCGTTGTGCCTCCAGCAGCCGGAGCAGCGGTTCTGGCGGCGATGCAGAGTCATCCCGCAGGTCGAGAATCCCGCATCATTGGGGAAGCGATCGCCCACCCTCCCGGAGTGGTGCTGATGAAAACCGCCTTCGGAGCCGAGCGGGTGGTAGACATGCTGGTGGGCGATCAGTTGCCTCGCATTTGTTAGGAAGGGGAACCATGCACGAATTAGGGATTACTCAAAACATTGTGGCGATCGTCTCAGAACATGCAGGAAACAACCGAGTTCAGAGGGTCGTGCTAGAAATTGGGCAACTCTCAGCCATCTTGCCAGAGGCGATCGAGTTTTGCTTTGAAGTCTGTTCCCGCGAAACCGTGGTAGAAGGGGCACAGCTAGAAATTCTGGAAATTCCCGGCCTGGGTCGTTGTCGGTCCTGTGGCACAGAAGTTCCTCTGAAGACACCCTTTGGGATTTGTGACTGCGGTAGCCGGGATTTAGAAATCATTCAAGGGCAAGAACTCAAAATTAAGGAATTGGAGACAGAGGAAATATGTGTGTAACCTGTGGTTGTTCCGATGAGGGTCAGGCCACCCTGACCAACCCTGAAACAGGGCAGGTGGAGACGATCGTCGCTATGTCCGCCCATGCATCCCATGAGCATACCCATCTGTTACCCAATGGAACGGTTGTAACCCATTCCCACACCGAGCACTCCCATCATTCCGATCATTCTGCTCACACCCACACCCACCATTCCCATCACCGTTCCCGGAACGGGCATTCCCCCGATCGCCCTTCTCACAAGGGTCACGCCACCGCCCATGCAACCGCCCACAGTGCCGCTGAAGCCCATGCACGGGTTCACCACACCACCCTTACCCTGGAACAAAATATCCTTGCGAAGAATGATCTGATTGCGGCCCAAAATCGCGGATGGTTCAAAGGCCGCAATATTCTGGCGCTCAATCTGGTCAGTTCCCCTGGCTCTGGGAAAACGACCCTCCTCACCCGCACCATTCAAGATTTGCAAGCAGAAGTCCCCATCTCGGTAATTGAAGGGGACCAGGCTACGGCTCACGATGCTGATCGCATTCGCGAAACAGGCTGCCCAGTGGTGCAAATCAATACAGGCACGGGCTGTCACCTGGAAGCCGCAATGGTGGAACGGGGCTTGCAAACCCTCAATCCGCCTTTGAACTCGATCGTCATGATTGAGAACGTTGGCAATCTGGTGTGCCCTGCCCTGTTTGATTTAGGCGAACATGCCAAGGTCGTGATCCTTTCCGTAACAGAAGGAGAGGACAAGCCGATTAAGTATCCCCACATGTTCCGGGCAAGTGAGGTGATGGTTCTCACCAAAACGGACCTTTTGCCCTACGTGAATTTCAAGGTCGATCGGTGTCTGGAGTACGCTCGTCAGGTAAACCCTTCCATTCAAATCTTCCAGGTGTCTGCTACGACTGGAGAAGGATTAGAGTTGTGGTACGGGTGGTTAAAGGAGTTTGGATCGAAACGTTAAAAATCGAAACGCCAAAATAAGTTGACAGAAAAGGGGCACTTGAGGCATCATAGGAAATGCACACAAAGCACCTGGGGTTATAGCTCAGCTGGTAGAGCACTGCAATGGCATTGCAGGGGTCAGCGGTTCGAATCCGCTTAGCTCCATTCCTCCCTAAGGTCGGTATCCGCACGGATTGTTGTCCCAACAATCCAAAAATCACAGGCAGCACCGAGGCGATCGCAATAATACTTACCATTCCGGTTTTTCCCGTGTGCCATGTGTTGATCCCGGCTAGGACCCACTCGACCGTTCTTCATTCCCGTCTCTGAATCCTTTTTGGACAGAAACTTCCTTAAATCCTGGGAACAAAAGCCATAGGTTAGGACGAACTGCTCTCTACCGAAATGTTCGATGATCGGGTCGAGAAGATATTGACAAAGAGCCTGTAATGCCAGGCAAGTTTCCTCCCCGTTGTGTGGATAGGGATCAATCTGCTGTTGATACTCACTATAAGTTTTAGTACAGGTGCAGAAATCCTCCAACGTCAGATACTGCCCTAATAACATTTGAGGAGACCAGCTGTTCATTTTAAGTCTCCGTAGTTGGGTCCGCTTAATCTGAAGTTGCTCTTACTAAAGCAAGAAGAGTAGTATACGACTTTATTTTCATTGCACAAAAAATCTTCAATGGGAAAAAATTCCTATTCCACGGTGACTGATTTTGCCAAATTACGTGGCTGGTCAACGTCTAAGCCTCTCCGGGCTGCAATATGGTACGACAACAATTGCAACGGAATCACTGTCACGATCGGCGATAGTAACTCATCCACATGGGGCACTGGAATCAGGGTGTCAAACGTTTCCTCTGCTTCCCGTTCATCCATCGGTGTGACTCCAATCAACCGAGCATCACGGGCACGGGCTTCCTGAGCATTCGAGAGCACTTTTTCAAATACTGTTCCAGGCACCGCGATCGTCACAACGGGAACTTTGGCATCCAGCAAAGCGATCGGGCCGTGCTTCATTTCCCCTGCCGGATATCCCTCAGCATGGATATAGCTAATTTCCTTTAGTTTAAGAGCACCTTCCAGAGCGATCGGGAAGTTGATACCTCGCCCCAAGAAGATGAAGTCCTGGGTATCCGCAAAATCATGGGCCAGTTGCTCAATATACCGCTCCTGACTTTCCAAAATCATTTCCACTTCTGCGGGAAGTTGTCGTAACCCATCCACAATCTTGTTGATTTGTTCCACTGAAAGGGATTTGCGGTAATGAGCTAGGTCAAGGGCTAGCAGGTAAAAAGCAATTAATTGGGCAACGAAGGTTTTAGTGGCGGCAACCCCAATTTCAATTCCCGCACGAGTATCAATAATATGGGGCACGAGATGGCCCAGAGAACTTTCGGGACGGTTTGTAATTCCCAACAGACGAGGATGAAACGGCTCTGCCAATCCTGCCCGCCGTTGCTTTTCCATCTCCAGGGCTGCTAACGTATCTGCCGTTTCCCCGGATTGGGTTACACCGATCGTCAATGTATTCGGGGTCAGGGGAGTCGGAGAATAGCGAAACTCTGAAGCATATTGCACAAAGGTTGGAATTCCTGCTAATTGCTCCAGCAGGTACTTACCCACCAGGCCCGCATGCCAACTCGTCCCACAGGCCACAATTTGAATCTGTTGCAAATCAGCATAAAGAGATGACGGCAAGTTTAGCTTGACTGGAGAGCCTTCATACTCCCCTTCTGCCCTCTGCCCTTTGCCCTCTGCCTTCTCCTGCCCCCATTCAGCATTCAAATACGCCTCTAAGCAGGATCGAACCACCCCCGGTTGCTCATAGATCTCCTTCAACATGAAGTGTTTGAAACCTTGCTTCTCCACCATCACCGGATTCCAGTTCAGGGTTAAGGGTTTTTTACGGAGCCGTTGGCCTTCAAAGTTATAGACTTCTACACCCAACGGGGTCAGACGGGCCAGTTCACCATTTTCTAAGGGGAGAACCGCTCTGGTGTAGGGCACCAGAGCCGGAGTATCCGAAGCACAGTAAAACTCGCCTTGCCCAAACCCTAACACCAGGGGAGCTTGTTGACGAGCCACAATCAGTTCATCTGGGTAATCTACGGAAATGACAGCGATCGCAAACGCTCCCTGAAGCCTTTTCACCGCTTGACGAGTAGCTTCCAGAAGGGAAAACGGTTTTTCTTGTGCTTGCCCACTTTTGAGTAAATCTGCAATCAAATGGGGAATTACTTCAGTATCCGTATCCGATCGAAACTGATGGCCCCGTTCCTTCAGATGCTCCCGCAATTCCCGATAGTTCTCAATAATGCCGTTCTGCACCACCGCTAGCCGCATCTCCGTATCCATGTGGGGATGGGCGTTGTATTCCTCTGGCTTGCCGTGAGTTGCCCAGCGGGTGTGCCCAATTCCCAATCGAGCGGGATTATCGGCCCCCTCCAATTTTTCTTGCAGATTATGGAGTTTCCCCTTCGCTCGCACACAATGAATCTGGTCATTCCAAATAGTCGCGATCCCGGCGGAATCGTAGCCCCGATACTCCAGTTTCCTCAACCCTTCCAATAAAATGCCACTGGCTGCTTGAGTACCGATATAGCCAACAATTCCACACATCGTTTGCGAACTCCTTCAGCAACGGCAGCGATTTCTGACAATACCATTTACCAGGATCAGTAATAACCCCTAATGGTTTACAAAATATAACTTTTGTGGGGGCGATCGTCACCCTCCCTCTCAATCGACATCCACTCTCAACAAGAATTAGCCAGAGAAAGACAGTCAAGCATTTCCTTCTGCCTTCTTCCTTCTGCCCTCTGTCACAAAAAAAGAGGAGCCGAAGCTCCCCTCGATTCTTTGAAAACAGTCTTAAAACACTGGCGCGGAAAAAGATTTCCCCTTGCCGATCGTTAGTAAGCCAGACCCATGCTGCGGGTCGTTTCAGCACCCAGGTAAACCCGAATGCTGAGGAAGTCAGTTGGGCAGGCGGTTTCGCAACGCTTGCAACCCACACAGTCTTCTGTGCGAGGAGAAGAGGCGATTTGTCCAGCCTTACAACCGTCCCAGGGAACCATCTCTAGAACGTCCGTAGGGCAGGCACGAACGCACTGGGTACAGCCAATGCAAGTGTCATAAATTTTGACTGAATGAGACATTGAATATATGCTCCAAATTTAAGTGTTCAATGCTCTGCAAACGGGCAGGTAAAACGACTCTGGACCTTACGGCCTTCCAGTCAAGACTTACTTTACCGTAGGGATGGAGCCTTCCTGAGCAAAAGACTGCAAAACTTTAAACAAATTAATACTGAGGGTTGAGAGGGGGAGAAAAGGGCATGGGTCATAGGTCATAGGTAATCGTAATCATTCAGCACCCATTCCCTATCACCCATTAGCCATTACCTTCTGAACAACCGCCTGAGTCGATACCACATGCCGATCGAGTCCCAGTTCTTTGGGATTAATGCCAAGGGCCAAGGAAACCAGTTGAGGGAGATGGAGAATCGGCAGTCCCAGTTTTTGACCAATCACCCGCTCAACTTCCGGCTGGCGGGAGTCCAGGTTCAGGTGACAGAGGGGGCAGGGGGTGACAATACAATCGGCTCCGGCAGCGATCGCCTCCTGAAGGTGCTTCCCTGCCATCTGGAAGGCTTGTTCGGTGGCATAACTGGAGAGGGGCCAACCACAGCATTGGGTTCTGCCCCGATAGTGGATCGGGGTGGCTCCTACGGCTTCAAAGATGTTTTCCAGTGCCTGGGGGTTAAAGGGATCATCGTAGTTCGCGATATTTTGGGCACGGAGCAGATAACACCCGTAGAAGGCAGCACACCGTAACCCGCTGAGTTTGCGAACGACCCGTTGCCGAATGTTCTCCAGACCGTAATCCTGAACCAGTGCCCACAAGAGGTGTTTAACCTCTGTGCTTCCCCGATAAGGAGAACATCCCTGTTCACAAAGGAGATCATTGACTTGATCGACATAGGCGGGGTTCTTCTCACAAGCCCGCTTCAGACGCTCATCCACATGACCGATCACCCCCTGGCATGTACTGCAATGGGTGAGCATGGGAAGCCCTAATTCTTCTGCCAGGGCAATATTCCGAGCGTTCACCGTGTCCTCTAACAATTCGGACTCTTCCTTAAAGGTGCCGGAACCACAACAGGAGGCTTTCTTCAGTTCAATCAGTTCAATACCCAGCGATCGGGTCAAAACATCGGTGGATTGATAGAGTTCCCGGCAGGCTCCCTGAGCAACACAACCGGGGAAATAGGCATATTTGAGAGAAGTTAATGGCATACAAAACGATATGGCTCGTCAGTCCTGTCCCAGTCTAACGACCCATTCCCCCTTCAGACCGTAACCCGACCAGAATATTAACAGTTAACAGCCTCCTCTCTTCAAGATCTTCCCGCTCGGTGTTCAGCCGATGAACTGTCTCGCCTAAGTTAAAAACGATCCGCCTTAGCAGTAATATGAAAAAATGCCTTAAATCGTTTACATTTGCGATGCGTTAAAATGACGCATTCGCAACTTATCTGTGTCTGGATCTATGCCAGGTGGCAGGTGAGGTTTGAGGACATCGACTCACCCCGATCGTTGAACGGGGCGAAACACAACTACTGTACGCAAACAACATACGTAGACAAGGATTCAGACTGAGGATTGATATGAGTAAAGAAGAGGTTTTTGAGAAAGTTCAGAAGATTGTCGCTGAACAACTGGGTGTTGATACCGCTGAGGTGAAGCCCGGAGCGAGCTTTGCGAACGATCTGGGTGCAGACTCGCTGGATACGGTTGAACTGGTGATGGCCTTGGAAGAAGAGTTTAATACTGAAATTCCAGACGAAGAAGCTGAAAAGATTGCGACCGTTCAGGATGCCGTTGATTATATTTCTAGTAAGGCTGCGGCCTAAGAAGCATCACTCTCAGGGTATTTCTTGGAAGGCTGGATAATTGAGACGCGGTGAGCTTTCTAGCTCGCCTACTTTTATTTAGGGAATTGTCCATTAGACACGGATATCATGGCTAATTTTGTTGGTAAGCGCGTCGTTGTTACGGGCCTTGGCGCGATTACACCGATCGGAAACACGCTGGCAGAATACTGGGAAGGGCTGATGAGCGGGCGAAATGGGATTGGTCCCATTTCGTTGTTTGATGCTTCTCGGCACGATTCCCGCATCGCAGGGGAAGTGAAAGGATTTGATCCCCATGATTATATGGACCGCAAAGATGCGAAGCGGATGGACCGTTTTGCCCAGTTTGCGGTGGCTGCCAGTAAACAGGCCATTGCAGATGCCCAATTCACCATTACTGACCTGAATGCGGAGCAGGTGGGGGTCATTATTGGTACAGGAATTGGAGGGCTGAAGGTCCTGGAAGATCAGCAGGAAGTGCTGCTGACCCGTGGCCCCGATCGCTGTAGTCCTTTCATGATTCCCATGATGATTGCCAACATGGCAGCAGGGCTGACCGCCATTCATACGGGAGCCAAAGGACCGAACTCCTGTTCTGTCACTGCCTGTGCTGCGGGGTCGAATTCCGTTGGGGATGCGTTCCGCCTGATTCAAAGGGGCTACGCCCAGGCCATGATCTGTGGGGGAACAGAAGCTGCCATTACGCCCCTCTCCTTTGCTGGATTTGCCTCCGCCCGTGCCCTCTCGACTCGCAATGATGATCCGGCCCATGCCTGTCGCCCTTTTGATAGCGATCGGGATGGCTTCGTGATGGGCGAAGGGGTCGGAATTCTGATCCTGGAAGAGTTGGAGCACGCCCGGAGCCGGAATGCCCGGATCTATGGAGAAATTGTGGGCTATGGCATGACCTGTGATGCTTACCACATGACTTCTCCCGTTCCCGGTGGAGAAGGGGCTGCCCGTGCGATTCAGCTTGCGTTGAAGGATGCAGGCATTTCGCCCGATCAGGTGAGCTACATTAATGCCCACGGCACCAGCACCCCCGCCAATGACTCAACAGAAACAGCGGCGATTAAAACTGCTTTGGGAGATCATGCGTATCGGGTTGCGATCAGTTCCACTAAATCGATGACGGGGCACCTACTCGGTGGCTCCGGTGGGATTGAGGCCGTTGCGTCCGTGATGGCGGTAGCTCACGATCGTGTTCCTCCTACGATCAACCTGGAGAAGCCAGACCCCCTCTGTGATCTGGACTATATTCATAATGAAAGTCGGCCCCAGGGTGTCAATGTGGCCCTCTCCAATTCTTTCGGGTTTGGCGGTCATAACGTCACCCTGGTCTTCAAAAAGTACGTTGAGTAGATTTTTAATAGGAAATTTTGCCTATTGATGATTGCCGATGATCCCCATCGATGGGATGATAGGACCAAGGTGGTTGTTAACAATGGGCTGTCAACTAAAAACGGATGTCTTGTTGATGTCTAATTAATAATGTATTTTGTTATGCTTCCAAGGCACTGATAGAGGTACTCTGAAGGAGCCTGTCTATCTAGTCTTGTCTCTTTGCTCGACCGCTTTTCTGATCCCGCCCAGTTTGCTTGCTAGCTTGATTGTGCCGATCGATGAGTCAGTCCGGTTGTTCACTCCTGTAGTTCAGTAGAAGAAGTTATGGCCGTCGCAACCCAATCCCTCGAAAAACTTTGTATTAATTCCATTCGTTTTCTGGCCATTGATGCTGTAGAAAAGGCAAAGTCTGGGCACCCAGGGCTACCGATGGGTGCTGCTCCGATGGCCTACGTGCTGTGGAATCAGTTCATGCGGTACAACCCCAAGAACCCCCAGTGGTTCAACCGGGACCGTTTTGTGCTGTCCGCA
>JANRKG010000441.1:0-21232 GCA_033763635.1 Leptolyngbyaceae cyanobacterium bins.59
CTTTCACCTATTTGGCGACCAGGATATCCTGACTGCATTATTGTCTAGCCCTGAATTCTCTGGTGTTCCTCTCAAAATCCTGCGTCGAGGACAAGGCATCATTCAATACTTTGGGCCAGCAGGTTATACCCTTCAAGAGCGCCTTCTCAATTTGTTTCAAGGCTTACCCCCTTTTATCCATTCCCAAGGAGAAAAGCCCTGGTATCGCTCAAAAACTCCACCCGACTGGACAAGTTTTTCGCAATACCTAGAATATGTACGTCTTGAAATTTCTCCCTACAATCATATTGCTGCCTACTATAAAAACCAGGTAGATGAGAAAGATTTGGATTGGTTAGCTGATTCCTCTTTCCTTAGCAAGTTACTGCGGGGTATTGGGTTCGGTAATGTAGCTTTAACAGGAATGCCCCTTGCAATTCTCTATTTACTATGGCGTTTAAGTAAGCAACTAAGAGGAGTGGATGATCGATTTGACCCTCAAAAAGCCTATGAAGCTTATCTTGCTAAGGGGGAATAGGACGATCGCAATTGCTTTAACCCTCGTCTCGTGGAATCTCCAGAGTTTCCCGTCTCTCTTGAAAACTGATCTCTTGTAGCTCCACCAGTTCTCGCTCTCCCTGTTTCAGAGGCAGCAGCATGGGCATGGGCTGGGGTTTGTCGATCCAGCAGCTTGCCAGCGGGAGGGTTTGATCCAGATCTTCCAGCGGACGGGGAACCAGCATGACCGAATGTAATTCGCCAATGCGATCGGCCTCAATCATGCCCACATCCAGAGCCACCGCCACGTTTGACACGCTTCCCCGGATGATGGCTGTACACAGGCCCGACCCAATTTTTTCGTAAGCAGCCAGCACCACATCGGCAGATTTGAGCATGGCATCCGCCGCTCCCACCATTGCCGGAAAACCACGAGTGTCCAATAGCCCAACGGCTTGATTGCTGAGACGGCTCACGCCTCGCCCCAGTGCCAACTGTGCCAGGCGGTTGCCAATGGGAAGCACGGCTTCCAGGTTGGGCATGGGGCGGGCAATCACGAGGCTGGAAAAATCCTGTCCAAATTGCTTGGCCCGTTCGGCTCCTTCAGCAACGGCGAGACGAACATCTGCAATTCTGCCCCGAACGATTGCGGTACAACTGCCGCCCCCAATTTTTTCGTAGCCTACCAGAGTGACGGCTGATCCTTTCAGCATGTGATCCGCGATGCCAACGATCGCTGGAAAACTCTGGACTGAGATCAGCCCCAGCGCAGTATCGGTAAAGTCCTGTTTTAGGCTCATTGAGTGAAGGGCAATGCCTGGATTTGTAATTCTATCTTAACCGCTCCCCCTTGAGGGGATAGCGATTCTCTCGGCAGATCCCTGATAGGAGAAACGGAGGTCTAAAGTCTGACCTCCGTTCGTGGCGGTGATTAATCCTCATCCCAGGGGTCTGCATCCGAGGTGAGTTGTTGGGGTGGGGGCATCTCTGCTGCTTGGGAAACTTCCCGCCCTCCGGACATCAACTTTACCAAGAGTTGATTGACGTACACCTTTCCATAGACATTGATGCCAGGATTTGGGGTGGCTTCAGGAGGCGCAGGGATAGGGGCTGGACTGGTAGGGGCAGATTCCGTACTGGCAGGGACGGGTTCCGGGGTAAACGTTTCCTCCGGCTCCGGTAAAATCACCGTATCCGTCACCTGCAATTCCTCGATCGAATCACTCCCCTGACGACTGGGATCACCTATCAGGGAACCCGCGGGAACTAATTGCCTTGGAGCGATCGAGTGGTTGTAAATCGTCGTCGAGGCTCCGATACAGGCATTGGCTCCAATGCGCCCCTGCCCAACGATAAGCACTCCGGCCCCCAGGCTGGCTCCTTCGCCGATTTCGAGATCTCCCTGGTAAGCCTGGAGGATGACCCCCATGCCGATACAGGCTCCCGCTCCGATGACAATGCGACTCCCTGGCCCCGCTTGCAGAATCACCCCTGATGCGATCGCAGCATTGGGATGGACCGTTACCTCACCCTGGACGTAAATATCCGGATGGTCGGGTAAGCGCAGCGGTGGCAGGGATGTTAAGGTTGGCACAGTTTTGGCCTCAATCAGCTAATCGCGATCTTCGATCCTATGCCTTACCGTTGGGTTGCTGAATTAGAACTTCGGCAACTCGTCGCTTTGCTTTCGGATCAATCCCAATCAGGCGCACATACTCGCCATCATGTTCTGCAACGAATGCTTCCAGGGCCGCAATCACATCGGAGTCACGGGTGGATTGAATCGTTTCGCCACTTCTCCAGGCACTGGCCCGGTACTGACGCAGGTTCGCAAACTCTGTGCCAATCCGATAGCCCTGGCTCAGGAGTTGCTGCACTTGCTGACGAACTTCGTTGGGCAGGCGACCCCCCGATCGGGATGAATAGGAGGGAGTGGGGGCAGCGGTTTGGGTGGCATAGGAAGTGGGACTGGTTGCGCTGGCGATCGTTGCAACCGCACCGGGACGCTGAATGATGGTTTCCGCAATCCGCTTTTTCGCCTTGGGATCAATGCCAAACATCCGGACGTATTCACCCTGATGTTCTTGCAGACAATTTTGCAGGGCCGCCAGCACCGCTGAGGGAGCCGTTGCTTGAATGGGGGAGCAGCTTTGCCAGGAACCCATCCGGAAGCGTCGGGTGTCCACATGTTCCGTGCCAATCCAGAATCCCTGGTTCAACAGGCTTTGAATCTGCTGTTGTAAGTCGGATGAAAGCTGACCAGAGGTAACGGGGCTACCATTGCTATAGCTGCGGGTCGGTGTGGGAGTAGATTTCCCATTCCCCACGACAACGCCCCCACTGGGATTCTGAATCAAAATTTCCGCAACCCGTCGCTTGGCTTTGGGATCAATCCCGATCAGGCGCACATATTCCCCTTCATGCTCTGCGGCAAAGGCTGCCAGGGCTGCAACCACATCAGATTCACGGGTCGCTTGAATCGTGGCTCCGCTTCTCCAGGCACTCGCCCGATACTGTCGCTGATTCGCAAACTCTGTCCCAATCCGGTAGCCCTGACTCAGAAGCTGCTGGACTTGTTGACGCAGATCCCCGTTCAGGGTGCTGGTGGAACTGCCATTGGCAGCGTAGGAAGGAGAAGGCGCAGACGAACTGTAGCTGTAGCTGCTGCCAGCCGTGACAGGAGCATCACCGGGACGCTGAATCATTGTTTCAGATACCCGTTTCTTGGCTTTGGGGTCAATGCCGAAGATGCGTACATATTCCCCAGCATGGTCTCTCAGACACGATTCCAGTGCTGCAAACACTTCCGATTCCCGATTGGACTGAATCGAAGCACAACTTTGCCACGATCCAGACCGAAACCGTCTTTCATCCACGTACTCAGCCCCAATTCGATAGCCTCCTGCCAGCAATTGACGTACCTGCTGGACGGATTCCGCACTCAGTCCCATGATTGACTCCTGCCTCTTCTCATGATGAATCTGGCCCGACCCATTGGCAGTAGCGGCTGCTACCTCCCGCTGGACCGAAGCAATACATTTGTCGTCTTCAGCGCACCGATAACCCGATCGCAACGATTCGTTAATCCCCACCACATGGAGGGCAAACTTCACATCCGCTTCCTGCACAATCGGCAGACGATCGGCCTGTTCCTGAGTCGTAATAATTGACCCAGAAGGCACAAACCGACCAGCGGGAATTTCCACATCCTGAATCAGGGCGTGCATCATGACAACGCAGCCCTTTCCAACCCTGGCATTAAAAACCGTAGAACGGAACCCGATAAAACATTCATCTCCCACGTAGGCAGGCCCATGAATGAGAGCCTTGTGCGTGATCGAGGTCCGTTTCCCGACCCACACAGAATACTCCTGCCCGTCATCTCCCATCACACGGCCCTCCTCCAGACCGTGAATCACTACCCCATCCTGGATATTTGTGGCTTCCCCAATATGAAAAGGGGCACCTTCATCCGCCCGGATAGAGCTGCCTGGAGCGATCAAAACCTTCGGTCCCACCCGCACATCTCCGATTAGGTGAGAAAACGAATGGACATAGGCCGACTCATGGATGGTCGGCGTTGCCAAGTCCCTGGACCACGGAGTGGGAGGGGCCGCAGAACTACGGACTTGCATACAATTCCTCCTGGCTTGAAAATACGCACCCCAAGGGAGCGTTCCCAGTCAGCACGGACTCAGTGCTTCTGTGATTGCTTCTGTAATGACCAAAGCCCCAGCCCTTTCCTCATCAAATTTTTAACCAAATTAATTGAGCCAAATTACTCAGTAATTTAACCAACCTCAGAGGCCAAAATTTAGAGGGTTGATGATATAGCAAAGGGCAGGAAGCTTTCTACCAAAATGATCCTGCAACCATTAACGGTAAGAGTCGCGCTTGCTATAAAGCAAACCGCTATCGACGCTGACTGTATCGATAATTGCGACCACCAGAGCATCCAGGGGCCGCCGTTCCGTCGCAGCCAGTTGTCGGGCGGCACTCCCCCGACTCACCAGAACCCATTCGTCCACTCCTGCACCAACACTGTCTGCTGCTACCTCGTATTCAGGTAACAGGTTTCCAGAATCATCAATCAATTGGACCAGGAGAAACTTAGTGCCCTGCAAACTGGGATCTTTTTGAGTGCTGACAACTGTGCCGCGAACTTTAGCAATTTGCATGAGAACCTATGGACGGGTGATCGGCAGGGAGCGAGGGCCGTTCACGCTTTCCCGGAATTGCTCTACCTCTTCGGTGTAGCGGATAGGCAGAACGTACTCCAGGTTTTCATGAGGACGCGCAATGATGTGGGTAGAGAGAACTTGGCCCCCATTCACCCGCTTCACCGATTCAGTCCCTGCGGCAACGGAAGCTTGCACTTCCGAAACATCGCCCCGCACAATCACGGTAACGCGACCGCTTCCGATCTTTTCATAACCCACCAGCGTAACGCGGGCAGCCTTCACCATCGCATCCGCCGCTTCCACAACTGCGGGAAAGCCCAAGGTTTCAATCATCCCTACTGCAATTGCCATTATCTGACTCCTTCCTGTTCTTACAAAACCGACTAAAACATCAAACCTGAATCAAAGCTCTTAAATCAAAGCCTGAATCAAAAGCTATCTGCGAATCTGAGCGTGAGCGTGGTTAATTCAATTCTGAAAAACGAGACTCTCTGAAAAGCTGACCGCATCAACTTCGGAACTGTTCGACTGCCTCGGTGTAACTCATGGGCAGCACATATTCCAGGTTTTCGTGAGGACGGGCAATGATGTGGGTAGACAGGACTTCGCCTCCGTTGACCCGCTTCACAGACTCGACTCCGGCGGAAACAGAAGCTTGCACTTCCGAAACGTCGCCCCGAACGATGACGGTGACACGACCACTACCGATTTTTTCATATCCAACGAGAGTGACCCGAGCGGCTTTCACCATTGCATCTGCCGCTTCTACTACCGCAGGGAATCCCCTCGTCTCAATCATGCCGACTGCAATTGGCATTATCTAATCTCCTAAACTTAAACAAAATACGAGAGAAAACTTTGCAAGAATCCCTGCTAGGCACTCAGGTCAAAAAACTTAGATTTAAACCCTAAATTTAATTTTTTGACGGAAAGGCCCAAGCTTTCTTGGATTCAGCACCTTAAAGATCCTACTCCAAAGAATAGGGTAACTCTCTTACACTTGACAATATAGGTCTAAATGATAGTTCTTAATAAGATTTATTAGTAAAGTTAATTAATGATCGTTGTGATTACTCACAATCGTCGTAATACGATCGGGAAGATATTCCCTTAAGATATTCTCTAGATAAAATCTATTCTCTAGATAAAATCTCAAATTGAGAGCGAAACGCAAAAATTAGTTCGTTCCAAATCTTTCCAAAATTGTCTTTTCCTTCAGGAAGCCCCTATTTTGCTGATCCCAACCCTTTTTATCTTTAAACTTAGATAGGATAGTCTCAGTCTTACCTTTACCTATTCTCCTTATAAAGATTGCCTTATAAGGATTATCTTATAGGATTGCTTTCAGGCCGCTGCTTTAAGAAAATCTCGTCTTTTTGAAGAGAAAAATAGAATACAGAATCAACATCTTATTAACAAGAACTTCAAAAAGAAATTTGTATCAAGTTCCCCATAAAATGGCTTCTGAAATTACTCCTATTTGAAGAGATTATCTCACTTATTTAATGAGATATGTAACAGAAAAGAGTGATTGAATCGGAAAAATGACTTTCGATTCAACCTGAACTTAAAGAAGTTATTCCAAGCTTTATTCAAAGAATATGGCTCTCTTTCTTTGACTGGAAAGATGAATCGCTCATGATTTTTTGTCTTTTTTTTTAAGAATTTATGAGATTTTCGGCTTGCTTTAAGGTTGTTTTCTACACTGGTTTCTGCTGGCTCTGCAGGAAGTTTCTGTCGGGTAATTTAGCACTTTAGGAGGACTGCTAAAAGACATTGAGTTTTGCTGCGAAGTATTTATTTGTCAGGGCTTTAACGTTAAACTGAGCGAGATTGGTTAATAAAATGCAAACTATAAATACTGTTCTATCTCAGTGAAATTCCCGATGGCCTCTGGTCCGGCTGATGGGAGTGCTTGTAGTGCTATTAGATAGGGCGTTAGATAGGGCGTTAGATAGGGCGACTGAAATGAATGAAACTCTCCTCCAAAACGTTTGGTGGATTCCTTTTTATGGGCTGTTAGGTGCGATCGTCACCCTTCCCTGGTCGATCGGTTTAATCCGTCGCACAGGGCCACGTCCGGCAGCTTACTTGAACATTTTGATGACGGTTCTGGCCTTTATTCATGGTCTGGTTTTGTTTAGAGCCACCCTGGTTTGGCAAGAACCGCAACAGGTATTGATTCACTGGTTAAGCGTTGCTGACCTGGATTTGACCTTTGCCCTGAATGTTTCGCCCGTCAGTGTCGGAGCGATGGAATTGGTGACGGGGCTAAGTCTGCTGGCCCAGGTGTTTGCGATCGGATACATGGAAAAAGATTGGGCACTGGCCCGCTTTTTTGCCTTGATGGGCTTTTTTGAAGGAGCCATGTCCGGGCTGGCGATCAGCGACTCTCTCTTCCTGACCTATGGCTTGTTGGAAATCCTGACCCTCTCTACCTACCTGCTCGTGGGGTTCTGGTATGCCCAACCCCTGGTCGTAACCGCTGCCCGTGATGCGTTTTTGACCAAGCGGGTCGGAGATGTATTGTTGCTCATGGGGGTTGTTGCCCTGGGAACGATGGCAGGGAGTTTGAACTTCCCCGACCTGTACAACTGGGCAGAAACTGCCAATCTTTCTCCCCTCACTTCCACCTTGTTGGGATTGGCATTGATTGCGGGTCCTGTTGGAAAGTGCGCCCAATTCCCCCTTCACCTGTGGTTAGATGAGGCGATGGAGGGACCCAACCCTGCGTCCATCTTGCGGAATTCCGTTGTGGTTGCCTGTGGCGCGTATGTGTTGATCAAATTGCAACCGATCTTGATCCTTTCCCCTGTTGCGTCGATTGCCCTTCTGACCCTGGGAACGATGACGGCGATCGGTGCCTCCCTGGTCGCCCTGGCCCAAATTGACCTGAAACGTGCCCTCTCCCATTCCACGAGTGCTTATCTGGGGCTGGTTTTTATGGCAACAGGGTTGCAGTGGACCGGATTTGCATTGTTGTTACTGTTTGCCCATGCGATTTCCAAGGCTCTGCTCTTTATGGCGCTGGGGGGCATCATTTCGACGACGAACAGCCAAAACATGACGGAAATGGGCGGTCTCTGGTCCCGGATGCCCGCCACAACCGGATCGTTTCTGATCGGTGGCGCTGGTTTGGTTGGGATACTTCCCTTGGGTGGATTTTGGGCGATGCGTCTGGGACTGGATGATTTCTGGAGTCAGCCCTGGCTTGTTGCGGTTCTACTGCTGGTCAATGGACTGACTGCCTTGAATCTCACTCGTGTCTTCCGCCTGGTTTTTCTGGGGCAACCCCAGCCCAAAACTCGCCGTGCTCCGGAAGTTGCATGGCCGATGGCGGTGCCGATGGTGTCCCTGATCATTACGACCCTGCTGGTGCCTCTGATGTTGGCCTGGTTGAACTTGCTTCCTGATTGGGAGTACATGAATAAACCCGCCTTGGGGCTGCTCATTCTTTCAGGACTCACGGGATGTGTATTGGGAAGTTCCCTCACGTTGAAGCGAACCTGGTCCCGTCCGATGCAGATTTCCCTGCGGTTTTTGCAAGACCTCCTGGCCTACGACTTCTACATTGACCGTCTCTATCGGGTGAGTGTCGTGTTTGCCGTGAGTAGCATTTCCCGTCTGGTAGCCTGGTTCGATCGCCACATTGTAGACGGCTTCGTGAATCTGGTAGGCTTGGCTTCCCTTTTCAGTGGCGAAAGCCTTAAGTACAGCATTTCCGGTCAATCTCAGGCGTATGTTCTGACCATTCTGGTTGGCCTGAGTTTGCTAGGTATGATTATCACCTGGTCTATGTGGTAGAGGGACGGCAAGATGCTCAGTAGCTTAATTTGGACTCCTATTCTCGGAGCCGTGTTGATTGCCTTCTGGCCCGGTCTCTCTGCCAGTCGCTCTCGATGGGTGGCGATCGGTGTTACCGTTGCGGCACTTATCTGGTCTTTGCTGTTGGGAAGTCAGTTTGATGTCAGTAGTGTGAGTTTGCAATTCCTGGAAGATCTTCCCTGGATTGAAAGTCTCGGCCTGAGTTATCAACTCAGTTTGGATGGAATTTCTTTGCCCCTGATTGTTCTTAATGCCCTGCTAACTGCCATTGCGCTATGGAGCAGCGATTCTGACATCCAGAGACCCCGATTTTACTACTCCTTACTCTTGCTGCTCAATGCGGGAGTGGCGGGCGCTTTTTTGGCCCAAAATCTCCTGTTGTTCTTCCTGTTCTATGAATTGGAACTGGTTCCCCTTTACTTTCTGATCGCAATTTGGGGAGGCGCACGGCGTGGTTATGCAGCCACCAAGTTCTTGATTTACACAGCGGTTTCGGGCGTGTTAATTCTGGCAGCATTCCTGGGACTGACCTGGTTGAGCGGTTCCAGTGACTTCATTTACAATCCCCTGGCCTCTCAAGCTCTTTCCCTGGGGCAGCAATTCATCCTTTTAGGCATGTTGTTGGTTGGGTTCGGGATTAAGATCCCCCTGTTTCCCTTCCACACCTGGCTTCCCGATGCCCACGTTGAAGCATCTACCCCAGTCTCGGTTTTATTGGCGGGAGTGCTGCTCAAACTGGGGGCTTACGGCTTACTGAAATTTGGATTGGGGCTTTTCCCGGATGCCTGGGCGGTTTTAGCTCCTGGCCTTGCCGCCTGGGCGGTTGTCAGTGTCCTCTATGGCTCGTTCACAGCGATCGCTCAGAAGGATATGAAGAAAATGGTGGCCTATAGCTCGATCGGCCACATGGGATATGTGTTGTTAGCCTGTGCTGCGGCAACACCCCTCAGCATCCTGGGAACGGTCTTTCAGATGATCAGTCATGGTCTGATTTCAGCCCTGCTGTTCCTGTTAGTCGGTGTGGTCTACAAGAAAACTGGGACTCGCGATCTCGACTTGCTGAGTGGCTTGCTGAACCCAGAACGGGGTATGCCCGTGATCGGCAGCTTGATGGTGCTGGGAGTCATGGCAAGTGCTGGAATTCCGGGGATGGTAGGGTTCATTTCCGAGTTCCTGATTTTCCGGGGGAGTTTTCCTGTGTTTCCCACCCAAACCCTCCTCAGTATGGTGGGTACTGGGTTGACAGCGGTTTACTTTCTTCTGATGGTGAATCGGGTGTTTTTTGGGCGACTCTCAAAACAGGCGGAGGATTTGCCTCCAGTGGTGTGGAACGATCGTCTACCCTCGGTCGTTTTGGCTTCCCTGATCGTTGCGTTTGGCTTGCAACCCTCCTGGCTGACCTATTGGACGGAAACCACGACAACGGCCCTGTTACCCCATCCGGCGGCGGCGGTGGTTGGAACCGTTCAATTGTCCCCCCATGAGTCTGTCACGCTGTCTTCGCCCTTGGTTTCCCCCCGACTGCCTATCCCCAACCCGATTGAGGAGAACTGAACGATGACAACAACCCTCCAATCTTCCTCGAACCATCCCCTGGCGGATTACGTGCATCGTCTGGAGTCAGGGGGTGCCCTTCTGTCAGAATCGGAAACGAATGTGATGGAAGTAGTGGGCATTCTTAAGAGCTATGGGGTGGTGTTGGATGCTTACTGGCAAAACCTCATCTACATTGCCGATCACCAGTTCCTGGAGTTATTTCCCTTCTTCAAATATTTTAATGGGGAAGTCTCTCTGAACAGGTTGTTGCGGCACTGGTGGCACGATCGCATCAACTACGAGTACGCCGAGTATTGCATGCGGGTAATGCTGTGGCATGGGGGCGGGGGATTGGATACCTACCTGGATTCAGAGGCGTTTCGGCAACGGTGCCAACCTGCCATCGCCAGAGCCATCCAGAATAACTGGGTTGTGCAACCTTTACATTGTGTTTTCCCAGACTTCCTCCCAGAACAAATCCGTCAATCTGCCTATTACAGTGCATTGGGACAGTTTTGGAAGGTGATGAGTAAGATTTTTCTCGACTTGTCCGATGAATATGATCGAGGAAATATTCGAACGATCGCCCAAGTGGTGCAATACATTCAAGATGGCCTGGTCGCGGATGCCAGTTTGCCCATTACCTACGCTCCCATCGTGAAAGGGCAACGGCAGGAAATTATTCCTCTAGAAGCGGGGCTGACGTTTCTACCCGATGTGGCTGTTCCTTATGTGGAGGCTGTGTTTTTTCGGGGTACGGCTTTCTTTGGAACCGTTTCTTATAATGCTCAGGCATACCAAATTCCCTTTGAGCAGGATCGGTTTGCCTACGGTGCCTTGTATGCTGATCCTCTGCCAATTGGAGGGGCCGGGATTCCCCCTACTCTGTTGATGCAGGATATGCGCCACTACCTGCCGGATTATCTGCACCATCACTATCAGCAGCAGCGTAGAGGAGAGAATGACTTACGGGTCAAAATCTGTCAGAGTTTCCAGAAATCAATGTTCTGTGTGACCACCGCTGCCATTCGTGGGTTAATGCCCCATCCCCTGGATACGACGATTCTAGAGGAACGGCAGGCGAATCGCTCCTATCTGGAACGGTGGATGGATCGCTTGCAAACTTCCTGTGTGGAAGCGGTGAATCAGGGTTAGACGAAGCAGGAGGCAGAGGGTAGAGGGGAAAGGTTTACGCAATGGTTGATTTGAACTTGCTGTCCTAACTTTCTCCTCGATTGCGATCGGAGATAGGAACTACTGTCTCATCCCCTCTGTTTAGAAATTTGTACACAAAAAAGCGTTGCAGTTCAGCTTAGAAGGGCGACGCTTCTTTTAACACGCCTATCTTGCTGGAGGGATGCAACGCTCTACAGGAAGGAGTCCACGCTCAATACAGGGCTTAGAGCGGCACTTGCCAGGAGGAAGTCGCTGAAAGCTCTGTAATTAGAGATGATAAACGACCCTTCCATAGTTGGAAGTCAATATTTCTGATACTCCGTACAAGGGTAACTCTATACCTGAATTCTGTACTTTCAAAAGACCGAAGTGCCATATTGAGGTCGTTATATCAGAGTTTTTACGGAAAAAATAAAATTAAATTTTCCTTGCAAGGTCTTGCTCCTCGCGGTTCTGCTCACCCCTTGGATGCCTTTCCTATAATTGCATCAGCAAAGAGTTTGTAAACTGATCCCCTTCCGATGTTTATCCAGCCCTTTATCAGGGAATTATGGGTGTAGATAAATACTTGGTGAGTCCTCTGGGGCAACTTTGGGGCAACTGGTATTACGAATTCACATCAACCCACTGCATCTTTTCTGATGCATTGAATTGATCGTATCGGGTTTATTCAACTATCCGGTCAGTACACAGGAGTTTAGGGTTGTGATGGTCATCCCTGAAAATAAGCCACTTTATCCGTTCAATACGTCTACCCAATTAGAATTAGAGCAGCAGCGATTGACAGCGCTCTCAGAACTGGGGCTGTTGGAGACAGAGAGTATTCCGATCTTCGATGAGGCAACCCAAACAGCGGCTCATTTTCTGGAAATGCCAATTTGCATTCTAGGCTTATTGGACCAGGATCGGGAGTGGTTGAAGTCAGCGATCGGGTTATCCCGTTTGGGCTTAATGAATGATTTGGCCTCTTCCCGCCAAATCCCCAGTCATCATTCCTTCACCTCCCTCGTTGTCAGTACCCGTCAAGTGCTCGTCATTGAGGATACTCTGGCAGATCCCCGCTTTGCCGAGAATCCCCTCGTTCAGCAATACCGCATTCGCTCTTATGTCGGTGTGCCTCTAATTGATGGTCAGGGTCATTTTCTGGGGGCATTAGCGGTGATGGATTTGACCCCTCGCGTCTTTACTGCCCGGGAGGTTGGCTTTTTAGAATTGACGGCTCGCTGGAGCATGAGCGAGTTTGAACGAAATCGCCTGGTTCGTCTTTCTCAGGCCGTCTCTCATCAAACGATTGCTCATTTCACTCCATCCGCTAGCAAGTTGGAGACTGCTCAACGGGACGAACGGATTTCGGAAAAACCAGATCTTTCCCTGGCGAATCCCATTCGAGTGCAGTTACTATCCCAACTGACCCAGGAATTACGAACCCCCCTCACTTCGGTCATGGGGATGACCAGTGTGCTGACACGGGAAATTTATGGACCTCTAACGACGAAGCAAAAGGAATATCTGGCTATCGTTTACCAGAGTGGTCAATATTTGCTGTCGTTAGTCAATGAAATTATGGAACTTGGCAGTCTGGAAGACGGTAGCGAGTCCTTAAATTTGTCTTCTGTAGACATTGAAATGCTCTGTCAGCAAGTCATTACGACCCTGGAAGAAGCTGCAAAACGACGGGAACAACAGATGCGATTAACCGTTGAACCCGGACCTCGCATCTGGCTGTTAGACAAGCACAAGGTTAAACAGATGCTGTATCACCTGATTTTTAGCGTCATACAGTCTTCTGTTGCAGGGAGTGAAGTGCGGTTGCATATCTCTCGTAAGCAATCTCGCCTGAATATCGCTGTTTGGGTTTCCAATCCCTGGTTAGGGGATAGTCTACCCTATGGAGAGGTTTATGCTTATCAAGCAACCAGGGTTGCTTTCGTCGAGGCTGCCGAGCCTCTGCGGGAGAGGTATCGCCAGGGTGACTCGGATGCTGAGAACTTGACCCTCAATCCTCCAGGGGCGATTGTTATGAACCGTGAAGCAGAAGCCGAAAACTTTGCCCAGCCTGCCATCATCCCATCTCGTGAAAGCTTGGGGCTGCAACTCAGTCGCCAGCTAGCAGCCATGCATGAGGGGCAAATTTCAATTCAGGGTTCACCCGAATCGGGCTATCGCTATGTGATTAGCCTCCCTCAACTGTCTGAAGCAGATCTGGCTTCTTAGGGGAGAAGGGTTGATAGGGAAATTTTCGTGGATAATAGCAGAGGTTTAACGTCCTTCTGCCTACCATCCCCCTATGAATGCTGTTTGGCAAACCCTGACCCTTGCCACCCTGCCTTTGACCCAATGGTTTCGGGCTAGCTACTTGCATCGTCTGGTCGGCCCACTCCAGTCCTGGCGACGCTCTAGTTGGTTGCTCCAGGGATCTGACCTGCTCGGTTTTGGTTTGCTGGTGCTGGTTTTTGGTCTGGCCCCCTTCGTTTCGAATCTACTGGTGGGTCTGTTACTGACGGCCTGTGCTGGGTTCTGGTTTCTCCTCACCCTTTCGGACGATCGCACCGAAGGCACCCTCTCTACCCCCATTCATCTCCTGGTATTCACGTATTGGGGAATTTCAGTGGTGGCAACCGCCCTTTCTCCTGTAAAGGCCGCAGCGGTTGTGGGATTGAGTAAATTAACGCTTTACCTGATCTTCTTTGCCCTCATTGCCCGTATCTTACGATCGGCCCGGTTACGATCGGCTCTGATTACGATCTGGCTGCATGTCGTTCTCATTGTTAGTTGCTACGGGATTCGCCAGTGGTTTGATCAGGTGGAACCGCTGGCAACCTGGAATGACCCGACTTCGAGCGGGGCAAATGTGACGCGGGTGTTTAGTTACCTCGGAAATCCCAATTTGCTGGCTGGGTATCTGTTACCTGCGATCGCCCTGAGTGTTGCGGCCCTGTTTGCCTGGAGGGGATGGCTGCCCAAGACTCTGGCGTTAACCATGATCATTGTGAACTGCTCCTGTCTCCGCTACACCGACAGTCGCGGCAGCTTTTTGGGGTTTGTCGGGTTGCTTTTTGTCCTGATGATTTTGTTCTGGTTTTGGGTGGCCGATCGTCTTCCCGAACCCTGGCGAACCTGGTCTCTGCCTGTGGCCCTCGGAACGGTTGCTGCACTCTTGATCCTGGCAGTGGTTGCGGTGGAGCCTTTAAGAAATCGAGTGGGTAGTATCTTTATGGGACGGGGAGATAGCAGCAGTAACTATCGGCTGAATGTTTGGCTATCGGTGATTGATATGATTAAGGACCGTCCAGTCTTGGGGATTGGTCCAGGGAATACCGCATTTAACAAGATTTACCCCCTCTTTCAACGTCCTCGTTTTAGTGCTTTGAGTGCCTATTCCATTGTGTTGGAAGTGGCAGTGGAAACTGGCTTCATCGGTCTCACTTGTTTTCTCTGGTTGCTACTGGTGACGTTTAATCAAGGGATTACCCACCTCAGTCGTTTACGCCAAACTCGCAATCCTGACGGATTCTGGCTCATTGGGGCAATGGCAGCGATGGCAGGGATGCTCACTCACGGGTTATTCGATACGGTCTGGTATCGTCCTGAAATGAGTACCGTCTGGTGGCTGATGGTCGGTTTGATTGCAAGTTACTACTTACGGCCTTTAGAAGAGCGGGTCGAGTAAGGCAGAGGGCAGAAAAGAATCATTCCTTCTGCCCTCTGCCTTCCTGCTTGCAAATTTCCACTACATCTTTCATCCATTTTCCAAAAATGGCGTTACGCTTAATGCCAATCATTTAGGACGGAGTTATTCTGTAGGGAATTGTGTGAGGAATCATGATGAATAGGTTCTATCAACCCCTTGGCCCGATCGCCCTCATTCTGCTTCTGGCAGCGTGTGGCACGACCCCCTCCGAAGTCAAAACCCCTGCGCCCGACGCTTCCAAGGCAACCCCTGCACAGGTATCCTCTGGTAAGTCTGATGCTCAGGCATTTACGAAACCAACCGTTCCCGTTGTCTCTGGGGCGGTACAGGCGAACTTACCCTCTGGCATTATTCGCTCAACCAATCCCCGTCAACGGTTGAGTGTGGTAGAACAGGGCCGGAGAGATCCCTTTGCGAATGTGGTGCCAGTGCCCGTTGCGGTGGCAGGTAGTCAGGCTACGCCTGGAGTGGCCCCCCGTGCCCTGCCCAAGTTGCCACCGATTCCTAACGTCTCGACTGTGCCGATCCGGCCTACCACCGTACCGATCGCCACGACCCCTATCCAGCCCTTGTCCCCCATGCCAGCGGTGGTGGTTCCCCCGCCCTCTCCTACCCAGATGGCGGAGGCGGTGCAAGTAACGGGGGTAGTGCAAATGGGCGGACGGGTGAGTGCGATCGTTAAAGCACCGGATGAGCTATCCAGTCGGGCCGTTGCGGTTGGGGACTCCCTTTCGAATGGGAAGGTGCGGGTGAAGCGGATTGAAGCTCGGACCAATGCTGAACCAATCGTAGTTTTAGAGCAAAATGGAAGAGAGGTCATTAAACCCGTTGGTAGTCCGATCGCCAGCGCTCAGTGAGGTCTATGCCAAATCCGGGAACTGCTAAGAATCGCAGCCTGAATTACGGGGAAACTTATGCCTGTCCTGTTTGCCGTCAGGGGCAGCTTGCTGCCCTGACCCTGATGGATGCCTATGCCTGTCCGTTTTGTCGTCATATCTTCACGGCAAATCTCCAGGCCCAATCCATTCAGCTTGCGGATGGGATTCAGCCCCTTGTCTGGCGATGGACGGGGCAAAATTGGCAAGCGCTCCATCAGGGGAGTGCGAACTTAACTTGGTTAGTCTGGTTACTGGGAGGAATTTTGGTGGTCGTCCCCCCATCATTGGTGGGATTGGCGGCCTATATTTTCCCCAATTCAGAGACCGACCCCTGGAATTTTCCCCTCCTCTGGACGGGGTTGACTTTTTTCATCCATTTTGTCCTTGTGAGTTGGTTGGTTGCAGAGCATCACCAGTTCCCACTCTATGTTGCATTGAAAATTCGGGTACGGGAGTTATTGGCTTCCGACTAAGGCTTCCCTTTTCATGAGTGACTCCGCCTTCTACCGTCTGGCTCCGTTTATTCAGGAGTACGTCTATGCTCAGGGGTGGACGGAACTGCGTCAGGTGCAGGCTGAAGCGTGCCGAGTCATCTTCGAAACCGATGACCATTTACTCATTTCCGCAGGAACCGCTTCTGGTAAAACAGAAGCCGCCTTTTTGCCCATCCTGACCCTGTTGCATGAACAGCCTGGGCAAACTGTGGCAGCTCTCTACATTGGTCCGATTAAAGCACTGATTAATGATCAGTTCGATCGCCTCAAGGATCTGTTGAAAGAAGCCCACCTGCCCGTCTGGATCTGGCATGGGGATGTGGCCCAGAGTCAAAAGGCGCGACTGCTTAAGCGCCCCAGTGGTATTCTCCAAATTACCCCAGAATCTTTGGAGAGTTTGCTGATTAATAAGCCGCTGGAATTGGAGCGCTTGTTTGGGGAATTACGGTTCGTGGTGATTGATGAGGTTCATGCTTTCATCGGGTCCGATCGCGGGGATCAAGTTCTCTGCCAGCTTTCCCGGTTAGCTCGCTTGAGCCGCAGCCACCCCAGGCGCATTGGGCTTTCTGCAACCCTGGGGGACTACTCCCAGGCGGAGGCATGGCTGCGGGCCGGAACCGATCGTCCCGTGATCACCCCCACTATCCAGGCTGGAAAACGGACGCTTCATTTTGCTCTGGAGCATTTCTACCGCCGATCGCAACCTGCTGTCTATGCGAAGGGGGAGACTCCCATCTTTGATCCGGCGGATCAATACTTGTTTGATCAGAGTGTGGGCCGGAAGTGCCTGATCTTTGCGAATGGACGCTCTCAGGCAGAAGCCGTGATTGCGACTCTCCGAGCGATTGCCAGCGCTAAAGGTTTGCCGGACATTTACCATGTCCATCATGGCAGTATATCTGCAACGCTTCGGGAGGCAACGGAGGCGGCAATGCGGCGATCGGAGGCTCCGATCGTCACGGCAGCGACCCTCACCTTTGAGATGGGGATTGATCTGGGCCAGTTGGAGCGGGTGATCCAACTGGAGTCGCCCTTGTCGGTGTCCAGTTTTCTGCAACGTCTGGGGCGATCGGGTCGGCGGGGCAGTCCGGCGGATATGCGGTTTGTCTGCATTGAACCGGAACCGGAGAATGAAGAATTTCTGCCCAAACAAATTCCCTGGCAGTTGCTTCAATGTATTGCGGTGCTTCAACTCTATCTAGAAGACCGTTGGGTCGAACCGCCGCGATCGGGCCGTTACCCGTTCAACCTGCTCTATCACCAGACGATGAGTATTCTGGCCTCTGAAGGGGAGTTGTCGCCTTCCGTGTTGGCCCAGCGGGTTTTAACGTTGCCCCCCTTCCAGGCCATTTCTCAGGGCGATTTTCGGCTGTTGCTGCGCCATTTGATTGAATTGGATCACCTTCAGAAGACGGAACGGGGCGGGTTACTGTTGGGGTTGGCTGGAGAACGCCTGGTCCGCAATTACAAGTTCTATGCCATCTTTCCGGATACTGAAGAATATACCGTGCGGGCAGAGGCGATCGAGGTGGGTAGTATTACCCTGCCTCCTCCCCCCGGAAGTTGCTTTTCCCTGGCGGGTCGTTCCTGGGAAGTGCTGGATGTGGATACCCGTGCCAAACTGGTGCGAGTGCGATCGGCGATCGGGAGTGCGGCCTTGTCCTGGCAGGGAGGGGGCGGGGAAGTGCATACCAGGGTGCTACAACGAATGCGCCGTGTGCTATTTGAAGATCAGGAATATGCCTACCTGCAAAAAGGTGCCCGGAAACGATTACAAGCGGCCCGGAAATTGGCTCAGGATTTTGAACTCGATCGGAACTGGGTATTGCCCCTTGATGAAAACCAGACCTGTTGTGTGTTGCCCTGGATGGGAACGGTAGCCTTTCGGACCCTCGAACGCTTCATCCGGTCTTTTTGTAAGGAAACCTTGAATCTTCGGAGTGTCAGTGGTGTTTCTCCCTATTTCTTGACGGTACGCTTGGGTAAAGCAACTTTCCGTAATCTTTACTATGAAATTGTTTCCATCGCCGATCGTAGACTTGAGGTTGAAATGGATTTGCTAGCCCCTGAGGAGGCTCCGAGGCTTCAGAAGTATGATGAATTTCTTCCTCCAGAGCTACTTCACAAAGCCTTTGCCCACGACTACCTGGATCTTGCGGAAGTTCGGCTCCTGATTCAGACCTGGAGACAGACCTTTACAGAAGATTCTCCGTAAAAGAAGGGTTGTAAAGAAAAAAAAATCAGGGCAATCTGAGGTTATACACCTCAAGTTTTGTATCTAAAAGATGCGTGTGCCGTTTATGAGGTTTTTTTGTTTATAGTAGACGACTCACAGCTAACGTTTGGGCAGGCAGAGCGGGTTGCCTACGATCGCCTGAAGCTACCGATCTGGATTCTGGATCTCGATCGGGCTTGTTTGCGGTGGGCGAATCAGGCAGCTTTGCCTCTCTGGGAAGCACAGCATCGAGAAGAACTCTTGAACTTTCGCTTGCACAAATTCTCTTCCGTGCTGCAAGGGAGATTTGCCGAATTCTTACAGGCGATGCGGCAAGGGCGTGGGATTCAGGAAACTTGGATATTTGAACGCCCCACAGCGAACCTTTTGCTTCAGGCCCAGTATTCTCCAATTTATCTAGAAGGTGAACAATGGGGGATTCTGGTGGAAGGAATGGTTCTCGCTGAAAGCTGGATTCACTTTCACAAGCATCAGGATGATCATCTGATTGTTCGTAGGGCTTTAGAAGCCCCATCCAATTCCTTGAATTTCTCCTTACAGTTGGTTCAGGGAGGTCTAAATCGAGATGAAGCGGACAATTGCCCCATTTCCGCGATGTCACCCGATGATGCCTTTCCCTCTCCTGAGCGGTATGCTCAGATGCAGCAACTCAATACCAACCTGGAGGATCTGGTTGATGAGCGGACTGCTCAATTACAACAAGCGCTAGAATTTGAGGCGTTGCTGAAGCGCATTACGGATCAGGTCCGCGACAGTCTGGACGAAACCCAAATCCTGCAATCGGTGGTTCGAGAATTGGCCATTGGCTTATCGATTGCAGGGTGTGATGCTGGACTTTACGAGGTGGAGCAACGAACCTCCACGATTTGTTATGAATACATGAATGCTCTGCCATCGGCCCTACATCGAGTGGTGCCCATGGCTGACTTCCCGGAAGTTTACGATGTTTTACTTCAGGGGCATTACCTCTGCTTCTGTGAGCGGGAATATACTCCGGTGCGCCCCCTCAAACATCAGATGTCTTTATTAGCCTGTCCGATCGTAGATGATCAACAGGTGTTAGGAGATGTCTGGTTATTTCGGCAACGGGGGTTAGTCTTTAATGAGCAGGAGATTCGTTTGCTCCAGCAAGTAACCAATCAGTGCGCTATTTCTATCCGGCAAGCACGTCTTTACAAAGCGGCTCAAGCCCAGGTGCAGGAAATGGAAAAACTGAACAAGCTGAAGGATGATTTTCTCAGCACTGTTTCCCACGAACTGAGAACTCCCATGTCTGCCATCAAGTTAGCGACCCAAATGTTGGAGGTCACGCTAACCCAAATGGGAGTTTTGGGGCAGGAGAACCATGCGGTTGCCCGATATCTCACGATTTTGCAAGAAGAGTGTCAGCGGGAAATTGGGCTGATTAATAACTTGCTGGACCTATCCCGTCTGGATGCGGAGGATGATCCTCCCCAACTCAGTCGGGTTGATCTGCGTATTTGGCTTCCCTACGTTGCAGAGCCTTTTACTGTACAGGCGAAGGCGCAAACACAACAGTTGCACTTTCAGATCCCGCCTGATCTGTTTGCGATTCAGACGGACCTTTCCCTGTTGGAACGGGTTATGACTGAGTTACTGAGCAACGCCTGTAAATATACACCTTCGGGAGAAACGATCGTTGTCTCTGTTCATCCCGAAAGCAAGAGCCTAAAAATCAAGGTGAGTAACTCCGGGGTCGAAATTGATCCCCAGGAGATCCCCCGGATTTTTGACAAGTTTTATCGAATTCCGAATCACGATCCCTGGAAACATGGAGGAACAGGGTTGGGATTGGCCCTGGTGAAAAAACTACTTCATCCTCTTGATGGGACGATTCAGGCGGAGAGTAGTGATGGAATCACTACCTTTACGGTCGCGCTGCCCCTGTTACCCCTGCCTGACGCTTGACTAACATCCCTTATGAGTTCGTTGTGGGGATCACTCGTTTGCGGAGGGATTCGGCGCGACGTTTCGCCGTTGGGTTTTCAGGTTCTACTTTCAGCGTCACTTCATAGGCTTCCAGTGCTGGCCCCACCAGGTTTTTTTGCTCATAGGCGTGGCCCAAATTGTTCGCGGCTGTTACATACTCTGGACTTACCTTCAACGCTTCCTTGTACTGGCGGATCGCCATGTCATATTGTTCCTGGGCAAAGTAGGCAAACCCAAGGGCGTTATAAATCGGGGCAGCCTCTTCTTCAGGGAGGTTGGAATCTTTCAGCGCTTTCTGGAATTGGACGATCGCTTGAGCATAGAGGCGTTTTTCCAGATAAATTCCCCCCAGTTCATAATGCTCTTGAGCCGTCCCTTTCCCCTGACTGAGCTTGGCTTGCAGTCGGGATAGGCTGTTTTCAACTCGACGAGTTTTAAAGATCTGCTGGATAATAAACCAGGCAGCTCCAGCCAGTAAGACCAGCAGGAAGGCAACGTAAATTACAGGAAGTAAGTCTTTCGTCTCAGTCATACACTTAGGCCAACCATCGCATCACTTGTCGGATCACTTCTTGTCTTGATCTTAAAACTTCTGAGTCAAGACCGAGCATCTAGCAGAAAGACTAGGGCTTCAGTTCTCGAATTTCCACATCCTGGGGCAAGCCCCAATAAGCGGCTCGTTGCTGCAACCACCCTTCCTGCCGCCAGCGATCGATCGCGCCATTCACCTGTCGCCGCAAGTCGTCGTACTGGTTGCCCTTTGGCATCACAATGCTGAGGGGTTCGGC
>JANRKG010000442.1:0-6673 GCA_033763635.1 Leptolyngbyaceae cyanobacterium bins.59
CACCCCGGCCTACGGCCACCACTCCCAGGAGGGGATTAGAGTTAGCGCGTTTCCTCATGTGAAAGTAAATCAAGATCTTATGAATTTCTCTCGCTCTAACTGTTGCATCGTCAACATATCTTGTTCAAAATCGGCTTCGTCGTAATTGAGATATACTTCTTTGGCCTTCAGGAAAGCATCTGCATCCAATCGGGTTGGTAATCCCAGTAGCTCTCGGACTTTACCTGTGCTGATCGCTCCCTCCCGATAAGCTTCAACCACCATCATTTCCAGCAACTTCCGTTCTAAATCCCCCCACTTCGCCTGTAGGTTGTGGGCAACACCATCAGGAATTTGAATTTGGATTTTCATGTTGTTTTTTTCCTTATGGCATATAGATATCTATCATGATTTTCTGCTGCATCCGAAATTCCAAGTTGAATCGGTTCAGACCCTAAATCCCAAATCGGATCAACTTCTGACGAGTTTTTAGATTTATCAGAAATCTGGAACTTCTGATATAGAAATTCTGCAAAATCTAAAACTTCTTGTTGTTTTTCCGGTGGCAAACTCTGAAGTTTTTCTAGCAAAGCCTCGGCAAGCGTCATCTAGACCTCCTGATACAGTTGGGAACTCTGTCTCGTAAGAGTAGAGAGGCGATTGGTCATAGATAAATAACCTCAGATAACACACGCTCTCGAATTCTAGGCTTCAGCCCATTTTTAGTCACAACATCTACTTTCATCCCCAGCACTTCGCCTAAATACTCCCTCAATTCAACCAGTTTGAACAACGTTGGAGCCTGGTGATAATCAATCAAGACATCTACATCGCTGGTCTCCGTTTGCTCTTGTCGAGCATAGGAACCGAAGATGCCCACCTCGCTCACCTGATAGACCTGCTGCAAGCGCGGTTTGATTTGGAGCAATTGTTGTTTGACTTCCTCAAAAGTTTTCATACCCTTTGTCATCTCTCTTTTATTGAAATGGGCGATCGGCTCCACCCTTCCTATTCTACGGTCGGCAATCCCACCGATGCACTCACAGCCTCCGCTGCATCTTCCCCGTCCAGCAATACCATCAGGGCTTCCATCTCCTTGGTGGCAATCCGCAACTTTTCCATAATCTCGGCTGCGATCACCTCCGGTTCCGGCAGGTCATCCCCCGATTGCAAACTCTCATCCCGCAGCCAGGAAATATCGAGGTTTTCGTTCCGTTTGGCGATCGTCTCCCGCGTGAAGCAGCGGAAGCGCCCTTCCTCTCCGAGATCGACCCGTGGACTGCCCCCATTCGGGTCGTCCCCATAACACTGCTTGAATTGCGTGAAGTGGTCGGCGGTCAGGGGAATTCGTTTCCCAAAGCTGGGCATGTTGGTTCGCATATCGTAGAACCAGACAGCCTGGGTGTTGCCCTTTTCCGTCGTTCCCCGCTGGAAGAACAGCACATTGGTCTTAACTCCCTGCGCGTAGAAAATCCCGGTGGGCAGTCTCAGGATCGTGTGCAGGTTGCACTTGTCCATCAAATCGGCGCGGATCGATCGCCCCTGCCCATCTTCAAACAGCACATTGTCCGGCAATACCACCGCTGCCCGTCCCCCCGGTTTCAGTCCCCGGTAGATGTGTTGCAGGAAAGCCAGTTGTTTGTTGGAGGTGGGATAGGTGAAATCGTCGCGGGTGGGCATGCCGCCGCCCTTCTTGGTGCCAAAGGGGGGATTGGTGAGAATCACATGGGCCTTTGCCAGCTTCTGCCCCTGGGGGGAGAGGCTATCGCCCAGGGTGACGGCTCCTTCGATCCCATGCAACAGCATATTCATCAGCAAAAGCCGATGGGCATCCTGCACCAGTTCCATGCCATAAAATGCCTGTTGTTGCTGGAAGACCTGTTGGGCCTCGGTCCACTCAAAGGGATCGGTCTGCGATCGAATGTAGCGATCGGCAGCGATGAGAAATCCTCCCGTCCCGGCAGCGGGGTCTTGAATCAACTCGCCCACCTGGGGTTGGATCAGGGCCACCATGCAATCGATGAGGGGCCGGGGGGTGAAATACTGTCCCGCTCCCGACTTTTTCTCGTCAGCGTTCTTCTGGAGCAACCCTTCGTACAGGTCGCCAAACTCGTCTCGATGCTCTGAGAACCAGTCCAGTTCGTCAATGCTCTGCACCAGTTTCTTGAGGATGCGGGGCTGCTTCAGGGACGTTTGGGCATTGGCGAAGATGGCTTGCAGCCGCTGGGATGAACTGCCTGAACCGAGTTGGAGGAGGAGCGATCGGTAGAAGGTGAGTTGCTCGATTCCATCCTCTTTCACCAAGTCTGCCCAGCGGAATCCCTGGGGTAGCTGGGTTTCGGTGCCCGTCTCCTGGGCCATCTTCAGAAACAGCAAGTAGGTCAACTCTGTGACGTATTGCAAGTAGGTGATGCCATCATCGCGAAGAACATGGCAGAGGTTCCAGAGCTTTTGAACAATATCAGAGGTAACGGTCATGGGATTGTTGTCATCTATGCTTGCTTCATCACCCGTACTGAACGCAAATGTAATAGAGATAAAAACTCTGCGAGTTCAACCAATCCCTCTGCCTCTTGTCGTTCCATTGGAGACAGAGGATAGCCACCATCCTGGCGATCCAACAAAAATTGGAGGCGGGCTTGGACCGCTTCTGGTAACTGAAATTGGGTGAGTTCAATTGGAATTTCAATAACTTCCGGCATAGAGTCATTCACTGAGGCTAGTGTAAGCCTATTGTAGGCGAAAGAATTCACAGGAGATACACAGGATAGGTCATTTGAACTGAACGATCTGCTTTCCGTCAGCTATCCCACATCCGGTTGCCACAGCCGATCGCTAATTGACTGCAAAATCTCATCCAGTCGGTTGTCGAACACCTTATTGAGTCGATCGAACCCACCCCCACTGGTCTTGAACTCCCCTTTGTCCAGGGCTTCGCGATCGACCACAATCTCAACCTTCAACTGCTTGCCGATCCGCTCCAACCACTTGCGCTGGGGCGTACTCCAGTTCTGGCTAGCGAGAACCTTCTGAATCGCCCGATCCACCCGTTCGCCGTAGGGAATAAGGGCATCTCCCAGGGCAGCCTGTCGGATAAACCCGATGATGGAAGCCGCAATATCTTCGTTCGTAGCATCTCTCCAGGCCGCTTGCAGGGCTGTTTCGCTGTAACCAGCGCGATCGAGGAGCATCCGCAATTCTTTCAGTTGCGATCGGGTCAGGTCACGGGGCCTCTGGACCACCACCATCAGGGCTGCGATCTCATTCTGGTTGTTCTGGAGGAATGACTTGAAGCTGTCTAAATAATCCTGCGGCCTGTCATAGGAAACTCCTGCTTCGGAAACCCCATACCCCCGCTCAATGCCCCGCAACTCATCCGAATGATAGGAGATCAGCAGAGGCCGTGTGCCCCCATCTTTGAGGTCAAGAATCTGAGCGATCGTCTGCCGTTGCTGAAACCACTCCCTGACTTGTTCGGGGGTGCTTTGTTTCAGATGGGCCATTGCTTCTGGGAGCGACATCCCAGCGATCGTTTCTAATTGCTCCCGGTTGGCATCGCTCAGGTGTCTGCGTTTTCGTTGGAGCTTTGCCAGCAGTTGGTTCACAATTCCCTCTAACGCGGTGGAATCCGTGACGCTGCCCAACTCCTCCACTAACTGGGTGAACGAGAGATTGGGGTTTACTGCGATCGGTTTCATGGTGGAAACGGGGGCGATCGCCTCATAAAGCCGGACGGCATCAAAGATCCGAAAGACCTGTTTCTGGCTGCCATCGTCAAAGGTGCAAAGTCGGGTGGCACGGCCCAACATCTGCTCATAGAGAATCCGGGAATTGACCCGTCGCAGAAAGACCAGATTGCAAATTGCAGGGATATCGATACCAGTGGTCAAGAGATCTACTGTAACTGCAATCTTGGGATTGACTTCATTACGAAACTTGCGAATCCGTTCCAGAGGTTTATCTGCTTTCCCGGTGATTTTGACCACCGCATCATCTTCAATGCTCCCATATTGCTCCTCTAGAGCCTTCTTGAGCAACGCAACTACCATATCTGCATGAGGATCGGTGGCACAGAAGATCAGGGTCTTTTCTGGCAGCGAGGGGTCCAGATAGTGCTGGGCTAACGCTTCACACACCACCCGATTGAATTCCTCGGTGATGACCTGCCGATTAAACTGCTCCACCTCCAGCTTCACTTCATCGGGAGCGTGAACCAGATCAATCTGGCCCGTCTGAGGATTGAAAAATTCCATTGGGTCGCCCGGATTCCAGATCATGCCTGCTTCAGAGAGCCTGGTTTGGATCTGGTAGGGCGGTTCGTGATCAATCAACCAGCCATCAATCACCGCTTCCCGGTAACTGTAGGTGTAGACAGGTTCTCCAAAGATCTGGGTGGTATGCAGGGCCGGAGTTGCAGTCAGGCCAATTTTCACCGCATCAAACTGGTCTAACACTCGACGGTATTTGGAGATGTAGTCATTGAAGTCCCGAAAAGTCAACTCGCTCTCACTCAACTCCCGATCGAGCAGATAGCCCCGATGACACTCATCCACCACAATGCAGTCATAGAGATCCGCACTGATCCCCGTAATTTCATCACTGGGATACAAAATGCGCTTCACCATTCCCTGGATGGTGGCAATGTGGATCTTCGTGTCCGGTTCTGGCTCCGTGTCCTTCAACTCCTTAATTTCAAAGATGTCCGCAAAGCTCTGAAGATTTTCCATCCGGGAATCTTTGAAGGCATTGGTGGTTTGTTCGCCTAGAGCCGTGCGATCGACCAGAAACAGAATCCGTCGAAACCGCCTGGTCTTTAGCAAGCGATAGACCAGAGCAATGCAAGTTCGGGTCTTTCCCGTCCCCGTTGCCATCGCTACCAGCAGCGATCGCTGTTGGGTTGCGAGAACCGCTTCGATCGTTTGAATCGCTCGAATCTGGTAATCCCGCAGCTCCAGCCCATCGTTGAAACCTTCTTGCGCCAATCGTTGATGGGCTTGTTCAATGTTCTGGGCCAGGGTCTCTACCAATCCCTGGGGACTGTACCAGCTTTGGAGGGGATGACGGAGATTCGTCGGACGGCGCAGATCGCAGAACCAGATACCACTCTTGGTCTGGATTTGTTCGATAAACGCCCGTCCATTCGTGGCAAACACAAACGGCACCTTGAATTCTCCCCAGGGTCCATCCGGGAGATGCTCATCTCCTTTGATCTGATAGCTGCGACTGTACCGCTTGGCCTGATCGATCGCCCCTGAAACATCCGTGCTTTGCCGCTTGGCCTCCACGACCGCAATCACCTGAAGGCCCACAAATAAGGCATAGTCCGCCCGTCCTTCTCCCACAGGCCACTCAGCAATCGCCAGGTTCCGCCCTTTTTGAGGGCGAGTACCCTTCTGATAGGTCAGTTCTTCCGAGTCCACCTCCCATCCCACCGATCGCAATTGGGCATCAATGCGCCGTCTGGTTTCTCGCTCATCTAACAGGACTTTGCTCTCGGCGGCTTGCGCCTGAGCGATCGTTTGTTGGATGACCTGCTGGGGTTCATTGCTGGCCTGGGCCTGAAGTTGCTCCAGGTGGGCTTGCACTTCTTGAGCCTTCGCCTCTGCTTCCCTGGCGAGTTCCTCTGCTGAAATCCGCCGCTGGGCTTCTTCCTGTCTTGCGACTTCCGCCATCATGGCTACGGATTGAGTGGCTTGCATTTCGGCTCGGAGCCGTTCCAGTTCTTGTTGTAGCGCGATCGTCTCCACTCGTGGATCAGGGGGTGGAATAAATGGCCCTGGATTAAAGTCAGGCTGTCGGGCAAAAACACGATGAAACCAGATTCCCAGCGATCGGGCATACTTTAGGCAACTAAGAGCCATCCGCTGATTACTGGCGAGACTATGGGTTGCCTCGTTCCCCACTTTCCGGAGTTCATGGAATAAACTATCTACCTCACCCTTGAGCACACCCCGATCGCGGAGTCGCCTCAACAGGTCTACTTGCTTTTCATCCGGTGAACTGTACAGCCCCACATTGGCGGCTGTTAATTGGGCCAGCACCTCCCCAAATTGCCGCAACTTAATCAGACAGGTATTGGGGTCTTCCGCGAAATATTTCTCAGCCAAAGATCCCAGGCGTACCAGTTGGGGATCGTGAGCAGATAGGAATGAAAAATTGGGTGAGGCGGTCATTGTTGCCTATGCAAGAGGACATGCTTCTCTTTTAGATTCCCCATTGCGGGTGGCTTTATAACTTGATTCGCGAATAATCTTGAATGTCCAGCTTGTTTATTCTACCGAGGAAAAAACTCTCACTGCCACCTATTGGGCGTTAGGAGAACCCAGTGAAAAGCTTGATTTAATGCTGAATGTGTCTCTTCAGCAAATCCAAACGTTTCTCCAATAGTTCTAATTAGCATGATTCGGCTTCCACCCCTCATGCAGATGGGCATGGCAACGTTGACCCTGATGGTCCTTCAATAATTGAGGCATTGAATAAGCAGTCCCCTTTTGTTCCAATGGATTAAAGTTTGGAATCACGCCTTAGTGCAGAAAGGCAAAATAGCTTCCTAACTGCAAAATCAGGACAGATTCAGGGGAATGCTATAGGATAGAATTCATCAATTAAATTTGATAGAAAGGGTTTACTAAATGGCAAAGACTGTTTCCTTACCGTCTGATCTCGTGGTTGCAGGTTTTCACGCGCTATCGGA
>JANRKG010000443.1:0-9531 GCA_033763635.1 Leptolyngbyaceae cyanobacterium bins.59
AGAAGCTCCGCTTGACTTATCACCCTTTCCCAAATCTCCCTTGACTTTTGCTCCTTCTTCTTAACTTGTCAGGAATGGATTAGACAGGCGATCGTCGTTCCCAAACCTCGCAAACCCAGCCAACCGACGCGCAGTTCGCAACGGAAACGCTTGGAAACCAAAACTAAACGCAGTCAGATTAAAGCCCTGCGCGGTAAGGTGACAGATGAGTAAGTCCTGCGAGCGAACCCGTACTGGCAGGATGCACCGTCCACAATTCTCCTGTCTCTACTCCTTATTTGTAATTGATTGAGGAAAGCCAAGTTGAGTCCATTTCGCAGAAGGCTTCTTCAATGCACCAACGACGACGATAGAGGTCTGCGACGACAAAGGGAGGTAAAGCGATGGATGACTCCCGATATTAGTTTTGACTCAATGGAGAAAAGCGCCCAAGGAGTCTTTGGGCACTTTTCTCATTGTCCGAGATTTGACCTTAGGATTATTTAATAAATAGCATTTCCTGATAGGTCGGCAGGGGCCAGAAGCTGTCAGCCACTTCCCCTTCTAGAGCGTCTCCCGACTCCCGAACCTGATCCATCAATGACCGCAGTGTAAAGGCACAGTACTTCATATGATCTTCAGTTGAAGCAAAGTCATGCTTTTCCAGGGCATCGCTTAACTCATTGGTGGTCTTCATCATAGCGCCAGCGAGATCGGCTACTTTTTGCATATTTCCCTTCTCAAAACTCACACCCAAACTCGCCAAGCTTGTCATGGTCGTTGCCAGCTTTGACAGGTATTCCATCGCTGCGGGATAAATCATCGTCTTAGCCATTTGAATGACGAGCTTCGCTTCTACCTCAATGGAGAGAATGTACTGCTCCGCATAAACTTCAAATCGGCTTTCTAACTCCACAGGAGTGAGCACGCCCGTTTTCTTAAATAGGTCCTCAATATACTCTTCTTTGAGGACGGGTAGGGCATCGGCAGTCGTGGGTAGGTTCGTCAGGCCCCGCTCATTCACCGCCATGGTGTGCCACTCTTCGGAGTAGCCATTGCCGCCGAAGATCACGTTGCTGTGCAGTTCCATGACTTCCTTGAGCACGGTAATAATGGCGCTATCAAGGTCGGTGCCGTTGTTCAGTTCGCTCTCCAGACGATTACCCACCCACTCCAAAGAGTCAGCCAGCATGGTATTGAGCACGATCAGCGGTCCGGACACTGACTGGCAAGAGCCGACGGCCCGAAACTCAAAACGGTTGCCAGTAAAGGCAAAGGGCGACGTGCGGTTCCGATCGCCCGCATCCTTGCTGAGAGGTGGCACACCATTCAGACCCAAGTCCATCACGCCTTTGTGCTTCGATTCGGAGACTGAGCCACTTTTGATCTGCTCAAAGACCTCTTCTAGCTGGCTTCCTAAATAGACCGACATGATTGCGGGTGGCGCTTCGTTGGCCCCAAGGCGGTGGTCGTTACTGGCTGTGGCGATCGCTGCCCGCATGAGCGGCCCGTACTTGTGGACACCACGAATGACTGCCCCGCAAAATACCAGGAACTGAGCATTGTCATGGGGAGAATCGCCGGGGTCTAGCAGGTTGCCCTGGGTGGCGTTGCCGACCGACCAGTTGACGTGCTTACCCGAACCGTTGATGCCAGCAAAGGGCTTCTCATGCAGCAGACACACAAAGCCATGCTTTTTCGCCGTGTGCTTGAGCACCGTCATGATCATCTGTTGGTGATCACTGGCGACGTTAGCCGCTTCAAAGAAAGGCGCAATTTCGAACTGACCAGGAGCCACCTCATTGTGGCGGGTTTTAGCTGGAATTCCGAGCTTGTAGAGGGTTTCCTCCACATCCTGCATGTAAACCTGCACCCGTTCTGGAATCGCTCCAAAGTAGTGATCGTCAAACTCTTGACCTTTCGCTGGAGCTTTGCCAAACAGTGTCCGCCCTGCCAATAGTAAGTCAGGACGCTGACTCGCAAAGTTAGCATCCACCAAAAAGTATTCTTGTTCGGCACCACAGCTTGAGTTGACGGGGGCAACTTCGTTATTGCCAAGCAGCTTTAAGACCTTTCTGGCAGCTTTATCCATCGCCGCGATCGAGCGCAGCAGGGGCACCTTCTTGTCCAGGGCTTCCCCCGTCCAGGAGACAAATACGGTGGGGATGCAGAGGGTAGAGCCGTTGTCGGTCTCCATGATGTAAGCCGGACTGGTGACATCCCAGGCGGTGTAGCCACGAGCCTCAAACGTATCGCGGATGCCGCCATTCGGGAAGGACGATCCATCCGGCTCGCCCTGAACCAGCACCTTGCCAGAAAATTCGGAAATGATGCTGCCGTCTCCCTGCACCGAAATAAAGCCGTCATGCTTTTCGGCAGTGAGGTTCGTCATGGGGTAGAAGACGTGGGCATAATAGAGCGCCCCTTTGGCCGTCGCCCAGTCGCGCATGGCCGTCGCCACTGAGTCGGCGACCGACGCATCCAGTTTTTCGCCAGTCATGATGGTATTTTTGATCGACTTAAAGACGGCCTTCGGCAAGCTGGCCTGCATCTTTTTCAGATCAAAAACATTCTCGGCCCAAATCTCTTCCAATCGCTCGGGAACTTTAGGCATCATCGGTTTGCGATTAGTAATGTAATGAACCGCCTGAACTCGAGCTGCATTTCCACTCATATTTTTTTCCTTAAAAGGCCAATCGCTTGATAGTAAGCAACAAAATGCTTCGAAATAGCCAGCAGATATACCAAACAGATGGAAAAAGGTGTAATTTCTCACAGATTTGCCAAATGGTCAGGCAAATTTACTCTGTTGAGATGTGCTTTCAGGCCGGAGCAATTTTCTCGCCACAGAAAAAATTAATGCCTAAGCTCGGCAAGCTGCAAAGCAATTCGATTTTGTATCCACTGATAACCAGTCATGATTGTGATGGCAAGAAGAGCCAGGTAGTGATTCAGAAGTAGTGATTCGGTTTAACGCATTGCTGGCTGGAGGTTGTAGTCGTAGATGAAGTACCCAATACCTCCCCATGATTGTTGAATTTTTTGGAGAAAGATAAACTGCTTCTTACGAGTCTAGAAATGCGTTGTCGAAATGTATTATTTAACCGTTCAAGGTGATTGGTTTGTCCGGTTTCTTTACCTACTGCTCGATGCCGTTTCCTAGAACTACTGTTTTATAGGACTGCCAGAAGTCGGTGTAGGCAGTGGCACATTGTCGATAGATTCCAGGCATTTACATTTATATTTACATTTATATTTTTTCTTTCCATTATGAATAGAGCCATTGCCCCACACTGTCTATCCTACACACGATATGCAAACCCTTGATGCACTAAAATCCGGACACCTGAAGGGAGTTAAAAGGCTGGATTTGAAGGCTGGGCTGTCCCAATTTCCTCTCGAAATTTTGGATCTTGCCGATTCACTAGAAGTTTTAGATCTCTCAGATAATCACTTCAAGTCCTTACCCGATGAATTTGGTTGCTTACAGAAACTCAGAATTGTGTTTCTCAGTAACAACGAGTTTGCAGAATTACCCGCTGTTTTGTCCCAATGTCCGAATCTGTCGATGGTGGGCTTCAAGTCCAACACCATTACAACGATCGCCGAGCATGCCTTACCTCCGTCGGTGCGCTGGCTGATCCTCACAGATAATCGAATTGAACAATTGCCCGATTCGATGGGAAAGTTAAGCCAACTGCAAAAGTTAATGTTGGCAGGAAATCGGTTGCGATCGTTGCCGGACTCAATGGCAGTCTGTCAAAACTTAGAACTGGTCCGCCTTTCCGCCAATCAACTGACCACCTTGCCCCCCTGGTTATTCACCCTGCCCCAGTTGTCCTGGTTGGCGTATTCAGGCAACCCTCTTGGTGCAACCTCTGCTTCATTACCCTCCCTCTTAGAAATTGATTGGGCTGATTTGATTGTTCAGGATCGATTGGGAGAAGGTGCGTCTGGTGTGATCTCGAAGGGCCGTTGGGCAGTGGGAGCCGAGCAAGCGATCGAGGTGGCGATCAAGGTCTTCAAAGGGAACGTGACGAGTGACGGACTGCCAAGCGATGAGATGAAGGCTTGCATTGCGGCGGGAACCCATCCCCATCTGGTCAAATTGTTGGGTCAGGTGATTCACCATCCGGATCAGAAATCGGGGCTGGTGTTTGACTTTGTTCCCCCGACTTACCGGGTTCTCGGCAATCCGCCCAGCCTGGAAACCTGCACCCGCGATACCTATCCCCCAGAGACCACGTTCTCGTTATCGGTCATTCTGCGGATTGCTCAGGGCATTGCATCGGCAGCGGCCCATCTCCATGCTCAGGGCATCTCTCACGGGGATTTGTACGCCCACAATATTTTAGTGAATGCTGCCGGAGAAAGCTTACTGGGAGATTTTGGGGCTGCATCATTTTATCCCCCTGATCCAACGGGTCTGCCGTCCCTTGCCCGATCGCTGGAATGCTTGGAAGTGAGAGCTTTTGGCTGTTTGCTGGAGGATTTGTTAGATCGCTGTCGGCTGGATGAACCCGATTTCTCAACGGAACTGCACGATCGCCTGTGTCAGGTGCAGCGGGACTGCCTGAACCCAATACCATCCCTGCGTCCCTCATTTGCGGTTATCTGGGAAACTCTTGCTTGAGGCGATCGGATCGATGATTGGGGAAATGCAATCAACTAGCAGAAGGTTCTGGGGTATTGGGGGGATCTGGAGGAGCGATTGGGGAACTCTCTGGACTATCGGCAGATGGAGTTTCTGGGCCTTCCAGGGTCTCTTTCCAGTTTTCGCAAATCACATTAGACGCGCCTTTCGCAATCCGTTTGACGATCAGTGCCCCCACCATGACAGCGATCGACTGGGGTAATCCCAAGCTACCAACGAGGATGGGCGCGATCGTCGCCGTCATCTTGGCAGCCGCTTCAGCCGTTTTCTCATTCATTAACTTTTCCAGTTCCTTCGCCAACTCACTATCTCCACCGAGGGGAGAACAGAGAATGTTGTATGCCTGGGCACTGGCTGGCGCGAAAATATTCTTTCCTGCTTTCAGCAAATCATCAAAAGCCCCTTTGGGAACAGGCAACTCTTCTACGAGAGATTCGATCGAAGCAGCCTCTGGACTTGCCTCAATGACCTGGGCTTGAGCACCAATCTGAACCATTAAATCCTCGTCATCCAGTGCCAATAAACCCTGAGCAATTGCTTCGACTTCTGCCATAAACCGTTCCTTTCCCTTGCCAGTTCTACAAATTTTGTCTTGCTGCCCTCGAATTATACGTCCGATTTCCAAACATGGCGAATAGGGGCATTGCAATGCAATACCCCTACAAGATCGATCCGTTTTAGGGTGATTTTGGGAAAAGACTTTACTGATGGGTTGCCCTTCGACTCAGCTCAGGGTTTACCTTTAAACACGCTCAGGGCAAGAATGCTAGTTGAGCGGAGCCGAAACCAGCAGGGAACTTCCAGAACTACTGAGGAGCATTCTGGCGGTTTTGGCGATTCTGCTGCCGCTGTTGTTTCAGGGTTTGGAGTTGTTGCCGTTGTTGGTCGGTCAAAACCGCATCCATCTTGCTTCTCGTTTCTTCACCGATCGCTTTCATCCGGGCTTTTTGCTCTTCAGTTAGATTGAGATTAGGCCGCTGGCGATTTTGTCTAGCTTGTTGTAACTGTGCTTTTTGTTCTGAGGTCAGAACGGCATCCATTTGTTGTTTCGCTGATTCCCGGATTTGCTGCATCTGGGTCTTTTGAGCATCCGTTAGATTCAATTGTTGATAAATCCTTTCTCCCCGTCCGCCCATCTTGCCAGGGCCAGCCAGGGCCACATCTGTGAAGGCAGGAATGATGGGAGTAGCAGCAAGTAGGAGGGCAAGGGTTCCGGGTAATAGAAACAGATTTTTGATCTTCATAAGGATGAAAAAGCTTCCGTAGATTGGTGAACAAACAACTATCCATTGCCCATTTCAGTGGGGGATTGTTTGCTTGTGCATTCTTAGACCGAGGTGTGATCAGAAAGGTTCAATCGTGATCGATCGACATTCAAGTAGAATTCCCAACGTCTCACAGCTATCTTCTAGAGCAGCCGATCGACGTGGGATTCTACTAAGGCAATTTCTTGAAAAGGGGTTACCAATGGGTTGCCCTTCGACTCCGCTCAGGGCACGGACGCTAGTTTCGGCTTCGCTCAACCAGCGGGGAGGGGAAGTTTTTTTCTGAAAATCTTCTAAGAAACCTTCGAAGAAAATACTTACTGGCTAACTAATTGGTAAGCCAGTTGATTGTGTTTTTCCACCAACGTTTCTAATTCGATCGTCGTTAACCGTCCCTGATCTACCACCTTGCGACCATTGATAAAGCTGTAATCCACTGTATTGACCTGGCAGAAGATCATAGCAGCAACGGGATCATGGAGCGCTCCCGCAAACTCAGGGCGATCGAAATTGATGGCAATGAAGTCGGCAGACATCCCAGGGGCAAGACAGCCGATATCATCCCGCCCTAAGACCCTGGCTCCTCCTAAAGTTGCCAGTTCCAGGGCTTCCCGTGCGGTCATCGCAGAGGCATCCAGTTCCCGTACCCGTGCCATCAGGAAAGCGGTGCGGGCTTCACTCAATAAATTTGAGGTGTCGTTGGAAGCCGAGCCATCGACCCCTAACCCTACAGGAACCCGATGGTTGAGCATCTTCCGAATGGGGGCCATGCCACTCGCGAGGCGCATATTACTACAGGGGCAGTGGGCTACCCCTGTTCCCGTTCTGCCAAATTGTTGAATGGCGCGATCGTCCAACTGAACACAATGGGCATGCCAGACATCTTCCCCCAGCCAGCCTACGGATTCCGCGTAGTCTCCGGGTGTCATGCCAAAGGTCGCGAGGCTGTATTCGATATCGGACTTGTTTTCTGCCAGATGGGTATGCAGCCGAATGCCGGGGTACGATCGGGCCAGGGCTGCTGACTCCCGCATCAGGTCTGGGGAGACGGAAAAGGGGGAACAGGGAGCCAGGGTAATGCGTAACATGGCATGGCGAGTATTGTCATGGTACTGCTCAATCAAGCGTTGGCTATCCTTCAGAATGTCCGCTTCCTGCTCGACCACTGAATCGGGCGGCAACCCTCCCTGACTCTCTCCCACACTCATACTGCCCCGACTGGCATGGAACCGTAACCCGATCGCCTGTACCGCTCGAATTTCGTCATCCAGGGTGCTGTCGTTGGGGTAAATATAAAGGTGATCGCTTGCGGTGGTACACCCCGATAGGATGAGTTCAGCCGCAGCCATCTGGGCACTCACAAAAACGGATTCTGATGTGAGGTTGGCCCAGATCGGGTAGAGGCTCTGGAGCCAGTTGAAGAGGTCGCAATTTTGGGCGGCGGGGATGACACGGGTGAGGGTTTGGTAAAAGTGATGATGGGTATTTACCAAACCGGGGAACACTCCGTACCGATCCTGTAAATCTAATACTTCATCTGCGGTTTGGGGTAACTCCGATGTTGTTCCCACCTGTTCAATTACCTTGTCTCTTACCAATAAAGCCGCGTTTCGAATTTCCCGTCGCTCTGCATCCATTGTCACCAGGGTATGAATGTTTTTGACAAGCAAGGTGGTCATAGGGTTGTAAAAATAACAGGATGGGATCGGTTTACACGAAGGGGAAATATTTTGATGTATTGAGGTTCACAGTTTTGGGAAGGCAGAGGCAGAGGATGAGTGTCTCTTTACTTGTGAGTTGCCTGTGATTATTCTTTTCTCAAAGATTTTACAAGATTGCTGTCTGTTTTATTGGAGAATGCAATATTTTGATATAGCTTTGGAAAAGCCAGTTGCTATCCTCTTTTCGTTAGATCGTTTGTCGCTTTGGAAATGAATCAATGAAACGGATTCTACTACTGTCGGCTAATCCACAGAATACTTCTCAACTGCGGTTGGCCGAGGAAGTGCGGGAGATTGATGAAGGATTGAGGCGATCGTCCTACCGAGATCAATTTGATCTGATATCTAAGGGTTCGGTGCGATTACAGGATTTTCGTCGTTACATGTTGGAGGTCAAACCCCACATTCTTCATTTTAGTGGGCATGGTGGTGGAGAGTATGGGTTAGTTTTGGAAAATGACAGTGGAGAGGTGCAATTCCTACCAACAGAACAGTTGACCGGAATGTTTAAGCTCTTTGCCAGTAAGGGGCTTGAATGTGTGGTGTTGAATGCTTGTTACTCGGAGGTACAAGCAAAAGCAATGAATCAATTTATTCCCTATGTGATTGGGATGAATCAGGCAATCGGCGATCGGGCTGCAATTACCTTTGCCGTGGCCTTTTACGATACGTTGGGTGCAGGAGAAACGATTGACTTTGCCTTTGAACTGGCTAAAACTCAGTTAATTGGACTGCAAGAAGATCAGAAGTTAGAGCTACTCATTAATGCAGGAGCGATTGTTCAATCAGAGCCACAATCATCCCAAAAGAGTCCCGATGTTAGGGAATTTGCATTGAAGTTACTACAAACCTTACTGCCTTCTCAATTTGAAAGTGTAGTTTTCAAATACAATGTACCTCCTGCGTTCCTATCCACCAATACACCTCAGGCACAGCGATCGATTGAAGTGCTTCGCTATGCAGAACAGGTGGAATCAGAGTCTCTGAGTCGGTTATTACAAATCATTTACGAAGTAGCTCCCCACCTGAAGAGGTAGCGCAATGGTTGATCCAGACCAGATTCTAAATCGTTTGAAGGGCTTACTGGAAAGCCAGTTTAAGCAACTCCTTCTCTGGCTAAAAGTCGATGAAAGTTTTTTACCTTCCTCGGAAACCGATCGCGTCACCCGATCCATTGCCCTGATCCGGCTGCTCACACAAGATGAGCAGGGGCTTCAGCGATTACAGACTTACTTGGATCGCGTCCATCCAACTCAACCAATTGCGGTGCCGACCTGTCCTTATCAGGGATTGTCAGCCTTTCAAGAGGAACACGCAGCGGTTTTCTTTGGACGGGAAACATTGACTCAGAATTTAATGCAGTGTATTAAAACAGGCTCATTTGTAGCTGTGGTCGGTGCTTCTGGCAGTGGGAAGTCTTCCCTGGTGTTTGCAGGACTCATTCCCCAGCTACGCACTGAGGGAAACTGGTTGATTGAATCATTGCGTCCAATCAACCGACCTTTTGATGGCTTAGCCTCTGCTTTTGTTCACCAATTAGAACCTGATTTAGATAAAGTCGATCGCATTGCGAAAGTGACAACCCTCGCAAATACAATCCAGCAGTATGGTGTTGCAACTGTTGTTTCAGAGATTCTCAAAGATCAGCCAGGGCAGTCGTTGTTACTGGTCGTGGATCAGTTTGAGGAACTGTTTACCCTGTGTTCAATAGAGGATCGCGATCGGTTTATTGAGGTCTTACTCACTGGGATCAAGGATTCTCCAGGACTGAAGATTATTTTAACCTTGCGGGCTGATTTTTGTGGACAGGCGTATGCGGTCCGTTCTCTGGCAGATGCACTGCAAGGGGCAGACTTGAAGTTGGGACCGATGAATCGGGAGGAACTGCAACAGGCGATCGAACGTCCAGCCC
>JANRKG010000444.1:0-4208 GCA_033763635.1 Leptolyngbyaceae cyanobacterium bins.59
CCCTTGCTGGATAGAACTTTGGCAAATTTTGCCTATTCTCAACAAGCCAGGACTATTGAGAATACCCTACGAAGGAATAAGGGTTTGAGAAGTGGATGAAGCATCAGTTTTCTGATCAAGCGAGATATGTATACACGGTAGGTGTCAGGACTAGAGAAATTCTAGCAAATCTGTATTGAGTTGCTCCTTACTTGTGTCTCCCAGGCTATGTGACCCACCCGGATAAATCTTCAACGTCGAATTCTTGACGAGCTTGGCAGACAGGAGCGCAGAGGCTCCGATTGGTACGATCTGGTCATCATCGCCATGAATAATCAGCGTCGGCACATCAAACTTCTTCAAATCTTCCGTAAAATCGGTTTCGGAGAATGCCTTAATACAATCGTAGGCATTTTTGTGACCAGACATCATACCCTGCATCCACCAAGAGTAGATTAGCCCTTGAGAAATTTTGGCACTGGGGCGATTGAAGCCAAAGAATGGTCCGCTGGCAACATCCAGAAAAAACTGCGAGCGATCAGCCAAGTATGCCGTACGAAAACCATCAAAAACCTCAATGGGCAATCCACCTGGATTCGTCTCTGTCTTCAGCATGATTGGCGGTACTGCTCCCATCAGCACCGCTTTGGCAACCCGTGATGTTCCGTGGCGACCAATGTAGCGGGCAACTTCGCCGCCGCCGGTGGAATGTCCAATCAGTACCGCGTTCTGAAGATCTAGGGTCTTGAAGAGGGTGGCGAGATCATCAGCGTAGGTGTCCATTTCATTGCCGTTCCAGGGTTGGCTTGAACGACCATGCCCCCGGCGATCATGTGCGATGCAGCGATAACCATGAGACGCGAGGAAAAACATCTGAGATTCCCAGGCATCGGCGCTGAGGGGCCAACCGTGGCTAAAGACAACGGGCTGTCCTGAACCCCAGTCTTTGTAGTAAATTTGTGTGCCGTCTTGGGTTGTAACTGTACTCATGGCAAAACTCCTACAGGTATCAAGGGATTGGAACGGGAGCTGAGCGCTCATCCGTGGGTTCCATTGTTTAACCTGAACTCAATTCAGAACACGCAAGTTCTCTGCGTTAAGCGCTGAGATAAGCTGCAACATTTTTTCTATGCCTAAAGGTAGATCTTTTGACCAAATTGACCTGGAACACACGTCAACTTTTTGAAAGCTGATACTCTCGCTTTACAACGCTTTTCTCCCAGAAGGTGAGTTTCTTTTGCCTTTCGCTGGCTAAAGCATGGATGTTAATCACAAAAAGTCCAGTCGAAATCAAGCATCCTCTGCACGGGTGAGAGGAGTTGTTTTGTCACCGCAGGGATGGCAACGGTTTCAGACGGCAAAGCAACAGATTGAGTCAGAGGAGAATTGGGGTAAGCGGCTTACCCAGGAGGATTTGACTGAACGCACCGGACTTTCACTCAATACCCTGGCCCGAATTCTGAAGCGTGAATTGGGGGTCGATCGCCAGTCGTTAGAAATCCTTTTCCAATCCTTTGGGTTGGAATTCATGAACACTGATTATGTCTCCCCGATTGCATCAGGGGCGGCATTGTCCAGTCAGAGAGATAATCCTCACCAGGATTGGGATAACGCGGTTGATGTTACGGTGTTTTATGGGCGTGAAACCGAGTTAGCACAACTGTGTCAATGGATCGTGACCTATCGCTGCCGTGTGGTGGGACTGTTGGGAATTGGGGGAATTGGTAAAAGTACGATCGCCGTCAAAGCGGCTCTGCAAATGCAATCTGAGTTTGAGGTGGTGGTATGGCGATCGCTTGCCAATGCTCCTTCATTAGATGATCTTCTGACCACCCTGCTGAAATTTCTGATGCCGCTTCAGGGAGATGATCCGATCATTCCAGCAACACTGGATGAAAAGTTGTCGAAGGGGATGCAGTATTTGCGATCGCAGCGATGTCTGTTGATTTTGGATAATGCTGAAACGATTTTGCAGAGTGAACGGGTGGGGCAGTGGCGATCGGGTTATGAAGCCTACGGGCAATTTTTGAGAATGCTGGGTGAAACGCCTCACCAAAGCTGTCTCTTGCTCACCAGCCGTGAAAAACCCCGTGAAATGGCGTTGATGGAAGGAGACCAAAGCCGGGTCAAATCGTTGCTGATCAGCGGGCTGACACCTGACGATGGACGCGCTATCTTCCGACAAAAAGGCATCTTTACAGGTTCAGAAGCCGAATGGCAAACTGTGGTTAGTCACTACGGTGGTAACCCCCTGGCGCTTAAAATGGTTGCCTCCGCTACTCAGGATGTATTCAACAACAGCATTCGTGAGTTTTTAGCGTACCTCAGTCAAAGAATTTTTGTCTTTGAAGATATCCGCGATCTACTCGATCGCCAGTTCAACCGTTTATCTGAAGCCGAACAAAAAACATTATTCTGGTTTGCCATTCACCGTGAACCGCTCACCATCACAGACATTCAAAATAGTGTGATCGGAGTGATGCAACAGCAAAGTATTCCTCAACACATCAATTCGTTACTCCGGCGATCTCTGATCGAGAAGGCAAAGCCTACGCTCATCGAGAAGGTAAAGCCTACGCTGCTTGAGAAGAAAGATGGCGCTTTCTTCCTCCAACCTGTGGTCATGGAATATGTCACAGAGCGATTCATTCAACAGATCTGTACAGAATTTACCACCCGACAGTTGGATGTCTGGCAGAGCCATTCCTTGATTCGCGTCCAGGCTAAAGATTATGTTCGAGAGATTCAATTGCGGTTGATCATGCAGCCTGTGATCGAGTGGTTGTTATCCTCCTATCCAAACGTGTCAGCGGTGGAAGATAGAGCCAGGTTACTCCTCACCCAACAACAGCAATCATCCAGTTCTAGAGCAGGCTATGCCGCGGGCAATCTGCTCAATCTGCTCGTACAACTTCAGGTTGATTTGCGTGGCTCTGATTTTTCGGGTTTGGTGGTGCAGCAAGCCGACTTGCGACAGATCAACTTAGCCAGAGTCAACTTTAGAAATGCAAATTTGACCCAATCCATTTTTTCAGAGTGCTTGAATAGCGCCATGTCGATTGACCTTAGCCCCGATGCTCAGATTGTGGCGGTGGGAGATTCCACTGGGATGATCTATCTCTGGCAGATCGCCACCACTCAACTCCTGGCAACGTTCGCAGGACACACCAGTTGGGTTTGGAGTGTTGCTTTCAGTCCCGATGGTCGCCAGTTAGCCAGCAGCGGCAGTGATATGACAGCGCGGTTATGGGATGTGCAGAGCAGCCAGTGTTTATGGGTTGCTACAGAGCATACAGGCTGCGTTTGGTCTGTGGCTTTTAGCCCAGACGGACAACGCCTAGCGAGCGGCAGTGACGACCAAACAGTGCGAGTGTGGAATCTCCAGGGAGACTGTCTTCAGATTCTGCAAGGGCATACCCAAAACGTTTATTCGGTTCACTTTTCACCCGACAATCAAACCTTAGCCAGCGGTAGTAAAGACGGATCGGTGCGGATTTGGAACGTGATCAGTGGCACCTGCCTGAAGGTCTTGGAAGGGCACAGCGGAGGGATTCACTGCGTGCGTTACAGCCCCAATGGTCAACTACTAGCCAGTGGTGGTTTTGATGGGTCAGTTCGGCTCTGGAAGGGGCAGATGGGTACGAGCCGTCATTCATCTGGAGTGGATTCGACGGTGTTGCAAGGTCATACCAGTTGGGTTTGGGGAATGGCATTTAGCTCCGATGGTTGCACTTTGGCGACGGGGAGTGATGATGGAACAATTCGCCTCTGGGATGTGGAAACAAAGCAATGTGGGAATATTTTGGATGGTCATACGGATGATGTGCTGGCGATCGCCCTGCAAAACGAACTCCTGGTCAGTGCCAGTCAAGATCAAACCGTGCGGCTGTGGAATTTGCAGGGACAAAGCCTTAAAACCTGGCGCGGCTGTACCAGCGGCATCCGTTCGCTCAGCCTCAGCCTGAATGGTACAACTCTAGCCAGTCGGGGACTGGATGAAGCGGTTTACCTCTGGCAGTTGCGTTTTCCCGATCGCTCCCCCTCGCTCCCTGACAAAATCTTGCAGAGACAAACCCATTCAACCTCCCCATTAACCAGTTGGACATCCTCACTCAGCTTCAGTCCCGATGGTCAAACGATCGCCACGAATGGACAAGACGGCTCGCTGTTGTTGTGGGATGTATCAACGGGTTCTCTCCGTCAATGGTCAGGTCATGCTGCGCCCGTGT
>JANRKG010000445.1:0-5322 GCA_033763635.1 Leptolyngbyaceae cyanobacterium bins.59
GTTCCGCTCTCACCCCAGAGGAGAAAAAAAGAAAGTCCCCAAACCCAAATGGCAAAAAGATAAACCTCACGTCTCCACTGCTCGATTGCTGAGTGAATCGAAATCTAAAAAAGATAAAAAAGCACCTTGAAAGGGCTGGTGTAGAGCAGGTAGTATGTTTTTCCCTTTGCTGATGCTTGAGCAATGAGTTCTGTCCGAAGGATGGGTAGGCGAACCTGAGTTGGAATACAGGGCTTCACCCACTCTGGAATCGTTGTTGGTCGTGCTTGTCCTACCTGCCCACCCCCTGCGATCGCAAGGGTTGTCAGTAAAGCGGTTAATCCCAGTTGAGTCATCCGTGCTAAAGCCTTTTTCATGTTGGTTCCTATGGCTGAGTGTTCAAAATTTGATGTACCTTCTGGGATCACCCTCTCGACCGCTATAGATGTTGCCGTTAGTCGCGCCTTCAATCACCGTGAAGTGCAAGTGAGGGCCTGTGCCCACACCCGATTGACCACTGCGGGTAATCACCTGTCCTGCCGAAACCAAGTCTCCCACCTTGACCAATCGCTTTGAGTTGTGGGCATAAAGCGTCATCAATCCTCGTCCGTGATCCACAATGACCGTTTCTCCATACCCACTCATCCATCCTGAGTAGACCACTTTGCCTCCGTCTGCCGCCTTAACGGGGGTATTGCTTGGAACCCCTAAGTCAACTCCTTGATGCACGGAGCTACATCCGGCACAGGGCGATCGTCTGGGACCGAACTCACTGGTGACCGGAGCACCTGGAATTGGGTTCTGTAACTTACCCGTGGCTTTACCATTTCCTTTGCTAGCGCTGATCGTGCAAGTCACGCCAGTCGTAGAGACCTTTGCTGTATTACCACTCGCAGTGAGAACCTTTTGAAATCTTTGGGCATAGCCAGCGATCAACTCCCACTTGTCCGTGTCGTTCACCTGTTGTCTTGCACATCGATAATCGGCTTTACTACCCGCAATACACTGCCCGATCGGTCGCATTTGCCCATACCAGCCCTCTTTCATCCCTCGGCACAACGCATCTGCTGCGATCGTGGGCTGAGTCAACCGTTTATCGCTAATTCCCTGATAGGCTGGTAAACCCAACCGTTGAAACACGAAGCGCTTCTTGTCACACCAAGTCACCTGAATCATGCCCTCACCCCAACCACAGTCGTCATGCGGCTGTACTCATTCATCGTGTTCCAATGGTCTGTTTCATGCTGGGCAGTAGCCAAAATGTATGCCAGTTGAGAGGGGTCTGTGACACCGGCCTTCCCACAAGCTCGCATAATCAACGGCACCATTGCGATCGCTCTGGCTTGCTCACTTCCCGGTAGCGATGCCAGGACTCGTTGGCTGACTGCATCCAGTTGGGTGGGGTCAATTTTGCAGATTTGATTGCCATCACCAGAATTCCAGCTCGGATCATACTGGTCAATCAAATCTTGCACCTCACTGGGAATCTCAGGGACTTGAATCTCAGAAGGTGGTGATTGCTCCGTCATCCCCACCAGCACAATCCCCTTCTCGTGAGTGGGAAACCAGGGGACCGGGCCAATGAAATAGGGGGTACAGCCCAGGTCAATCAAACCATGATGACAAACTCGAAAAAATAATCCAAATTTCCCCCTGGCGGTCGATTCATCAGTCTCCGTTAGAACGACCTTGAAGGCTGGCCCAAAGGGATGTCTGCCGGTTGGTTCCATCCCCCCATTGAGTGCCCCCAGAATTCCTTCCCCACCCTTGACCAGTTGTGCTCCCGCACCGGCTCCACCCCGAATCCATCTAGCTCCATGCAACCCGGTAGGATCTCCGACGGGTCCAAGAGACAGGGGGGAGTTCAATTCAAGATAATCACATCCTCTCTCTTGAGCGCATTCATAGTGGAAGCCCACCTGGTAACTGCCAGAAATGCTGAACTTTGTGGGAGTCGATCGTGACTCTTTGTGGTCCTGGTCGCCTCCATAGGTCACGTCATGAATCGCAAGGATGCCAAGGAATTGACCAGGGTTAAAGAAGGCGGAAAGGGGCACATTCCCCAAGCCTGGAATTTGGGCCAGATTCAAGTTCTTCCAGTCTGGAATGGTATTCAAAGTTGCTTGCTCCAACCCTGGCAATTGGGTGAAGCTGTATTGGCTCAGGTCAAGGTTATTCAGATTAAGGTTTCCGATTTCTGGAAGCCTTGCTAGTGTAGCGATCGGTTGCTCGTTCCAGACTCTAAAATTTCCCATTTGTGAAAGCGTTTGGGCCACATTGGGGAGTCTCTGAGTAATCAGGTCGTAGAGGGGTCGAACCTCACTGATGCTGAAGCCTCCGATCGCGGGAATCCGGCTCACCAGATCCGCAATATTTTCAGTTTGGAGGAAACGAAAGTTGCTCAAGCTGAGGGTGACGGGATCAAGCCCGCCCAACCGCACGGCATCTCCTAACCTGAAATCGCCTAACGCAAAAGCCTCTTGAACATCCCCTAATTTCAGGACATTCAAAACAGAATCTCCAGCTTGCCAGGAACGGGATAGGTTGTAGTCCAGATGCCCGGTTGCGTCTTCGGGGACGTTCAAAATCCCGGCATCCTCAAAGAGTGGGAGTGAAGAAAAAGAAATCTGCTCCCAGCCAGGCGTTGGTTTCCCAGTCGCATCCATCACAACAGGGAGTTCTGAAGCAGTTTGTGCCTGAGCCGGGGATGGCCCCCACAACAGGAAACCCAGGATGAGACCCAGACACAGAACAATCGATCGAACGTAATCCAGCAGTTGCCGCATGACACCTGAGAGAATTCAGTCATGCAGTAACGGTAGAAACCTGAGATGTCAGAGAAATGCAACTGAAGGGATCGGCAGATGGAATTGAGATGTCAAAGCTATTTGAGAAGGTTTTTGATAGATCCTCTTGACAAAACCTGTTAGTTCAGAACTTGATTCAAAAAGGCTGTGCTTTCCTTCCAAGCTGCATCTGCTGCCACAGGGTCATAACGATGCCCATCATCTCGCATAAAGGTATGATCTGCTTCGTATACTAATGCCTGATGGCGAACCCCTGCTGTGCTGAGCCTCTGCAAAATCGTTTGCCGACCTTCAATTGGAAGGTGCGGATCAAGGGTGCCAAAAACCAGCAACACGGTTCCCTGAATTTCACTGACTCGTTCAATTGTATCGGCAGTTCCTTTACCCAACTTACCATTATGGATACCTGTGGGATAGCAGCAGACAGAAGCTTTTACTTCGGGTTGTAAAGCCGCTCGAAAGGCTAAGTGACCACCAATGCAAAAGCCCATTGTGCCAAGTTGATCAGAGGCAACTATCGATTCCCCTTTAAGCCAGTCCAATACAGCACGGGTGTCCGCATCATACTCAGCGATCGCAGTCCGAGTAGCGTTATCATTGCCCCTCAATCTGCCTAAATCATCGGGTTCAATCACCGTCGCAATGGTTTCCAATCGATGAAAAATTTCTGGAGCGGCAACTACATATCCGTATCCTGCTAAATGATCCGCTAACCGCGTGATCGGACCCCCTAATTGATAGATATCAGAATAGAAAAGAATCCCAGGGTAACGCCCTTCGGGTCTTGGAGCCGCGACATAAACTCGCATCAAACTTCCATCTACCGTCAAACCAATGTTACGCTTTACGATTTGCATAACTCCCTGCTCAATGTTCTACTGCCCCATGACTTTACCGAAATGTTCATAGCCCTGTCAGCTAAGTCTTACTCGTTTTACACCTGGACAGAAAGCTCCTACGGTTCAAAAACCACCCCTTGTGAAGCGCGATTAACGATGCTGTTTCTGGCGCAAAAATTCGGCAAAGTTTTTCACTTCCTCTAAGGTGGCATCTGGCAGTTCATCGATAAGGGCGAGAAGTTGGGCACGCACTCCAACAGTTTCACAGGCAGGTTTTACAAGCCGAAGCTGTTGGGGATAGACGGTTTCAACTCCAAGAGTCTCCATGAAAGAATCTGAGGCATCGCGATCGCTCGGCACAAAATCTCCTCCAACATCCGCCTTAACCCACCCTCCAAACAGCTCCACCAGATAGGCTTCTCCATCGTCGAACACTTCCACGATCGCCCCTGGAGTTCCTTCTGGTGCAGATCCTCCTTCAGTCAAAGGAATTGCCTCTTTGAGTTTGACCGAATCAAACAGTTGAAACTGGCTCATTGTTGCCTCCCAAATCGTTCAGGAACTGCTGTCACAAATCTAGCGGTATTCTCCCCAGCCAGCCCAATCCACACGGTTTTAACCTACCAATGTACTCCTGAGGGTCCTTCAATTAACACCGTCGCCTGGTATCGCTCTCCATAATCATTTGGTTCTTTGGATTCTAATAATTGTCCTATAATCGCAGGGGATTCCGAAAACTTTTAGAATGCAACAAGTTGTTCAGCTACTGAGCAGTACAGGAGAAAAATCCCCATCTTTAAATCCCCATTTTTATGGATTAGGAACATCTTTTAATGGACGATCGCACCCTTGCTGCCCAATATGCTCAAACAAGAAATCTCATGGATTTATGCCATTGCGAAGCATGGCTGCGGGAGTCTGCTGAGATCGAAGATGAGGTAAGTGGTCAGGTAGAAGCAGGTTTGGGCATACAGGAGTATCATCGTACTCTTAATTCCCTGACTCCGGCACAATCCCAACAACTACGGCAGCAGATGAGGTTGCAATCCATACTCTTCAGTGGATTACGGCAGTGGATGGATTCCTGGGATATCGGTGCCAGATTGGAGGATACTTACATGATCGCCCGTCGCTTAATCCGGACTCATCTAGCCAATCCCACTTCCTCTCAGCAAAATTTGATTGAGGAGCTTTTGCAAGCAGACGCTCAAAAGATAGGTTCCAACCAATCCTCTCAGCCGCAAGTCCTGGCAATTTTGTCTGCTCTGTTTACACCAGAAGATTGGCAGGTGATGTCAGCAACCGCATCTCAAGCCATTGCGTCACGAGTGTTAAGCGCAAGATCCTCCCAAACCGATACAGCCGTTGCCTGAACCGTTAGACCAGATCGACTGCCAAAACAGTAGCATTGGGATCAATTACCTCTTCAGGCACCTGAATCGTCAGTTCTCCCAGGGGGTCTGGATTCATCAAAGCATCTACGATCGAGCAACGAGTCGTGTAGGCTAATGCCTTTTCAGTCGCTAACACCTGCACGGATCGCACCTGCTTAATCGCAAGTCCACGCACGGTCACGGTGTCATAGGGCTTCATCAACAGGTGCAGGTAAATCCGCTGGCCTCGACGGGTTGAGGGACCATAGAATTGCCAGGGTTCAAGACCCGGTTCTGTCCCCACAATACTCTCCTGATTCCGCT
>JANRKG010000446.1:0-12557 GCA_033763635.1 Leptolyngbyaceae cyanobacterium bins.59
ATAAAGAAGATGGCAGGTTCTACCTTGTCGGCTCCAAAAATGCTCTCCAGTTCCCGGTGATAGGCGATCGTCTGCCGGATTGTTTCGGGCCGTTCGTCAATCACATTAAAAGAGTAGTTGACGGAAACCACGTCATTGAAGCCCGCAGCCTTCAAATCTCGACAATTTTGCAAAACCGTCCGCAGGTTGTACCCCATTCGCATCTTGCGAACCAGTTCCTGGGAACCGCTCGTGATCCCAATCTCGAAGTAATTCATCCCCGTTTTTACCATCAGGTCGCACAGTTCGGGAGTCAAGTTATCTGCCCGAATGTAAGCGGCCCAATGGATATCGGTCATCCCTGACTCAACAATTTTCTGAAGCAGTTCGATCGCATCATCAATGTACTTCCGGGCCGGGATGAACTGAGCATCCGTAAACCAGAAATTGCGAACCCCATGATCATACAACTGGCGCATCTCGGCAACCACTTCATCCGCTGGATTGATTCGGACCTGCTTGCCTTCAATCACAGTGTAGATGCAGTAGCAGCAGTTGTGAGGACAGCCCCGCTTCGTCTGTACACCCACATAGAAATCCTGGGACTGGAAATAATAGTCAAACTCAGGCCAAATTTGCTGAATATAGCCGTAATTACAGGCCGTTTTTTGAATTGGGGCAGGAGCCTCGTGGATGAGACGATCGCGAGGCCGAGTCTGCCCCGCAACGTAACAGCGCTCCTGGGAAAAGTCTTGCCCCTGCAATAATTTTTCTAAGAGCGTTTCCCCTTCGCCCACCGAGACGATCGTACCAGGGGGCAGTTTCTCCCCTAATTGCTCATAGAAGACGCTAACCGCGCCGCCGCCAACGACAACTCTTGCGTTTGCTGCGTACTTCCTGGCCCGCTTCAGCCCTCGCTTGATCAGACCCAAATTGCGCCAGAGTTCCAGGTAATAGGCGGTTGTCACCCGCAGCCCCCCCAGGGCACCCCGTAACCGGGTCAGGGGATTCGGAGCGTAAAAGAACTCAAAGGCATTCTGAAGGGGATTCCCACCACGACCGCCGACGGGTGCGTAGATTTGGATATCTCGCCATGAGAACACCAGCAGATCAGGACGAAACTCGTCAACGCACTTATCTAGAGCAATCGTATAGTCGAGAGGCGGCACAGCCCCCAGGTCAAAAATACGCTGTTGAACTCCAGGAAAGAGCTTGTGAACGTGGTCCGCCAGGTAAACAACGCCGATGGGAAAAATCGGATTGCAGGGAAGGCGAACGTAGAGAACCCGTTGAGAGGATTGGTCTTTCATAACAGCACTGCTATCGGGACCGATGGAAGGTTGAAAGGGGTGAGGATTGGAAGGTAAAAAAGTCATTTGGAGGAAAAATATCAATTTTCCTTAAAGTCTTTTCATATAACTTAACCATAGCACTCAGGAAGCTGGCTCGCACGATCGGGTTCTGAGATGTTTTGTGAACTATCTATAAACAATGCATCCATGTGATACAAGACAGGATCAATTGGTAGTCCGCTTTACAGCGATGGGGATCAGAGAATGTTAGTGTTCAATGGAGATTCCATTTGTACGCAAGGCGTACTAAGATTATGGCCCAACTTCTAGATCCACTTCCTCCCAGTAACTCCGATCGCATCACCTGCTGCTACGTTAACGTGACGAGCAAGATTCAGATTGCCAGAATCACCAATATTCCCAATTGGTATTTTGAACGGGTTGTTTTCCCAGGGCAACGGTTGATCTTCGAAACTGCTCCTGAGGCTCAGTTAGAGATCCATACGGGGATGATGGCAAGTGCAATTCTATCGGACACGATTTCCTGTGAGCGTTTGATGGTGGACGATGAACCCTCCCTCTCTTTCAACCCCGGCAACGAGCAAAGCCGGGAAGAGGAGAATGAAGGAGGGCCAGTTTCGGTTCGATCGCAAACCGTCCTTTCAGCCGTTGAGTAGTCTAAATTGCCGTTGGATTGGAATCATCAATTTTCTCATTTAGGTTTGCTGATGCGATCCCAACAAATTTGTCCTCTACAAATTTGTCTCAGTTTTTTTAACTTGCTGTTTCGATGACTTGTTCTTTTCGACAGCATTCTTGCCTAAAGCATTTTTAATACCTTGTTTGTTCAAGTGTGCTTGTTTAAGTGGTTGTTTGAGGAGTGTTCGTTTTTAGAAATCTGTTTCAAATTTAGGGTTTGATATCCAAAATTTGCTCAGATGTTTGTGAGTCATGTGTTGGCATAATTAAGAAGGAGTACTACCCAATCGGCGATTGAACTTACCTTCTTTTCTTTGGTTATGGAGAATTGCTGCCTGGTCTATGGGGCTTTCTCTCCTGGCATATTTTCTTTTAGGAATTACAGGCATCTGGATGTTTGGGGCGCGACAGGGGCGGCAACGTCGTCCATCCTGGCTGCGTCCCTTTCATTTTGTGACGGGCGGAATTATGGTTGGACTGGTGCTGGCATTGTTGGCGATCGGGTTGGTCGGTACGCTGGGCCACTATGGCACGTTAGGGCATTCGGCTCACCTTCCAGTGGGTTTGGCTGTGGTGGTGCTGGTTTTAATTTCGGCTTGGAGCGCGACGCAAATTCAAGGCGATCGGCCCTGGGCCAGAACCCTCCATATTGCGACAAATGCCATTTTGTTGATTGGATTTGCCCTGGTGTCCTTAACCGGGTGGACCGTTGTGCAGAAGTATTTACCCTGACAGTCAGGGATCATTTACGCCGATACCAGGTTGCCAATCGCTCCGGAGAAACCCCTGTCAGATAGCCAAGGATCATGGCCTGGTTGATCAGGGTTGTTTTAACAATCCCCAGTTTGCGCCAACGGCGACCTGAGGTAATGACTGGGGAAGGGACGATCCCAATTTTGCCCTGTTGCCGTAAGCGCCGGACCAACTCAAAGTCCTCCATAATGGGCATTTCCGGAAACGGACCCATGCATTCAAAAGTTTTGCGAAGGAGGAAGAGTGCCTGATCGCCATAGGGAAATTGGAGGACTCGTGATCGCCAATTGACGACTCGTTCCACCCACCGCAACCCTGGCAGGGAATCGGCAATTTTGAGGGTAAAGGCTCCTGCAATGATATCTTGATGGCTCAGGAATTCTCGGATTTGATGATCAAATCCCGGTGGCAGTCGAGTATCTCCATGTAAAAACAAGAGAATCTCCCCGGTTGCAAGGGCTGCCCCTTGATTCATTTGATGGGCACGTCCCGGATTTGTTTTGAGAACGATCGCCCCCTTTGATTCTGCCAGTTGCACCGTCCCATCTTGACTTCCCCCATCGACCACAATCACTTCAGTCGCGAACGATCGTTGGGCGATCTCCAGGGTTTGAACAATTTCCTGAGCTTCATTTAAAGTAGGAATAATAATCGAAATCACTTGCAAGATAAATTACTGAATAGAGATGTTTTTTGGAATTTAGGATATGTTTTATACATAAATTTTAAATGTAAACTTTGGATACAGTTCTGTTTAGCATTTTAAATAGAAGACATAGATTTTATTTATTATGGCAGATAAAACTCAATCAACAACTCCAAAATTTTCCATTGTGACTCCTTCTCTTAACCAGGGAAAGTTTGTTGAGGAAGCCATTCAGAGCGTTTTAGCACAAAATTATTCAAACTTCGAACATATTATTATTGATGGCGGTTCCACCGACAATACAATTGAAATTCTCAAAAAATATCCTCACTTAATCTGGATTTCCGAACCAGATCAAGGAACTTCGGATGCTTACAATAAAGGGATTCGGATGGCTACTGGGGAAATAATTGGATGGCTTAGTACAGACGATCTTTATTTGCCCAATTGTTTTAAAACTATCCAGCAGCAATTTCATCTAAATCCTCAAATTGATATTTTGTATGGTGATTACAATTGGATTAATGAAGCGGGATCGATCGTTCAAAGACGCTATGAAATAGATTTCGACCCATTTATCTTTAAGTACTTACATATTCTTTATATTTTTGTGGTCGCAAGTTTTTTCCGCAGGAGAATATTTTCAGATAACCACTATTTGAATGATAGTTACCGATATGCTAACGATTCAGAATTTCTACTTCGCATATTCCTAAAGGGGTATCAGTTTAAGCATATTCACGCCACACTGGCTAATTTTCGCTGGCACGAATCAAGTACATCCACAGTCGCAGCTCATCAACAAAAAGCAGAAAGAATCAGGGCATTATTCGAGTTAGATCCTTTAATTTCAAGTATTAAAAATCCCTTACTGAGATCTTCTGTTCAGAAAGTCTTGATGCTATCGGCCAGGGTAAAACGCACCGGATTGAAGCTGAAGCACGGGTACTACTTTCGGCAATGGGTGAAGGAGCCTGAATTAGGGCACACTAAGGAATAATTGCCTTCCCAAATGCTCGGACGATAAGAATGGACTCAGCAACCGATCAAAAAGCGCCTCTCCCTGAGAATGAAGCTCAACGCTTACAATCTTTGCTGGATTATCACATTCTTGATACTCCTCCAGAGGAAGCCTTTGATGACCTGACTCGGCTGGCGGCTCAAATCTGTGGCACCCCGATCGCCCTTGTCAGTTTATTGGACCTCCATCGCCAGTGGTTCAAATCAAAGGTGGGATTAAATGCCCCAGAAACCAGTCGGGATATTGCCTTCTGTTCCCATGCCATCTTACAGTCGGAAGTGATGATCGTGCCCGATGCACGACAAGATCCGCGATTTGCCCAGAATCCGCTGGTTACAGGCGATCCAGATATTCGCTTTTATGCAGGGGCACCCCTGATCAATCCAGAGGGAATGGCGCTGGGAACCCTGTGTGTTATCGATCGCCTCCCCCGGCAGCTTACTTGTACCCAACTCGATGCCCTGCAAACTTTAAGCCGTCAGGTTGTCACCCAATTAGAGCTACGGCGGAACCTTTCCGTTCTGGCTCAGGCAGAGGCGAAGGTTCAACGCCAAAACCAACGGCTGCAACTCCTGGCTGATGCTGCCTTTCGGATTCGCCAATCCCTGAAACTTGATGAAATACTGAATACCACCGTTGATGAGGTCCGCCACTTTCTTCAGGCCGATCGGGTGTTGATTTACCAATTTCAGCCTGATTGGAATGGTACGGTCGCCGTAGAGTCGGTGGCTCCGGGCTGGTTCTCAACTCTGGGTACGAATATTCAAGATACCTGTTTTCAGGATGGGCGATGGCTGCAATACCAGAAAGGCCGCATTCAGGCCTTTAATGACATCACCCAGGCTGATCTGACCCCTTGCCATCAAGAGATGCTAGCCAGGTTCCAGGTGCAGGCGAATTTAGTGGTGCCCATTCTAGAGAGTAATCAACTCTGGGGGTTACTCATTGCCCATCAATGCGCTGCCCCCCGTGCCTGGAAACCCTTTGAAGTGGAGTGTCTCAGCCAATTAGCAAACCAAGTCGGCATAGCCCTTGCCCAGGCTCGTCTACTGACCCAGGAGACCCAGCAGCGGGAACAACTCCTTCAGCAAAACCTGGCTCTGGACGTAGCCCGTCGGGAAGCCGAGCAAGCAACCCGTGCCAAGAGTGCTTTTCTGGCAATGATGAGCCATGAAATTCGCACTCCGATGAACGCCGTCCTGGGGATGACCTGCCTCCTTGCCGACACGTCCCTTAACCCAGAACAGCGGGATTTTGTAGAAACCATCCGAGCAGGAACCGATAATCTACTCGTTCTGATTAACGACATTCTGGACTTTTCTAAACTAGAAGCCGGAGAAACCCAGCTAGAAACCCTTGATTTTCAGCTTTCTTCCTGTATTGCCGAAGTGGCAGACCTCCTTTCCGCCAGTGCCCATGCAAAGAAGCTAGAGCTAATCACCCTGATTTATCAGAATGTGCCTAACTACCTGCGGGGAGATGCCAATCGACTACGGCAAATCCTGCTCAATTTATTGGGAAATGCGATTAAATTTACTGAGACTGGGGAAGTGGTGATTCAGGTCTTAATGCAATCGGAAACCCCGACCACGACTACCCTCATCCTGTCCGTCACGGATACTGGCATCGGCATTTCCCCAGAAGCGCAGGATAAGTTATTCCAACCATTTTGCCAGGTGGATGCATCGACAACGCGGCGATATGGAGGAACCGGTCTGGGGCTGGCGATTTGTAAGCAACTGATTGAATTAATGGATGGTGAGATTGGCGTTCACAGTTCGCTGGGGCAGGGGTCTCAATTTTGGTTTACCCTGACCTTCGACAAGCAGCCTAACCCACCCCTTCCAGCACGACCCTATTTGCTTGCTAGAAAAAAATTACTGGTGATGGATACGAACGCCACTGCTCGTCAAGTTCTCAACTACTATGCAACCCAATGGGGCATGCAAGTGGAAGAAGTCGCAACGTTGGAGAGTGCCCTGGAGAAACTTCAGGCCGCCGCCGCCCAAAAAAATCCCTACGATGCTGCCATTCTAGAGTTATGCCTGTCTCCGGTTGGAGAACAGTCTCCTCGGCAATTTCTGAAGTCCGTTCTTCATCTGACTACCCCCCTGATTATCACCGTACCCTTTAGCCATCAGTGGTTAGCCCAGGCCGTGAAAGAACACAACTTAGGAGAATTGCTCTTTAAACCTGTCAAGGCAGGTCGGTTGCAGGAATGCTTGATACATCTGCTGCAAGGCACTTCCCCAGACCAGGAGCCAGTGACCCAGCTTCAAGGACCGAATCGGGAGAAAAGCCATTCCTTAACAATTGCCCCATCCTCCCCACCCCTTGATACCCAACTTGCAACCCTCAAAATCCTGATGGTGGAGGATAATACAGTGAACCAGAAGGTCATTCTCAAGCAAATTCTTAGCCTGGGTTATGCAACCGATACTGCCGTCAATGGACAGGAAGCGGTGGAAAAAGTCATGCAAGGTGACTATGACATCGTTTTGATGGATTGCCACATGCCTGTGATGGATGGATATGAAGCCACCCAACAGATTCGTCAAAAGAAACAGGGAACTTCGGTACTGGAAGGCTCCCTATCTCGACCCATCATCATTGCCATGACCGCCAATGCCATGCCTGAAGATCGTGCCCTTTGCCTCAGTGTCGGTATGGATGATTACCTCAGTAAGCCCCTCCGTCGGGAGGAACTTGCAGCAGCCCTGGGCCGTTGGGGGCAGCGGCTTTTGAAATCCCAGATACCACCTGTTCCCATCTCCCCCATTCCCGTTCCCAAAGTTTCTTCCTTGCTATCCGCCTCGGATTACCTGATTAATTGGGAAGTCTTGGATACGACAACGGAAGGCGATCGCACCTTTGGGCGGGAACTCCTCCAGGTTTTTGCCCAAGATACGGAAAAGGTTGTGCAACAACTTCAGGAGGTTTTAGCCCAGAGCGCTGAGGTGGCAACCCCCCTGGAAATCGGTGAATTTGCCAAAAAGCTCGCCCACCTCGCGCACCATATTAAGGGAGCAAGCGCCTATTTAGGGATTGAACCCATCCGCCACTTAGCCTTCGAAATCGAACAGAAAGCAAAACGGCAGGAACTTCAGGGAATGAACGCCCTGACCCTCACCTTAAAACGAAAACTGCAAGACCTCCAGCGTTATATCGCAACGAAAACTAAGGAGTTTGAAAAATCCTGAGAATTGAGCGATTAGGAGATTTCTGACAAACAATCTACCCGCTGGTTGCGGCTTCGCTCAACCAGCACTCGCGCCCTTGAGCGCAGCCGAAGGGCAACCCACAGATAAACTCTTTTCTGGAAATTTCCTTAATACTGCTTGATAATCAGGAGGCAATTGCGATTATCTTCTGTACGTAGATAGGCCAGGGTATCAGCGATTCTCTGCATGATTTTCAGCCCTCGACCGTGATCCGCATCGTTTTCTTCCAGTTCCGGCATTTCCTGTAACTTGCGGGCCAGATCAAAAGGTGAGCCATAATCCCAAATGCGAATCTCAATTCGTCTTTGAAAGCGAATCGCCTCCAGATCGATCGGCGTTTCAGTCGGCAAATTTTTGTGGGCATACTCTACTACATTGTCAAACCCTTCTTTAAGGGCCGTCTGACACTGCCACCAAACAGTTTTATCAAGCACAGGGGACTGGTTTAATCTCTCAAACCAGGCTAAAACTTCGCCTGAAGCGGTCGGAACTGACTTGACTCGTAAGTGAATTTTCTGAAGAATCTGCGAGTCATTTGGCTCGATCGATGTCATACCAGTTCTGTGTCATTGATGACTAAGATTGTAACTGCACAGATTGTAACTGCACACAATTGCAATGAGATGCAGGATAAAGAGAGGGAGGGTAAGATCCTGGACAAGTAGAATTCCTCATTAAATTAAATTTAAGAGTATTTCTCTCTTAGACTTTTTTGTAAGTAAGAAAAAATACATTCAGCTCGTCAAGATTTTCTATGCGATCGTTTACTTCGATCTGCATTAATTATGTTTCAAATCTTACTCATAGATGACAATTCAGTGAATCGCCTTCTGTTGTCCAAAACCTTACAGAAACAGGGGTATGAAGTTTATTCAGCCTGTGATGGAGAGGAAGGACTTGCTCAGGCACAGCACATTCGTCCGGCAATGATTATCTGTGATTGGATGATGCCCAAAATGGATGGGCTGGAGGTCTGCCGTCGGGTGAAGGCCGATCCTGACTTGTCTACCACTTTTTTTATTTTGCTCACCTCACGGGGAGGCGTTGAGGATCGGGTTCAGGGTCTCGATACAGGCGCGGATGATTTTCTGGCAAAACCTGTGGAGATGAATGAACTGAAAGCACGGGTGCGGGCCGGATTACGCATCCACCAACTGACACGAGACTTACAAGCCAAAAATCAAGCCCTGGCAGAATTAACCAGCACCCTGAAGGACCAGCGGCAAGCCCTGGAAGACGAACTGGTTGAAGCAGCGGACTATGTGCGATCGCTACTCCCCCCTCCGGTAAAAGGTGCCGTATCCATCACCCCCTGCTTCATGCCCTCTCGCCAACTGGGGGGTGATTGCTTTGACTACTTCTGGCTTGATCCTGACTTCCTGGCGATCTACCTGCTAGACGTATCGGGGCATGGATTGGGAGCCGCTTTACTCTCTGTCTCCATGCTCAACCTGATGCGATCCCAGGCGCTTGATAATGTCAACTTCTACCAACCTGCTCAGGTTCTCCAGGCATTGAACGACAGCTTCCAGATGGACGATCGCAATGATAAATACTTCACCCTCTGGTACGGGGTGTATAACCGAATTTCCCGCCAACTGACCTATGCCAGCGCGGGCCATCCTCCCGCTATCTTGTTATCTCAGGATTCCAACAAGTCCCTGAAAGCAACCCGATTGAAGGGGAAGGGACTCCCCATTGGGATGATACCGGATGTCCAGTATGGAAATGAGCGCTGTGAAATCAGTGAATCCAGTACCCTGTATGTGATTAGTGATGGAGTTTATGAAGTGGCCCAGAAGGATGGTCAGCTTTTAGGACTCGATCGCTTTATTGAGTTACTGCTGTGCCATTGTGAAATGCACCTTGAGAATTCCGCTCAGACATTGCCCCACATTCTGGAACATATTCAGGCCAATAGTCTCCGGGGTACTTTTGACGATGATTTCTCTATTTTGCAGATTGGATTTCGTTAGAAGGCAGAAGGTAGAGGGCAGAAGGAGGGCAGAGGGTAAATGCTTACGAAACGATCGGTTTAAACGGTCACCTGTCCTGTTTTTTTCTTCGCCTACCACAGCGGTGTTATACCTGACCCCGTAACTGCTCCAATTCCTCTCGGACGGAGGGGGGAGCATATCCCAGGGTAAAGGCCCGTGAACTATCCAAACTGACATCAGGAGGACGGGGAGCTGCCATCTGCACATCGGCCTGTCGGCATGCCTGGAGACCCTCCCTCGGCAACGCCAGAACCTCCACCATCCGTTGCCCAAACTCATAACGGGAAATACGTTCTCGTCCTCCCAAATGCAACCGTCCCTGAGCCTTCTCCAAAGCCAGTAGTAGCCCCCGTGCTGCCGTCTTCGCCCCTACCGGAGTGCGAAACTCATCCACAAAAAGCTTTAGTTCCTGACGATCGCGCAACATCTTCACAAACGGCTGGAGAAAACTGGGGGCGGTTTCCGCCACCCCAAACATCAACGGCATCCGGCACACAGCGGTCTGGGGGTAGCGGGCCAGCATTTCCTCCTCGGCTTTGACCTTCTGTTCCCCATACAGATTTACAGGCGATACGGGGTCTGTTTCCCGATAGGGTGCATTCAATCCATCAAAGACTAGATCCGTTGAGGTAAATGCACAGGGAATTTCCCTGTCGGCACACAACCCCGCAATTTCCCGTGAAGCGACGACATTAATGGTATAGGAAAGCTCAGGCTGGTTTTGGCAATCATTCGGCTTGGAGAGTGCCCCCAAGTGAACCACCCCCGCAGGTTGAACCTCCTGAAAAACCCGTCGCAGGTCGGCCTGATTCGTCAGATCCAATTGGATAGACTTGACTCCCGACATCTGAAAGGGTTTATGGAGATAGGTTCCATACACTTCCCAATTCGATCGCGCCACTTCACAGAGATTCCATCCCAAAAATCCACTCGCCCCTGTCACCAGTAGCTTTTTCATCGCGCCGAATACTCCTGCTGATTTGAAGGTTGCAACAATTGGAATAACAAAACCAGAATGGGAATCCCTACAACAACCGCCCCCTGAAGATACCCTGTGCCAATGAGCAAGTAGGAGCAACTGGCCGTGAAACTCGCTAGCAAGACGAGTGACCCAAATCGGCGGGCGTGGGGTTGGACAATGGCGATGGGTATCAGGACAGAGATGTACCAGGGCATGAGCCAGGGGGTGGCAAACAGCAGCAGCAGCAGCACCACCCAGCCCATTTCTAAAATAAACCGATCCTCCGAAGCTTTTGAGGCCATCATGAGTTTCAGGAGGGCAAAAAGATAGTAGCCTCCACAGACAACCAGCGTAACAAGCTGAAATTGAGCCACGATCGCTAATCGGGTAGGGATTGCTACCTGGGGAGACTGAAGCAAAAACAGGTGCAGAATGGCCTGTAAGGAGTTAATCGACTTACCCGCGACCCCCGGATTTAGTAGACTTTGCCATGCGGCGATCGTTGGCAGTAGGGTATGGGTCAGGGATGCGATCGATCCCCCTATGATCACGAAGGCCAGTCCCAATCGCCCCCATTGCCCCCGTCGCAGCAGAAAAACGATGCCCAAAGGCAACCAGAGAATGGGAATCGTCTTCGCTAATACTCCTAACCACCCTGCCACCATTGCTGTCAAATATTGTCGTTGCTTGACACTGTAAATGAGCACCAACAGGGCAGTACAGACAAAGACATCCACATGGGCCGCTCCAATTTGTTCAAAGAGCAAGACAGGATTGACAACATAGGCCAGGGTTAAAGATTCTCGATCGTTCGATTCCTTCAGGATGTGCCAGACCAGTAACCCATTCCATAAGTGACTCAACAGGCAGAGGAACTTGAAGCCATAGACAGCCGCTAAAGGACTGAATGGCACCAGGGCCGCCGCCCCCATGAAAAAAATTTGGGAGACAGGGCCGTAGGTTGAACTTTGGAACCAGCGCAGGAGAGGAGTCAGGATCGATGCAAAGTCTCCCGCACGGACAAGGTAGGGATTGACTCCCTCTAACCCCATCAAGCCATAGTGGAGATACAGGTAAATATCTGTACTAATGGGATAGGTCAGAAAAGCGAGGATGAGAAAAATCAGGGACTTGCGGACGACCGCAGCAAAGCCAGCACGGGGGAACGCACTGTAAAAAAATTTGAGGGGAATCTCTGAGGGGGAAGTGACCTTCGATCGCTTTAACCACCTTCCTACCCAGAGAAGATAAATGAGGTGGATGCCCAGGTAAGCCAGACCAAAGCGTAACCGCACCGGAAACGGAGGAGCCAGGGAAACGGCTTTCCCCTGAAGAGCCAGGTTAAAGCTTGCGTAACCATCCGTTAGCAATTCAAGGCACAGAATCACTGAGAGAACGAGGGCCGCAAACACAAGCGTCTGATAGATGACCTTCATTCCTCAAGCGACCTGCTTCTAGATCCCGATGCCCAAGCGGCCTGCCAGACTGGGAGTGAGCGGCAGTAGGGTGGTAATCATCAAAAACAAGGCTAACAAAGCTAAGGCGGCCCGTGCGTCATCCGGCTCGACTAACTCGTTCAGACTGGGACGTTCCAGATCCCGTTGAAGCAACAGAATAATCACCGCCCAGTACAAAGCCAGGGGATTTGCCAGGGCTGCGATCGCCAGTACCGCCAGGGTTGCCAGGGTCAGCCGTCCCGCTGTTTTGCGTCCGTAAATCGCCTGGATGATACGTCCCCCGTCTAGCTGGCCCGCAGGCATCAAGTTCAGGGCAGTAATCACCAGGCCCAACCAACCCACGACGACGAGGGGATGGACATCGACGATCGCCCGTTGTAACTCTGGTCCCAGAACCACCCGCGCCAGAGTCCCTACCAAAATCGATCCTTGAAAGAACTCGGTCGGCACCTGAAACAAACTCCCCTGGTGGGACAGGATCATCCCCACCAGCAGCAGCCCCAGCGACACCAGCCCCCCCGCAGCAGGTCC
>JANRKG010000447.1:0-3792 GCA_033763635.1 Leptolyngbyaceae cyanobacterium bins.59
GCCCTCTTTAGTAATGCGCTGGTCATTGAGCTTGAGCAACCGTTCTTTGTATTGCTGGGGTAATGAAGATGCCAGAATGTCAAACCGCAGGTGAATGGCACTTGCCACCTTGTTGACATTCTGCCCACCCGCACCTTGAGATCGCACCGCGCTCATCTCAATCTCGTGGTCTGGAATTGCAACTGTGCTGGAAATGGATAGCATCGTCTCAGTTCTGCCTCTCTACCGGGTAAAGGGTTGCCGTGAGGGTGATCCAGGGGGTTCTTGCCAAGCGATCGTGCAGAGACGATGCATCAGCCGATTCCTCCTGCAACAGTCGTCCTTCAAGAATCGGTTTAAGTAAACGCTCATGGCGGCATCAAAGAGTAGACATCAATACAAATATTCTCTCGCGATGGGTACGTCAAACTGGGCGAAGCTGTTTACGTGAGCGATTTCCAGTAGCAGTGGATTTTTTTCCACGGGAAGGAGATGAAGCAGAGTGAGTTTGACGCTGTCCACCTCGATGTTGTTTCGATCGCTGTTGGTCAGGTTGCCCTGTTGCCTGTAACTGCGAAGAAGCCGTTGGCTCGTATCCCAGAATCATACCTGTTGTTAGTTTGCGCTTTAATAGCTGCTCAATTCCTTGCAAAAGGGAGTTTTCATCTTGAGAGACCAGAGAAATTGCCTGTCCGGCATGACCCGCACGCCCCGTCCGACCAATCCGATGCACGTAGTCTTCCGGCACGTTTGGTAGTTCAAAGTTCACCACGTGAGGCAGTTGATCAATGTCTAACCCGCGGGAGGCGACATCGGTGGCAACGAGGACACGCACCTTCCCTTGCTTAAAGTCATTCAGAGCACGAGTACGGGCAGACTGGGTTTTATTGCCATGAATCGCAGCCGCTTTCAGCCCATCTTGAGACAGTTGCTCCGCCAATCGGTTCGCCCCGTGTTTGGTGCGGGTAAAGACCAAAACCTGTTTCCAATTATTAAAACCAATCAGATAAGACAGTAATTCTCGCTTACGATTACGATCCACTGGATGCACAATCTGTTCAACTTGTTCTGCCGCGGTGTTACGAGGGGCGACTTCAATCTGAACGGGTTGCTTGAGCAATGTTTCAGCCAATTTCCGGATCGCGGGTGAAAAGGTGGCAGAAAACATTAACATCTGTCGAGAAACAGGTAATTTGGCCAAAATTTTGCGAATGTCGTGGATGAATCCCATATCCAACATGCGATCGCACTCATCCAGCACTACAATTTCAATCTGGGACAGATCAATGGTCTTCTGCGCCAGGTGATCCAATAATCGTCCGGGAGTTGCGACGACAATATCCACTCCCCGTTTCAACGCCTGCACTTGCGGCACAAAGCCGACCCCCCCATAAACGATCGCTGACTTAAGAGCCAGATATTTGCCGTAGGTTTTGACGCTATCACCGACCTAGGCTGATAGTTCACGGGTTGGGGTCAGGATGAGCGCACGCGGGTGGCGATAACTTTTCTCAGGGGATGAAAGGTTGAGGCGTTGCAGTAACGGTAGCGTAAAGCCGGCGGTTTTACCCGTTCCTGTTTGGGCACTGGCAAAAACATCGCGTCCCTGCAAAATCGCCGGGATGGCCTGCTCCTGGATTGGGGTTGCTGTGGTGTAGCCTTCGTCATTAACAGCACGCAGCAATTCGGTCGAAAGACCGAGGGTATGAAATGTCATAGATTAGATCGCTCCTGGTTGTGCCCCTATCCCCAATAGAATGCTGGGACCAGCCTAAGAGCAATAGATAGTTGTTTTATGGATGGCTTGAATGAACAAGTTCCAATACGCAATAACAGACCGGACGTAAATTGCGAAATTCTATCTTAACATATAGCAGTCCTAAATCGTTTGTAGGGAAAAGCTTTATTCCCTTTAAGTCGGTTGTTTACCTGAATAGAATAATCAATCTTAAGGGGAGATTGGAAAATTTGCAGACAAACTTCAGGACTAAAAAATGAGCGATTCTGGGTGGGTGATTTCTAAAGTGAGGTCAACCTACGACAGGTTGGGAATTCTGCCTCTGTTCAACAATCCCTGACCCACCCAGCTTAACGGCTCATTGCAACGCCCAAATGACCCATTCACCAGGCAGAATAATCATGACTTCTAATCCCTACCCCCAAAATCCTGCTGAATTTGATCCCCTGCTCGGTGGTACTGCCATGTCTTGACAATGTGTTCACAGGCCCGTGCCGTAATTGCCATTTCCGTCAGCGTTGGATTTTGCCAACCTGCTGAAGGCCAGCACGCTCCATCGACGACTAGAAGGTTTGGGGTTTCCCAGCATTGGTTATAGGGATTGAGGACGGAAGTTTTAGGAGACGTTCCCATCCGGGCACCCCCCACTTCATGAATATAAAATCCTGGGGGGGCTGAGAACATCACCTGTTCTTCCAAATTGCGAAGGGTTTGGGGATAGAAGGGGGCTTTGAATAAGTCTGTTAATCGGATGCAATGGCCCCCGCTGAGTTCGACTAGCTCCCGAATCTGGCTTTTCATGTGGGCCAGCATGTTCTGTTCATTCTCTGTCCAACCACAGTCAATATGGGGCACGGGGATTCCCCAGGCATCTACCCTTTCCGTATTGAGTTGCACCTGGTTGTTCTCGTGGGGCAGAACTTCTCCATGACCCACCAAAAACCCCACTGCACTTTCCCCAAAGTTGCGGACTAAGTTAGGGACATAAAACCGTTGAATGCCACCCCAAAGACCATATCCCCGCAGGAATGCCCCTTCTTGCTGGTCGAGATTGGAAAACCGGGGAATGAAGAAGCTATCGCATCCTGAAAGTTCAAAGGCTGGAGAAGGCTGCTTGAATTGCGGGAGGGTAAAGAAACTCATGGTGGAGATGTGATCCATGAGATAACGCCCCAGCAACCCTGATTCGTTGATTAACCCTCCAGGTTGGTGTTGTTCGGTGGAGTGCAGCAGAATTCGCAGGGATTCGATCGTTGAGGCGCATAAAACCACAATGCGCCCCCGCACTTCATGGGCCGTTTTGTTGACACGATGAATGTACCCGATACCTTGCGCCTGACGGGTTTTAGGGTCGAATAGGAGATGACTGACGATCGCATCTGGCTGTAACGTCACCTTCCCAGTCAACAGAGCTGCTTTGAGAGAAGAGCCAACACTGGAGGACTGGGGCCAGGGTTTGTCAGCCGTCGGGATATGGCGGGAAAAACCCCGTGAAATGATAAAGGGGCGATCGGGCCAATGTTCCTTCGCAACCGTTTTGAAATACTCCTCTGAGGGGGTCAGGTCAGGAGGAGGCAAGTAGTGACCGTCTGGGAGTTGGGGAAGCCCATCCTGTGCCCCCTGGACGCGGAGGAAGCGTTCGAGGCGATCGTAGTAGGGAGCCAGATCTGCGTGACCGATCGGCCAATCTTCCCCGTGCCCGTCGCGACTGGCGGCTTTGAATTCATAATCGGACAGGCGGAGGGTAATCCCGCCCCAGGTCAAGCTCTTGCCGCCCACCTGCCGTCCTCGCATCCAGTAATAGGGGCGATCGGGAGGAGTCGTATAGGGGTTTTCTTTCTCGTTGATAAATAAATCGGGATTTGTTTTCCAATACCCTGGATGCAGGGCTTGATAAGACTGATTCCGAGTGACAAACAGATTACGGAAGCGACGGGCCAAGTTTCCCGGTTCCGTCCCCAACGCTGTCTTAGGTTCTAATTGGGGTCCGGCATCTAAAACCAGGACTGTTAAACCTCGTTCACTTAATTCTTTAGCGGCAATTCCGCCTGTGGCTCCAGAGCCAACCACAATGG
>JANRKG010000448.1:0-26784 GCA_033763635.1 Leptolyngbyaceae cyanobacterium bins.59
CTTTTCTCAGGTGAACCGGGATCAGGTGATGGAAAAGCAGTCCCTCCTTCTGCAAGACCTCTGGCAAGCCGCAACCACCGATTTATTCGGGAAGTATTACACCCTGGAGATCCGAGAGGGTCGTTCTATTGAAATCGTAGAGGCTCTGTTGCAAGATCGGGATGCCGTACAACGGGAAATCTTAGATAAAATTCCCCTGGCTGGCGAATTGTTGTGTCACCTGCTGTTTGAAACGCCCCTGACAATCGACCAAATGACGGTTGCAGCAGGTTCTCCCGAAGCAATGGGTCGGGCAGAAATGCTACTCAACCATTTGCTGCTGCAAGTGGGAAATGCGGTTCTACAACCCCTCCTCAATCACTTCGCAGATCTAGAAACGATAAAACGTAACTTTTACAATCGCCGTCTTCTGTCAACCCGCGAAATTGAGCGGTTTCGGAACCAACTTTCCTGGAAATATCGCCTGGAACGTTCGTTTCAGGAACCAAAAGCGATCTTTGAGAGCCAATATCCTTTGTTCGTTCTGACAGAATTCGGGATTCGCCAGACTGCGATCTACGCCCACCGTCGAGCGGAACTGGACCAACTGAGCGGAGTTCCCCTGGTTGTAACCCTGCTCTTGGAAGCACGGGATGCCGTTGCCCCTCGGGTACGATCGGCTGTGAGTTTTGTGGGAAGTGGTCTAATCTATGTGCTGACTGAGGTGGTGGGGCGTGGGATTGGCCTCATTGGTCGGGGCATTTTGCAGGGATTAGGGAATGTGGGAACGAGACGTTGACTATCAAAATTGGAATCAGTACAAGGCTTGCATCAAACGCTTCCGGTAGGTGCGAGTGAGGGGATCGTCATCCCCCAACAAATCAAAGATGGTTAACATTGCTTTCCGGGCACCGTCATTTCGATACTTCCGATCGCGGCTCAAAATCTCTAAAAACTTCTCTAAAGCCGTTTCTGATTGGCCTTGCAGCGTGAGACGGGTAGCTTCCAAAAACATCTCGTCCAACTCTGTTTCGGCAACGATTTCATCTAGATCCCGCTGCATTTGAATCAGGGATCGGAGGGCTTTAGCCGTTGTTCCATACTGCTTTTCGTGGTCCTGAATGCCCGATAGCAATGCTTCCGCTCGGTCTAATTCATGAACTTGAATTGCAAACTGGGCTGCTTCCAACCAAACTCGCCGATCGTCAGGATATTGGGACAACAAAGCATCAAATTGGGTCCGGGCAGTTTGCCAATCTTGGTTGATCGCCGCCTCTGCTGCGGTCATCAAAGCTGTGTCTAATCGAGAATGAAGCTGAAACCGGGTACTAAGCAAGTTTCGCAGATCGGGTTCTGGCAAAACTCCGACAAATCCATCATAGACCTGCCTCTGCATCACAACCCGCACATCAGGAACCCCTTCAACCTTAAAAGCCTGGGCCAACTCAGGATTCTGATCAATATCAACTTTGGCTAAGGCGACATCATATTCCTGAACGAGCTTTTCCAAAATCGGTTTCAGCATCTTACAGGGGCCACACCATTGGGCAAAAAAATCAACCAGAACGGGCATTTCCTGCGATCGTTCTAAAACTTCCGCTGCAAAATTACTGTTATTAACTTCGATCGAAACACCCATTGTAGTTGTCAACCTGTTTTTCAAACATTCCAAACAAGAATCTCCTTAATTCTAAGGGGGTAAAAGTGAATTCTTAGAGGAATCAATACTTAAAAATACTTAAAGCAGTAAATGCATAAATAAATTCGGTGAAGAATAGCTCTTCACCGAATTCTTAACCTTTATTACTCAGTTGAACTCTCTAAAATCTCAAGAAGATTGACCTGGACATTTGGACATAATGGCCCCCAAGCCATTAGGAATCTCTCCTGCGAAAGATCTAATCTTGTGAACGAGTTGGATGGTAGGGATCACCATCATAGGGTTGAACCCCACTGTCTGGATAGGAATTATCATTGGGGCCAAAAATCCGGGTTAGTGCTACCGAAATGAATTGAGTTGTATCATCCAGTATTTTACGGAACTTCATATTTTTCCCCTCAAATCGTTTGCCGATCTATTCGAAGTTGGTTCGTGATAACGAACCTGGGATCATTTGTCCAAAGCTATTTCTGGCAATTTTCTGTGGAATTAAATTGTTTACTAAGGGTGCCAGATATTCAAACTCTTGAACAACTCTTTGATACTTTTATTGTGGCAAAACTTTCAGTCTTTTTTCTGAGTTGAATTAATTATTTACTCATCGCTTGATACTGCTTGATGAAGCTTTGTATTGCTTTATGGGTTTAAAGGTGTTTGTCCATTGATCGTTTAAAACCAATGCGATCGAATATCAAATGGAGTTCAATAATTCTTGTGGCACTTAAGAATTGTTTTATTACACAAATTTTAATTGAAAGATAAGGAATCATATTTCTCATGATCTTGACCCTCCTCACGGATTTTGGATTGCAAGATCCCTACGTTGCAGTGATGAAGGGGGTCATGCTCCAGATCAATCCTCACCTCTCCCTCATTGACCTGACTCACCAGATCCCTCCCCAGAACGTTGCGATGGCCCGCTTCAACCTGATGATGGCGGTTCCTTACTTTGCCGCAGATACAGTCCACTTAGGAGTCGTTGATCCGGGGGTCGGGGGTCAGCGACGGGCAATCGCTGTCTCTTTTGCGGGTGGATTCTTGGTAGGACCAGATAATGGCCTATTCAGTGGTGTGTTGAGTCAAACTTCCGCGATCGCAGCGGTAGAGCTAACCCAATCCCAGTATTGGCGCACTCCCAATCCTAGTAAAACATTTCATGGTCGGGATATCTTTGCCCCCGTTGCAGCCCATCTCGCAAGTGGGATACCCCTGACCGATCTGGGAACTCCCATCGATCCCCAAGGGCTTGTTCAATTGGCAATCCCTCCTCTGACTCAAGAAGTCAATATAGTCCGAGGAAGCGTTCAGGCGATCGATACTTTTGGCAATGTCATCACAAATATTCCTGCCACCGCCTTGACGATGGCAAATTCAGTCATTCAAGTTGAGCAGACACAGCTTTCCCTCCGCCAGACCTACAGCGATGCGCCTCCTGGCACGCTCATTGCCTTAATGGGTAGCCACGGCTGGCTAGAGATTGCGGTAGTGAATGGTAGCGCTTGCGATCGGCTGCAAATTGAGACGGGTCATGAAGTGATTGTGAGTCATGCCCCACGACCCACCGATGAGCCTTTGTTTGGGTAAAAATTGATTCATGCTCAAGAAAGTACCCTGGATTTCGATCGTCCTGTTGGTTCTTGCCTATGGACTGTTTGGCTGGTATCTCTTTCGGTTTACGCCCTATCAGATCACCCTGCTTCTGGTGATTGCTTTTCTCGTTTTTCAGGCGATCGTCCTGACTTCTCCTCCGCGTCGGGTCGCAACTCGCTTCATCAATTGGGTGATGTCGAGCGGAGTCAGACTGATTTTTGGTTTAACTCTAGCGTCTGTCGGGGTTCTGTTTCTTCTTACGTCTCCAGAACTAGCCCATGTACTGGTGGGATTGGCAGCATCAGGCTTGCTACGGCTGGATTTGCAAGTGTTAGGAGTTCGACGCTCCATTACTTTTTGGACTTTACTCCTCCTGGGTTTCTTGGGGTTAGGCAGCGGTTGGGCGGTTTATCGGGTGATGATGCCCCCTCCTACAACTCCGACCCACCAGGCTCCTGCGTTTCACCCACCCGATTTAAAGCAGCGAGAAGGACATCCTGAGAAACCCGCTGTTCCGAAGACTGAAAAGACTGCTCCTGCAAAAAATGTCCCGGAGAGTCATGCCCCCGCTTCTCCTGCCACCCTGAAAGATCCCCATTTAGCAGAGTGATCATTTTTCCAGGGGAATGGACGCTCTAGAAAGCGGCACAGGAGATTCGTGGAAAATGCTGAACCTCCCGCACACTAGAGAAAAGCGTTTAACTGTCTTTGCCCTGCTGCCCTTCTGCCGTAGGGCTTTTTATTGGGTTAGTTTTACTGGGTTAGGAACCGAATCGAACCTGATATCGACCCAGAGCAGTCAAAGGGAAGTGTTGTTGATACAGGTGATATTTCAAGTAAAAATGGCAGGGAAAGCCCGTTCCTGTAAAGTAATCCTCGTCCCAGGTGCCATCGGATCGCTGAGTCTTCAGTAAATACTGCACCCCTTGTTCGATCGCCTCTCTAGCGTACTGTCCCGTTGCATCCCCAGCCGCAAGTAAACCAATTAAAGCCCAGGCCGTTTGGGAAGGGGTACTGTCTCCCTTACCCTTGAGGGACGGATCATTGTAGCTGAAGCAAGTTTCCCCCCATCCGCCATCAGAATTCTGACAACTCACGAGCCAGTTTGTGCCCCGCTCGATCGCGGGTAGATGAGCCTTGGGCTTCAGGACAGCCAGGGCAGCGAGTACCCCACTGGTACCATAGATGTAGTTTACGCCCCATCGCCCAAACCAGCAGCCTTCGGATTCCTGCTCCTGATACAGATAAGCGAGGGCACGATCGATCCGGCTCTGAGCCATCGTCAAGTCCCCGCGACCCAGCATTTCTAACACCCGTGCTGTGACATCAGCAGTGTTGGGATCGATCATGGCTTTCAAATCCCCATAGGGAACGGCATTGATCCAGTCCTGATCGTTATCAATATCAAAAGCGGCCCAGCCTCCGGGCTTACACTGCATTGTTGCAATCCAATCAACGGCCCGTTTGACTGCGGCTTGCTTGAGGGTCTCTTTCGGCATCTGGATTGCTTGCAGAGCCATCACGACCACCGCCGTATCGTCTACGTCAGGATAAAAGCGGTTATCGAATTCAAAGGCCCATGCTCCGGGCTTGCCTTGACGGTTTTTTACTGCCCAATCCCCATAATCAAGGATTTGCTTATCGATTAACCACTGCCCTCCTTTCACGAGAGCGGGATGGTCGGGGGCAAGACCCGAATCAACCAACGATCGCATCACAAGGGCTGTATCCCAAACGGGTGAGATGCAGGGCTGAACGCGGTAGGTATCCTCAGTTTCGATCGCAAAATTATCAACGGCCTTCAAGCCTCGCTCGATAATGGGATCATTCGCGTCATAGCCCAAGCAGCGCAGACCCAGCAGGGAATTCAGCATGGCTGGAATGATCCCACCCCAGTCTCCTGTCACTTCCTGTCGTTCCAGGACCCACCGTTCTGCGGCAGCGAGTCCCTCTTCCCGAAAGGGAACCAGATTGAGGGTTTCGGCAAATTTGAAGAGATTATCGAGCAGGAGAAATAAATCAGTCCAATCGGAACTACGGGGAAGCTCATACCGAACGTTTTCAATGCCTTCGCTATAGAGTTCGTTCAGCGTAATCCCCGGTTCAACCTGAAAGACGGGCTTCTTGTCGAAAACAATCAGCAGGGGGACGGTGCTTCCTCTCGCCCAACTGGACATCTCGTAAATATTGAAAAAGAAGTTTTCGGGCAGCAACATGACCCAGGCGGGCAGGGAAGGTAGACCCTGCCAGTCATAACAGCCAATCAGGGCGAGGTGGAGTTTGGTAAAGATCCGAGTGCGGCTGATTCCGCCTCTTTGCAAAATAAATTGTCGTGCCTTCGCCATTACCGGGTCTTCTGTTGAGACTCCTAGCAATTTCAAAGCCATGTACGCTTCAACGGTGGTACTTAAATCCCCTCCATCGCCGTAGAAAAGTTCCCAACCGCCATGGGTCCGTTGTTGATCGCGCAGATACTTTTCAACTTTGTGAAGGGGACGGGTCTTGTCAGTGCCCCAGATCTTGTGAAGTAAGACCACTTCTGCCGTAATCGTGACGTTTGATTCCAGTTCTACCCACCAGTAGCCATCCGGTTTCTGGGTAGACAGCAGATAGGATTGGCTGGCGGCGATCGCCTTCTCTACCTGGGAAATCACGGTTCTGTCCTGAGTTTGCATGTCTGGTCCTTACCCTTCAAAAACCTGCGTCTTTGCAACCAAATTGTACATGCTTCACGCTTCTTCATCATCCGCATGGTTCTTCATCCTTCGCAAAGTGTCGTGAATTGAACAGAGTGGTTTCCGGGTCAATGGTGTATTCTCGATCGTGTGAGGAGTAACGTGGACAGTGGCGGTTATTAAAATTGGGTATTGAAATTGCTCTAGGGCTGACAGGGTTGTCAGCGTTCATTTGGCTATTTCTACTCTTGTTTTGGGGTCAGTTCTGGCGATCGGACCAGTTGTTAGATGAAGCATTGCCAGATAAAGCATTGCCAGATGAAACAGCAGGCGATCGGACAGGCGATCGGCAAGGGTCTTCCCTGGCTCGGTGGCCCTCTGTCTGCGCGGTTGTGCCTGCCCGAAACGAAGCAGAATTACTACCTATCACACTAAACTCGTTACTCCAGCAAGACTATCCCGGCTCGTTTACAGTCATCCTGGTTGATGACCAGAGTACGGACGGAACGGCAGCGGTTGCTCGAACCGTTGCTCAGAAGTTATCGAAATCCGATCGGCTTCAGGTCATTTGTTCTGAAGACCTTCCGGCAGGGTGGACAGGGAAGCTCTGGGCGATGGATCAGGGAACACGGTGGGCCTGTCAGGTTTCTCCTGCTCCTGATTACATCCTGCTGACGGATGCGGATATTGAACACGGTCCCCAGACGCTTCCCAACTTGGTCCTGAAGGCAGAGCAAGAACAGTTAGACCTGACTTCCCTGATGGTTTTCCTTCGGTGCAAGAGTTTCTGGGAAAAGCTATTGATTCCGGCCTTTGTCTTTTTCTTTGAGAAGCTCTATCCCTTTCCCTGGGTCAATGATCCTCGACGATCGACCGCAGCCGCAGCGGGCGGCTGTATTCTGATGCGCCGTGATGCCCTGACGCGCATTGGTGGCATTTCCCGAATTCGCCAAGCCTTAATTGATGACTGTTCTCTGGCTCACGCAGTAAAGTCTTCTGGTAATCCTGAAACAGCCCCTCCCACAGGTCGGATCTGGTTAGGGTTAACTCACTCCGTCTATAGTCTCCGTCCCTATCCCGATCTTTCTACCATCTGGAACATGGTTGCTCGGACTGCTTTCACCCAGTTAGGGTATTCACCTTTTCTGTTAGTCGGAACCATAATAGGAATGAGTTTGGTTTATTTAACCGCTCCCGTTGGGTTGGTTGGGGGCCTAGTTGTTGGGGTTTATATTGGAAACTGGACTCTAGCGTTTTTGAGTCTCATGATCTGGTTGCTCATGGCTTTTGCCTACTGGCCGACCGTACGCTTCTATCGATGTTCTCCCCTTTTTGCGTTTTGTTTACCCCTGATTGCGTTTCTCTATACTCTGATGACTGTTGACTCAGCCTTGCGTCACTGGCAGGGAAGGGGCGGTTCCTGGAAAGGACGGGTTTATTCCGCTCAGTAGGTTCATTACTTTGAGGACGTTGGACTATGGCTTCGATCGCCCGCAAAAATCTACTGGAGGACATTCCTCGATTCCTGGTAGCTCAGGCGGGTATTATGTTTGCGGTCAGTCTGGTGACGATTCAGACAGGGCTGCAAACTGGATTTGCCAAGTCCTCGTCCATGCTGATCGATCAGTCACGGGCGGATATCTGGGTGGCTTCCGAAAATATGGAACACCTGGCCCTGACGCAACCCATTCCCTATCGGAGGTTAGCCCAGGCCCAGGATGTCGAGGGGGTGGCTCAGGCAGAAGCTGTGATTATCCAGGGGGTTCTTTGGCGGCAACCTCGTCTCGATCGCGTCGCCTCTGCCACAATGATCGGTGCCCTTCCCAATGGGTTGCTCTTTCCCCTGCCAGGTACTCCTGTCAGGGGGAATTTCAGTGATCTGACCGATCCCTATCGGATCTTGATTGACCAGAGTAGCTTGAAGTCCTTGAATCTAAAGGATACAGGCGAATCAGGAACGATCAATGCGCTTCCGGCGACGGTCGCAGGGTTGACTCAAGGCACCAAAATTCTGGTATTTGATAATCTCATCTTTACTTCGTTACGCAGTGCCAACACCTATACGAACTTTCGTCCAACAACGGGGTTTAATCCCACCGACAAGCAGGTTATTGATGCTCCCGATACGCCTAAGGCGCTCGCTGCCAGCGATCCTATCACCTTTATTTTAGTGAGGGCTGAACCGGGCCAAAATCTGGAGGACTTGAAGACTCGCTTGAACAGCACCCTTCCCTACACCCGCGCCTACACCCGCCAAGAGATGTCCCAACGGACGCGAGACTACTGGCAAGAACGATCGGGAATCGGTTTTATTCTCGGTTTGGGGGCTGCGGTCGGGGTAATTGTCGGAATTGTGATTGTGGGCCAAATCCTCTACTCCTCGGTATCGGATCACCTGAAGGAGTTTGGAACGCTGAAGGCGATGGGAGCGTCTAATTGGTTTATCTACCGAGTGATTATGGAACAGGCTCTTTGGATGGCAATCCTGGGGTATATTCCCGGAGTTGCGCTCTGTAGTGGTGTAGCTGTTTGGACTGCGACCCAGGGGATTACGATCCTGATTACCCCCACTTCGGCCCTCATTGTTCTTGGAACCACGATTCTCATGTGCTTTGGCTCGGCGGTCTTTGCCATTAACAAAGTAACCCGTGTTGATCCGGCAATCGTCTTTAAATCTTAAAGTTCCAAAGTGGAGTGTTACAAAAACAACATCTTTGCCCATACTAAGTTACTGCTAAATAAAAACAAACTTTTTCTGTTCCCTCCAAACCCGCCTGTTGAACTCATTCGCCCTATTTACGAGCATTGAAGCTGATGACTGACTCTGTACTGGATCTTCAAAAAGTTGCGGGTCGCACGACGGCCAACCCAAATCTGGCGAATCGCCTGAAAACAGGGGCGATCGTAGCAGATGGAGTGGAGATGACCGTTGCTGCTGGCGGGCAGCCCCTCCGCATCCTGAAAGGGATTGACTGGGAAATTCAAAAAGGGGAAATTCAACTTCTCATGGGGCCTTCTGGGTCTGGAAAGACGACGCTCCTTTCCATTCTGGCTGGGTTGTTAACGCCGACAGGGGGAAATGTTTACCTGTTAGGCCAGGAAACTACCCAGATGAGTGCCGCGACCCTGACGGAATTTCGCCGTAAGCATATCGGGTTTATCTTCCAAGATTTCAACCTCTTCCCCGCTCTAACAGCCCAGGAAAATGTGATGACTAGCCTGAACCTGAAAGGAATTCAGGGCCGTAGAGCAAAGTTAGAAGCTCAGGAGTTGCTGGACCATGTGGGATTAGGGGATAAGGCCCAAAATCTGCCCCGTAATTTATCGGGTGGGCAGAAGCAACGGGTGGCGATCGCCCGTGCCCTGGCAGGTCGCCCCGAAATCATTATGGCGGATGAACCCACCGCTTCCCTGGACTCTAAGAGCGGTCACGCGGTCATGGAACTGTTGCGACAGTTGGCGAAGGAAGAGGGTTGCACCGTGTTGATGGTCAGTCACGATCCCCGCATTATTGACGTAGCCGATCGGGTAGCCCACATGGAAGATGGGGTACTTCAGGAAGAAGCCCGCTACTAGGTTCGATCATGGCTCCCCAACCCCGTAAACAATTTGCCCAGCACTGGCTTCGCAGTGACAAGGCTTTGAATGAAATTGTCAAGGCTGCCGAACTGGCTGCCAGCGATCGGGTGTTGGAGATTGGTCCCGGTCAGGGGGTGTTAACCCAGCAGTTATTACAGCGGGTTGCTGCCCTCGTCTCTGTTGAGATTGACCGGGACCTTTGCCAATTGTTGGCGAAAAAGCTAGGACAACGGGAGAACTTTTTATTACTGCAAGGGGATTTTCTCACCCTGGAGATGTCTGCGCTTCTAAACGATTTCCCAGCCTTCCATTCCCCCAATAAAGTCGTTGCCAATATTCCCTATAACATTACAGGGCCAATTCTCGAAAAGCTCCTGGGGAAGATTTCCCATCCCGCTGCCCATCCTTACGAAACGATCGTGCTGCTGGTGCAGAAAGAGGTCGCCGATCGGCTCTGTGCCCGTCCCAGTTCGAAAGCGTATGGGGCGTTGTCGGTGCGGGTGCAATATTTGGCAAGTGCCGAAATGATTGCAATGGTGCCAGCAGAAGCATTTTATCCTCCGCCCAAAGTGGATTCGGCAGTCGTCAGGCTACAGCCTCGCCCGGTGGAAGTGCCTGCAACCCAACCCCATCGATTAGAGACCCTCGTGGCTCAGGGCTTTTCGACCCGCCGTAAAATGTTGCGAAATACGCTAAAAAGCCTGGTTGATCGTGACCAACTGGTTCACTTACTGGAACAATTAGAAGTGAATCCTGAGGCTCGTGCTGAGGACTTGAGTTTGTCCCAGTGGATTGCCTTGAGTAATCAGTTGGAAACTGTATGCGCTCCTACTCCCTGACTGCGGCGGCTAAGATCAATCTCTACCTGGAAATCATTGGCGATCGGCCCGATGGCTACCATGAACTCGCGATGGTGATGCAGAGCATTGATCTGGCAGATCGAATCGATCTGCGGGCCATTGGCACGGATGCGATCGTGGTTCACTGTAACCATCCCGAAGTCCCCTCTGACGAGCGAAATCTGGCTTACCGAGCCGCGCAATTGATGGCCCAGGAATTCCCCGATGCCTATGCCCGATTTGGAGGGGTTGAAATCACCATTCAAAAGAATATCCCTGTAGGGGCAGGTTTGGCGGGAGGCTCCACCAATGCAGCAGCAGTTCTCGTGGGGCTAGATTTGATGTGGCAGTTGGGCTTAACTCAGCAGGAACTTCGGGATCTGGGCGCACAGTTGGGGTCTGACGTTCCGTTCTGTGTCTCCGGTGGAACCATGCTGTCTACAGGTCGGGGAGAACAGCTTAATCCCTTGCCTGATCTCGATGCTCTATGGGTCGTTCTAGGCAAATATCGCAGCCTATCAGTTTCCACCGTTTGGGCGTACCAGACCTACCGGAAACAGTTTGGAGCCTCCTACGTTTCTACGACCGCAGGGCAGGAAGAACGCCGCCAAAAGCTTCACTCCGGGCCAATGGTATCGGCAATTGCCCATCACGATAGGGTTCAGATCGGTCAACTTCTCTACAACGATCTCGAACGAGTCGTGTTGCCTGAATATCCCCAGGTCCAACAACTCCGGGATGCCTTTCAGCAATGCGATATTCTGGGCACGATGATGTCTGGTTCTGGTCCAACTGTTTTTGCCCTGACTGCCTCCGAGTCTCAAGCCCAAGTCGTGCGAGACACCGTTCGCCACGCGATCCCCGACCCAGATTTAGAGTTATGGGTGGCCCAAATGGTTCCAACCAGTATTCGATCGATCGCCTCTGCCTAAAACTTGAGGGGGGTTTGGGAAGCCAGCAACCCATTCCCCTCCCTCTGCATTTCTTTAGTTCTCACCTCTTTCTCCTCCTATCCCTCACGTCTATGACTCCGACTCCGACCCCTACCCCCGAATCCAAGCCCGCCACCAGTCCCCTTCGTTGTTTTGGCGGTTCCCTGGTGGCAGGAGGAATTGCCGTCTTGTTCTACTTCCTGACCAAATCTATTGCCCTAGCTTTTGCGCTTCGTCCCATTAGTTTTGATAATCGCATCACCTATAACATTGCTGTAGCGTTTCGAACCCTGATTGTCGGCATGAGTACAATGGGCACTGGGGTTTTTGGGTTAGCGGCAGTCGGTTTAATGGGACTGGGGATTCAACTGGTAATTCAGAAATTTACTGCAAAATCGGATAGTTCTTCTTAAAAAATTCGTTTTTCAGAGGAATTACGAAGAGAGTCACTGCGAAGAGAACAGGATGGGAGTGATCGTCTGGAGGGAGCGGGACGATTGCTTCCGCATTTTTAGGGAAGATGTATCTCTATTTCACTGATGAAGGATTTGTTCTCTCAGAGAGAACCCTGAGGTAATCATTGAGACTAACTCTTAATGAAAAAATGTACGCAGTAATTTCAAAAAACAGAAAAAGACAAGGTGGAATCTTCTGAGAAAAGCAGGTTATATGAGCTTTTTACACATTTCCAATATTTTTTGAAGAATGGCTAAAATCTGGCCTTTCAGTATTACTTTAAAAGTAAGAGTGACTAACATGACATTAAGACTACGGGTTTAACACGTCAAATCTCTTACTACGCACCTCTATGCTGAAACTCACTGCTCTGGTTGTAGCTTTATCTGCCTCCACACTAAGCCTTGCATCCCTGGCTGGGGCGGCTTCGGCGGCTTCCCTGATGCCCACTGCTGAAGGAGAAGTTAACGTTGGATTTGCAAATCCTCTACAAACGGGTTCGTCGTACGTAGCAACTTCTGGATTTAAAGTCACTAGCTTTGTCGATAGCTCAACAAATACTAAAAGTCGCTTGTTTGTGGATCGGGCGGGAACTGCCAATACTTATGGACCGATCGCATTTCGTTCCAATGACATTGGAACTGCGGAAGGAACCCAACAATTGTGGTTCCGCCCTGTTGCCATGAAAGCCGACGGAATCACTCCTCGTGTTGAGCAGGGTCAACTGGAAGTAGGAACCTTCAAAATTGACTTTGATAATGTGATGGCTTCCCTGAATGTGCGATGGTTTGACACCGAAGACTTGGGAACAGCCTTCAAAGCATTGGATGTATTAGGCAACGTTATGAGTGGAGATATCACTCCGGGAGGGAATAACAATATTGTGACGAAGCAGTTTGCGAACGTGAAATCCTTGATTTTGGATTTGGGACAAGCAAATTCACCAAAGTTCAGATCTACAGGAGATGGGGTGAACTTCCAACTCAGCGGTGTTCCCCAATCAGTTCCCGAACCAGCAACACTCACAGGTTTGGCCCTTTTAGTAGGAGGGGCGTTGATGAGCCGTCGTCGATTAGCTGCGTAGAAATTAAATTCTCTGATGTAAACACACTACTTGAAATATTGATGCAGAGAGGCTGAAGAATATCTTCAGTCTCTTTAACTTGCTAGTCAATTCAGTAACTGATGCCATTGCTTTAAGTACGGAGCTGTATTTAAACAAACATCATTGATTCTTTTTCGCAAGTTTACGGGTTTGTTGTTTTTCTACAGGTACAGTGAAGAAAGATTGATGGACAACGGAGATGCGGTTCACGATTCTTTCGGTTCTGATCATCCTGCTCTACTTCCTGACAGGTTGTCAGCAAAAATTGACTGACAAGGAAATTGTTCGCCTGTATGAGGAAGCGATCGCCGAAAACCAAAAACTCCGAGCGCAGTACCAGCCAGCTAATGAGCAATGGGCGATCACGATCGCGGGGCAAAGTCAATCAGCCCAGGCTATTCAAATGAACTGGTCGGAATTGCAGTCATTGGCAACGGCTCGCTTACGGACCCAACTTCCTCCCCCCTCACCGGGAGGAAATACGGTTTATGAATTTCGGGGTGTTCCAGTGCGTACCCTGCTACAACGGACGGGCTTGAAGCCAGGGGTTCAGAGTGTTACTTTCGTCGCCTACGATGGTTATCGTGCGGTCGTACCAGTCACGGATTTAGAGCGTTACTCCATCTTACTAGCAACTGAACGGGATCAAAATCCAATTCCCCGCGCTGATGGTGGGCCGCTCTATCTGGTTTTTCCTTTCACCGATGTTCCAGAAATCCGCAATCGTTACCCCGGTTCCCGGTGGGTCTTCTACGTCACCCATCTCATTTTGGGAAACGAACCTTTGAAATTGAGGATGGACGATCGCATTTTCAACGAGCGAGAATTTGAGCGCTTACCAAGAACAACCCTTAATACCCTGGTAGGCTATCGTCTTTATTGGCCCAGTACCCGGACTCCCTTGCATGGGGTATTACTTCAGGACGTCCTGCAAGCGACGGGGAAAACGCTCGCCTTTGGCAGTGAAGTGTTGATTCGGGGAAAAGCACCCATTCACCGCGATCCTCGTAAACCGATTCGTCTCAGTGTTAGTGATTTGTGGGCTTGTCAGGTGGTACTCGCGAATCGCTGGGGAAATAAGCGGGAGCTAATCCCTACTTACATGGGAGGTCCATTAGTTTTGGCTTTTGCCCCCGACTGTGAGAGCAAACTCAAGAAACCCCTTCCCTGGATTACCTTTGTGGAAGAATTGGAGGTTCTGGCCCCATGAAAGCAGTTCTGTTTTCCTCCATTCGGGGACGGATTATGATTTCCACCACGCTCTTGATTGTCACGATCGTTGGGGGTCTCATCGCCTCCCGGGTGCGCGATGAAAATGAGTTTTACCGAGAGCAGAAACAAACTCAGTTGCGATCGATGGCTTCCATTCTGGCGCGAACTTTAGAGGTGGAAATTCAGGAACAGAATTGGGGCAACATTCAATTTCGTCTCGATCAGTTACTCCGGGATAACGAAGATGTAGTCTACGCGGTTGTTAGCGATTTGGAACTCAACAACCAAATGGTGGCAGCAGTCCCCTCAGAATTGCGAGAACAATTCATTCCCGATGTGGTTCCCCTTGCCATCTCCCGCTCTGTCACCCGTCCCAACCCTGACCCGCGCTTTAGCAATACAGTCTTACTCCGAGACATTCTTTTCCCAGAGAAAGAAAAGCGAGGGAACCGGGGGGAAGAAATCATTGAGATTGCCTACGACATTCAGAGTAATCGCTATACCCCGACTGGAGAACATGAGCGCCCGACCCGGGCGATCGTGCGGATTGGGGTGACCGTCCGCCGCCTGAATGAGGCGATTGCTGCCGCCATCTACCGGACCCTGGCGATCGGTGCGGTGGGCTTGGCGGTGGGTCTAGCGGGAGCGTACTTACTCGCAAGGTATTTAAGTGAACCAATCGTGAAGTTGCGAGATAGCGCTGAAAAACTGGCAGCAGGGGAATTAAACCACCAGGCTGAAATTGCCTTAGGGGACGAAATTGGTGCCCTGGCGAATGCCTTTAACGATATGTCTCAATCGCTCAAGTTCACCTTTGACAAACTCCAAAGAACCCTTGATTCGTTTGAACGATTTGTTCCCGAAAAGTTTTTGCAAGCGATCGCCCCTCAAGGCATTGAAAACATTAGAGTCGGTCAGTCCTCGATTCGCACCGTCACGATTCTGTTTGCCGACATTCGCGGCTACACATCTATCTCAGAAAAGCTGACTCCCCAAGAAATTTTTGATTTTCTCAATCGCTACCTGGCCTGTATGGGGGCCGCCATTGACCAAACAGGCGGTTTTATCGACAAGTACATTGGGGATGCGATTATGGCTCTGTTCGATGATGAGTATGCAGATAGTGCATTACAGGCTGCAGTCAAGATGCAAGAGGCATTGGTGGAATTTAATCGCGATCGTCATCTAACAGGGTTTCCAGAGGTGGCAATCGGGATCGGTCTGCATCGGGGACAGGTGGTGATGGGAACGGTCGGGTTTACGTCCCGTATGGATTCCACTGTGATCGGGGATGCGGTGAATGTGGCTTCCCGTGTGGAAGGATTAACGAAATACTACGATTGCAAAATTCTGATGACTGATTCTGTCGTGGATGCCCTGGCTCGTCCTGAAGCGGTGAAACTGAAGCTGGTGGATACGGGGGTGAAGGTCAAGGGGAAAGAGAGTATGGTGAATCTTTATAAGCTGGATGTTTCTCATCTCATAAAACAACCTGTTTCTCTTTAAAGGGAAAAGAGATGGAAAATCAATGACTCTCCATCCCTAAATGATCGAATTGAGCTTTTCAGTTATTGCACCGAACTCAAAACCTTCTCCGTTGAAGCGTTCGGGTTCACTTCAGGCGTATCGGCTTCTGATGGGGGAACCACTTGCCAGAACTGGGGTAGGTAATGCGTCCAGTTTGCCAGAATGGTTTTCGCTTTCTCGCTTCCCGTACGATCGGCGTGCAACTGAATCAAATCCTTCAATTGTTGTTCCCCGGCTGGGCTGCTTACCCGTTGGAGTTTCACAATCTCAGGGTTGACCTTTTTCGGGAAAGAACCATCCTCATCCAAGAAATAGCCTAAGCCTCCAGTCATCCCAGCTCCGACGTTGCGACCAACCCGACCCAGGACGACAATCACACCACCTGTCATGTATTCACAGCAGTGATCCCCTGCCCCCTCAATGACGGCTTGAGCGCGAGAGTTGCGAACCGCAAACCGCTCTCCGGCTTGTCCATTGGCAAACAGAGTACCTCCGGTTGCACCATAGAGACAGGTGTTCCCGACGATCACGTTATCGGCAGCGGGATAGGTGGCCTCTGCGGGGGGACGGATCGCGATCTCGCCCCCATGCATGCCTTTCCCCACGTAATCGTTCGCTTCCCCTTCCAGGTTCAGGGTCATGCCAGGGAGGTTGAAGGCTCCGAAACTCTGCCCGACGCTGCCCTTACAGTTCAGGGTAATCTGGCCCTCAAATCCTGCATTCCCGTATTGAGATGCGATCGCCCCTGCCAATCGTGCCCCTACGGTGCGATCGGTATTGACCACCTTCACCTCACGGGTTGCCGTGCCCTGATTTTGAATCGCGGCCCGAATTGCTGAATCGCTCAGTAGTTCGTCATCCAAAACAGGACCGTTGCTGTGAACAGGTTCATGCTTCAACCAGTCACGATTTTCTTTCGTGTCAGGAAGGCGGATCAGGCAATCCAGGTTAAGTGCCTGGGTCTTGGTTAACTGCACCGACTCCCGCACCTTCAACAGATCGGCCCGTCCAATCAAGTCCTGTAAGGAGGAATAGCCTAATTTGGCAAGGAGTGAGCGCACTTCTTCCGCAATGAAGTAGAAGAAGTTGACCACCTGTTCCGGAGTGCCGGGGAACCGCTTCCGCAGGTCTTCCCGTTGGCTGGCCACCCCGACCGGGCAGTTGTTGGTGTGGCAGATACGGGCCATGATGCACCCTTCAGCGATCATGGCGATCGACCCGAAGCCGTATTCTTCAGCCCCCATGAGGGTTGCCACCACCACATCCCAACCCGTCTTGAGGCCGCCATCTGTACGGAGAATGACCCGATCGCGCAGATGGTTTTGCATCAGAACTCGGTGAACTTCCGTCAGACCCAATTCCCAGGGACCGCCCGCATGTTTGATGGAACTGAGGGGAGAGGCACCTGTTCCGCCATCATGTCCCGAGATTTGGATGATATCTGCATTGGCTTTGGCAACCCCAGCGGCAACCGTCCCAATCCCAATTTCCGCCACCAATTTCACAGAAACCTGCGCTCTGGGATTAATTTGATGCAGATCGAAGATCAACTGAGCCAAGTCTTCGATCGAGTAGATATCGTGGTGGGGCGGCGGGGAAATGAGGGTAACTCCAGGCTTCGATCGCCGCAACATCGCGATGTAAGAGCTGACCTTAGTTCCCGGTAACTGCCCCCCTTCTCCCGGTTTTGCCCCCTGAGCGATCTTGATCTCAATTTGCTTGGCATTCATCAGGTACTCAGGAGTGACACCGAAGCGCCCGGATGCAACCTGTTTGATGGCAGAACTGGCAGTGTCGCCATTCTTCAGACCCTTCAGGTGGGGCAACAGGGATGAGAATCCGGCATCATCCACATCCTCAAGGGTGCGATACCGGACGGGATCTTCCCCGCCTTCACCGGAGTTCGATCGCCCCCCAATGCGGTTCATGGCGATCGCCAGGGTTTCGTGAGCTTCGCGGGAAAGCGCCCCCAAAGACATCCCTCCGGTGCAGAAGCGCTGCATGATGGTTTCCACCGATTCCACCTGATCGAGGGGAATGGCAGGACGATCGCTCTGGAAGTCGAGCAAATCGCGGAGAGCCGTCACGGGACGGTTCTCTAGTTGCTGCTTATACAGTTCGTAGTAATCGAACTGGCGGGTTGCCACTGCCTTGTGCAGGGCTTTCGCCATTTCCGGGTTGTTCATGTGGTATTCGCCACCGGGCCGGAATTGGACAAAGCCGTAGTTTTCCAGCTTCTTCATCGTCAACTCTGGGAATGCGCGGCAATGGAAAGAAATCACTTCCTGGGCAAGTTCAGGCAAACTTAACCCACCCACACGGGAGGTCGTGCCGGAGAAACCGAGGCTGAGTAGATCGGAACCAATGCCGATCGCCTCAAAAATCTGAGCGCCCTGATAACTGGACAGCAGAGAAATCCCCATCTTAGACAGGATTTTTAACAACCCTGCTTCAACGGACTTTCGGTAGTTTGTCTGGGCTTGTTGCACGGTGATTTTTTGCAGTTTGCCCCGCTCCATCAGGTTTTGCGTCTTCGTATCTCCCCACCACTGACGCACCGTTTCCAGAGCCAGATAGGGACAGACCGCACTCGCACCATACCCAATCAAGCAAGCAAAGTGATGGGTACTCCAGCATTGGGCTGTGTCCACCACCAGGGACGCTTTCATACGAAGTCCCTTTCGGATCAGGTGGTGGTGAACTGCTCCAACAGCCAGGAGGGGTGGAATGTAGCTGCACTCAGCACTGAGGGCTTCTCCGGTTGAAGTGGCACGATCGCTCAATACCAGCACTTCTTTCCCAGACTGAACCACTTCTACGGCCTGTTGGCACAGGGTCGCGACTGCCTGTTGTAGCCCTTCAGGGCCAGCAGAAATGGGGAAGAGAGTTGAAAGGTGAGCGGTCGTAAATCCAAGATTCTGAATGCTGCTCAGTTCCCCTTCATTCAGAATGGGACTTTCTAATTTCAGAAGACGGGCATATTCCGGTTTCGCTTCCAGCAGGTTCCCCCGCGCCCCCAACTCCATTGTCAGGGACATCACCAGACTTTCCCGCAGGGGATCGATCGGTGGATTCGTCACCTGGGCGAAGCGTTGCTTGAAGTAGTCGTACAGCAGACGGGGTTTTTCCGACAGAATCGCCAGCGGCGCATCATCTCCCATACAGAAGGTCGGCTCTTTCCCCTGGGCCGCCATCACCTCAATGATCATGTCCACATCTTCTGAGGTGTACCCAAAGGAAATTTGGGATTGCAGCAGTTTTTGCGCGTCCAGATGGGGCATGTCATCAAAGGGCTTGCCTTTCAAACTAGCGCGATGGGCTTCCAACCACTCCCCATAGGGATAGGTCTGAGCCACCCGTTGCTTGATCTCCCAGTTCTTCAGGAGTTCCCCTTTCTCCAGATCCACCGCGATCATTTGACCGGGGCCGAGCCGTCCCTTCTCCAGAATGTCCGTGTCCGGGATCTCCACAACACCCGCTTCGGAAGCCACAATCACCCAACCTTCGCGGGTCTTGGCATACCGAGCCGGACGCAGACCATTTCGGTCCAGGGAAGCACCCACCGTCTTTCCATCACTGAAGACTAGCAGGGCAGGACCATCCCAGGCTTCTTGAATCCCGCTGTAGTATTCGTAGAAATCCACAATCTCCGGGTGATCCGCCAGGTCGGGCTGATTGTTGTAGGCTTCGGGCACCATGATCATCATGGCTTTGAGCGGACTACGGCCCGATCGCACCTGTAACTCCAGCACGTTATCCAGGGTTGCGGAGTCGCTGTTGTCCATGTTGACGATCGGACGCAACTGTTCCAGCTTGCCTTCCCAGACAGGATGGTTCAGGTCACTCTCCCGCGCCATCGTCCAGTTGATATTCCCTAGCAGGGTATTAATTTCCCCGTTGTGTCCCAGGAGGCGCATTGGTTGAGCCAGAGGCCACCGGGGCATTGTGTTCGTACTGAAGCGACGGTGATAGATGGCGAACTGACTCCGATAAGCCGGATTTGTCAGATCGGTATAAAACTCCCCTAACACAACCGATCGCACCATGCCTTTGTAGACGATCGTGCGGCAGGAGAAGGAGCAGATGTAAAAGTCGTCGGACCATTTGAGGGTTGTTTGGGCCGCAAGGACGCGATCGATCCGCTTACGGACTAAGTACAGCGTCCGCTCCAAATCATCACCCGTTACCGAGGCAGACTGAACGATGACCTGTTCAATCTGGGGTTGGTTCTCACGCGCCTGCACACCCAACAATTCGGGACGAACGGGAACCACCCGCCACCCGATCAGCGTCAATCCTTCCTCTGCCAGAACCTGCTCGACGATTTGGCGGACCTGAGTGGCACGATCGGGAGTGGGGGGCAAAAACACCATCCCAACCCCCGTTTGGGCGGGAACCAGCGTTCCTTTTCCCTGGCTGCTGCTCCATTCCTTGAGCACATCCCAGGGAATTTGGGTCATCACCCCAGCCCCGTCGCCCGAATCCTGGTCAGCGCTGCATCCGCCCCGGTGTTCGAGGCAACCCAGAGCAATCAAAGCCTTTGCCACCAAAGACTGACTCGCCCGTCCCTGTAAATCAGCAATGAACCCGACACCACAGGCATCCCGCTCTTCTACCAGCCATCGCTGCCCGGAATACCCCCCCGAACCCTGATCCTCAAACTGCTGTAAATTCTTGCTCGTGTTACCCATGAAATGGCTCTCTTCGTTTATCTCTAAGACGCTTGTTGAAGGCTGGTATGGAAGACAGGCAAACCCCGCAGGGTCAGGTCCATGCTCACTGGAAAGAGGAAAACCGTGAAGTGAGCAAAGCACAAACTTCCCTGATGCCGTCCCAGACGACAGGGAAAATACATCCGGCTCTATCCCTATAGAATCGCTCTGTATCGCTATCTATAGAATCACTAAACAATATCTCTAATTGTAAATTGCCCACATCCGGGGATCGTATCCCCCAGTCAGGGAAATTAGTAAATCAGCCTCTCCTTCACAGGATTGGATCAGAGATCATATAAGAAAATGCTTGAATCTGGCAATCCCAACTCTTTCTACCGTATAATGAACGGCTTTTCTCCGATCGCAACTTTACAAAAAAGCTTACTCGCCCGTCCCAGGGGAAGGGTACTCATGACCCTGGCTTCTCTACTGATGGGGATTCCACAAGCTCAGGCGAAGATAACTGAAGTCCAGCCGATCGCCCATAGTCTGAACTCAATCTTGTTCGTTGCTGCCTTTCAAGCCTACCCTGTTCTGGAATCCCAAACGCAGATTCAACCTACGGGGAACCCGACGCAACCAGGCTATCAAGCAATGGCTCCTCAACTTCTCAGTCAGGGAACTCAAATTTCATTGAATGGGCGACTCTGGCCGATTGCTTGGCGGCAATGGCAAGGCGCAAATGCATCTGAAACCCGAATGGGAGTGAGTGATCTGGATCTGATGCAGCAATGGGGAGTTGACTTGTTGAATAGTCGGGATCACCGTTTTCAGCCTGTTTCCTGGTTTTCTCCGGCGGTTTCCCTGCCCGCGATGCTCGTCAACCAAACTCGGTTTCTGGATGTCACGAATCTCTTTCGCGGGCTGGGTTGGGAAACTCAGGTCCAGGGAGACGTTTTACAGATTACAAGTCCGATCGCCCAGGTGCTCAATCTTCGCCAAAGCCATCGAGGGGATGGGCAACGGGTGGTGATTGACCTCAATCGCCCCGTCCCCTGGCAAATCACTCAGGAAGCCTCTTCTGTTCTCATCACCCTGAATGCAATCGTCGATCCCGCGCTTCTCACTCCCCCGTCTTCCTCCCTTCCCGCTCCTGCTTCCCAATCTCCAACCCCGCTTCCCCAGGTAGAAACTCGCGAAAATCAAGTCCTGATCCGCATTCCAGCTTCCTCTTCTGGTCTACGGGTGACAACGCTTCCCGATCCCTTTCGGTTGGTGATCGACCTGGGAACGCCGCCGCCCCGATCACGGGATATCACCTGGGCACCGGGCATTCGCTGGCAAGAGCGCACTATCCAGGTCGGGGATCGCCGATTCTCAGTTATTGGTTTGGCGGTGGATTTGAAACGACGGAATCTTTCCCTGCGCCCCATTACCAGTGATCCAGCGATCCCGGTGGGCACTGCACCCCTTCGCACGATCGCCCAGAATTGGCAGGTGATTTCTGCCATCAACGGTGGATACTTCAACCGCAACAATCGCCTTCCCCTGGGGGCCGTTCGGCAGGATCAACGGTGGCGATCGGGTCCAATTTTGAATCGGGGAGCCGTTGCCTGGAATGGGCAGGGTGAATTCCGAATGGGACGGCTCAGTTTACAGGAAACGTTGGTGACAGAGGGAGGCAAACGATTGCCAATTGTGGCCCTCAATAGTGGATATGTACAGGCGGGCATCGGTCGCTACACACCGGGCTGGGGAACCAGTTACACCCCGATTCTGGAGAATGAAGTGCTGGTGTCGGTGGCGGCAAACCGGGTGACGGCTGTGCTGAAAGGTGGCCCTGCCGGACAGGACAGTTTTCCCATTCCCCCAAATGGCTATCTTCTAGCACTACGAGCCAATCGAACGGCTTTAGAAGCCTTGCCGATAGGGGCGATCGTCCAGTTAGAAAGCTCCATCAGCCCACCCGAATTTGCCTCCTTTCCCCACATCCTGGGGGCTGGGCCTTTGCTCATGAAAGATCGCCAGGTTGTTTTGGATGCCAAATCTGAAAAGTTTAGTGAGGCGTTTATTCGAGAAGCAGCCGTTCGAAGTGCGATCGGGCAGATGGGTGACGGCAGCATATTTCTAGCAACGGTGATGGCAGGGCCGACGGGGGACGTGCCAACCCTGAGTGAAGTGGCTCAGGTGATGAAACAATGGGGGGCGATCGATGCTCTCAATTTAGATGGCGGGAGTTCTACCGCGCTTTATTTGGGGGGAACCCTGATCAATCGCTCCGCTCAAACCGCTGCCCGCGTTCACAATGGCCTGGGTTTGTTTTTGGAAGGGCAACCGTAGGAGTGCGATCGTATTTCCCCGGATCTCTGGCTTCTTTTTGAAGAGATGTTAAAGGTGAGATTGGGTGAGTGAAGAATTAGTGTAAAAGGAGCATTTTGCAGAACGGGGACTAACCGGATCTCTGCTCAATTTGCTATGGTTCTTTTGAGGGAACAAATCCATGTGTGCAACGCTTGCGTTTGGGGCACACTCTAAAACAGTTCGACATCAGTAACGCTTCGTTAATGGTTCGTTAAATCTCTACTAAGTCTTGATAACTAATGAGGAGAAAAACCGTGGCTCAGCCTCAAGAAATCGCTGCTCCCACCCTGCCTGTTTCTGTGGTTTCGAAAGCCATTGCTGCAACTGAGTTAAGGCCGTGGGGCTCCTTCACTGTTCTAGAAGAAGGACGCGGTTACAAGATTAAGCGAATCGAAGTGAAACCCGGTCATCGCCTCAGCTTGCAAATGCACCACCACCGTAGTGAACACTGGATTGTTGTCTCTGGAACCGCCAAAGTAATCTGTGGTGAAAAAGAGCAGATTATTTACAGCAACCAATCTACCTATGTGCCCCCCTGCACTCCCCACCGTTTAGAAAATCCTGGTGTGATTTCCTTGATTCTCATTGAAGTCCAGAATGGGGAATATCTGGGTGAAGATGATATCATCCGTTTCCAGGATGACTACGCACGGGTAGGCGCGAAATAAGGAAACTTCTAGAAAACAATTTCCCCTCTGGTTTCGGCTTCGCTCAACCAGCGTTCGTGCCCTGAGCAGAGTCGAAAGTCATCCCATCGGTAAATTCTTTTCAAGAAATCGCCTAAGATCCCGAAGTACATTACAATCAGAACAACCAAAAGCTAGTAGAGGCGTTTCACTCATGGAGCGTCTCTCTTAGTAAATGTGAGAAATTCCTTGGGGTCAAGGTCAAAGCCCAATTGTGAGGGATTTGTTCTTTAGTAACTTGTGTTGGCGATCGAGCGTTCACAGTTCATAGTTCAAAGTTCAAGTTCATAGTTCAAGTTCATGATTCAACTGAGTCAATCTGCAATTCGTGAAGTGATGCGCCTCCAAACGAAGCAGAAGGCAGAGGGCGCACAGTTTCGTTTGCAAGTGAAGCCAGGGGGCTGTGCGGGGCTTTCCTACTGGCTGGGGTTCGATCGTGAGTCCCAACCGGGAGATCACCACTATGCGGCGGATGAGATACAGGTTGTCGTAGATCCCCTGACTTTAAAGCATGTACAGGGTTTAACTCTCGACTACTCGGAGGATTTAATGGGAGGCGCTTTTCGCTTCCATAACCCCAATGCTGCCAAGAGTTGTGACTGTGGAATTTCTTTTAGCCTAAAAGCAGCTGAGTAACTGGTTGGGCAAAGGACGAGCTTAGGTGATCTTTTGAAAAGAGTTTACGAATGAGTTGCCCTTCGGCTCCGCTCAGGGCAAAGCGCTGGTTGAGCAAAGCCGAAACCAGTAGGGAAATTGTTTCCTGGAAATCTCCTTAACTTGACAAATCTTTAATAAAAGTCTTCAAATGCTTTAAACATCCTGGAAAACGCTCAGGCTAGGATGATTACATCGGCTCAGTTGTGTGTTTCCAAGCGTATTTTTTGTGGCCTGCCTTTCAAGGCAGGCCACCACTCCGATTATCCCTGTGGGGGCTGGGGAGCCGGGGTTGGACAGGTTTTAGCTGAGAAGTTGCAACTGTAAATATAAGGCTCCTGCCAACCGAGGGGAATTTCCAATAAATCTTTCGCTCCCGTAAAGCCCTGCCCAACAAATAGGAGCAGAGCAACACAGTTCAAGACAGTATGGGCAATTCGCCAGCGATTCGAACGATCTTTATAGATGTCTGGCACGATCGCCAAAGAAATAATCATGAGCAGGGCGGCGACAATCCCGATGTAGTAATGGGACCAGTACCATTCAGGGGTTCGTCGGTACACCCCATCCTGGCACCCTAAGATGATTAACCCTGCACCCGATAGGGTTGCAAAGATTCCGCGCCAGTGGGCTGCGCGGGCACGATACAGGCAAACCAGAGAGGCGATCGTCGCAATGAACATGGCAAGAATGAAAGACACCTGACCGGGGGATTGCAAATAGGTTTGTTTTGTGATGATGTGGTTGCCGATCGGACGGGCTAACCCAATCAGAGAAATGCCTACGACAGAACCCGTTAGCCAACGCCCCAATCGGACATGTTCTTTTCCACTGGTTGCAGGAATCTGGCTTTTACCCTCCTCTGCGACCTGAAACCGACGCTGGCGAGTTTGCCACGCTAGATTGACCACGATTCCAATGACGGGAAAAACAAAGGCAACAGCCAGGAAGGGATGGACAAGACGCAACACATCTCTGAAATCCATAGGGTGCTTTTCCTGCAAATAAATTTTGAAAATCAATGGATTAGGGAACCAACGGGGTTATTGTAAGGTACCTGAACTGGGGATAGGTGGAAGGCATTCTGCCAAAATCCCTCTAAACAGGTACGTTCCTACAAATCATCAGGATTTAAACTACCTTGCTGCCAGAAAAATCCTCTAACGCTTTTGTGATTTGGCAAATCCCTGAGCCTTATTATCATAAAGCTGGCTCTAGGGGTCTCCAGTTTTCTGATTGCATTGCTATCGTAGAAAAAGCTATGCCCTGGTTTGTCAAGATTGAAGAAGGCATTGTCGAAAAATCCATCTTCGACCAATATGTTCCGGCCCATAAGCAGTATGTGCAGACATTGATTGACCGGGGGCATGAAGCCCGGAGTGGCTATTGGTCGCGGCGTGGCGGCGGCATGTTACTGTTCAAAGCCGACTCCAGAGCCGAAGCGGAGGCGATCGTTGCAGCAGATCCATTGGTTCAGAATGGATGTGTTCGCTACGACCTTTATGAATGGTGCGTTGTCGTGGAGTGACCCAGAATGGTAGATGATCAGGGCGGATTTAAGATTATTGCCGATAACCGACAGGCTCGGTTCCAGTATGAGATTCTGGAAGCCCTGGAAGCGGGGATTGAACTGCGGGGAACGGAGGTCAAGTCCATTCGAGCGGGACGAGCCAACCTGAAGGATGGGTTTGCCCTCGTGCGGAATGGAGAAATTTGGCTGCACAACGTTCATGTCTCTCCCCACGAAACCACGAATCAGGTCTACAATCACGACCCCCGCCGCACTCGGAAATTGCTCCTCCATCGGGAGGAAATTCGGAAGCTGATCGGTAAGACGGAACAACAAGGGCTAACCCTGGTTCCCCTGAAGCTCTATTTCAAAAGGGGAAAGGTCAAGGTGGAAATTGCCCTGGTGCGAGGTAAGAAGCTCCATGACAAACGGGAAGATATCAAGAAGCGGGACGACAAACGCCAAATGGAACGGGCGATGAAAAACTATTAATGAATTGTGAGGGCAACGATGACTTCGCAGTTTTGGCAGAACGAAGACGGAAGAATTTTCAAGACCCAATGATTGAGAAGAAATGGTCTACCCTTCTTCAGTCTGTTCAGCTACAAGTAGTAATTTTGGGGTTTTATGCCGAACCGTTCTGCCTATCTACCTACTATGGGTTTTAGGCAGAAAATTTCAGTCTATTTATAGTTAGCCCTCAAGTCCTCGGTTGGGGCTGTGCATAAAGCTTATCTGTTAGCGGCAACGCCAAATTGCCCTCAAATGCATCCCAAGCAGCCACTTTAAACAATTTAAGACAAAAAAGTAATAGAGTTTAGCTCCTGGTAGTATGTACAGATGTGCATACTATAATTGAGATGTCTTACCAATGGAATAGAGATAAGGCAGCAGCTAATCTCCGCAAGCATGGTATCGATTTTGCCGATGCAACATCCGTTTTCTCCGATGATCTGGCAATTACTATTCCAGAAGAACGGTTTGATGAAGAACGATTTGTCACAATCGGCGTTGATGCATTTGGAAGAGTTTTGGTAGTTGTCTACACAATGCGAGACGATGAGATCCGAATCATCTCTGCTCGCAAAGCAACTCGGCAAGAACGACAGCAGTATGAGGAAGAATGATTATGGAAGCTGAATACGATTTTAGTCAGGGTAAACGAGGGGCAATCGACCCAACATCACCTGGAAAAACTCGGATCACCATTCGGTTAGATGATGAGATTTTAGAATGGTTTCGTGAACAAGCTCACAATGCAGGCGGCGGAAATTATCAAACGATGATTAACGAAGCCTTGCGTCAGCATATTCAGCAGAACCGAGAACCTTTAGAGGAAACATTACGCAGAGTTGTTCGTGAAG
>JANRKG010000449.1:0-14923 GCA_033763635.1 Leptolyngbyaceae cyanobacterium bins.59
ACAGGGTTGAAGTGGGCAACGGTTGCGAAGATGCCCGGAGATCAGAAGTACATCATCTGTAACGGAGATGAAGGCGATCCGGGGGCATTCATGGATCGCAGTGTGTTGGAAAGTGACCCCCATCTGGTTCTGGAAGGAATGGCGATCGCCGGATACGCCCTGGGAGCCAACCACGGCTTTATCTACGTTCGTGCCGAATATCCCCTTGCCATTCAACGCCTCCAAAAGGCCATCCAACAAGCGAAAAAATATGGTCTGTTGGGAAGCCAAATCTTTGAATCTCCCTTTGACTTTAAGGTGGACATTCGGATTGGGGCCGGGGCGTTTGTGTGCGGGGAAGAAACGGCCCTGATTCAATCGGTGGAAGGAAACCGGGGCAATCCTAAACCTCGGCCTCCTTATCCGGCTCAGTCTGGTTTGTGGCACTGTCCAACGTTGATTAACAACGTGGAAAGTTTCGCCAATATCGCTCCGATTATCAAACGGGGAGCCGATTGGTATGCCAGCATTGGAACGGAAAAGAGTAAGGGAACGAAAATCTTTGCGCTCACGGGCAAGATTCGCAATAACGGTTTGATTGAAGTCCCGATGGGGATTACCCTGCGGGAAATTGTGGAAGAGATGGGCGGTGGAGTTCCCGATGGGGAAGTCAAAGCCGTCCAGACGGGAGGCCCCTCAGGAGGTTGCATTCCTGCATCACTGCTAGACACGCCTGTAGACTATGATTCCCTGATCGCGATCGGCTCCATGATGGGGTCCGGCGGGATGGTCATCATGGATAAAAGCACCAGTATGGTAGAAGTGGCTCACTTCTATATGGAGTTCTGTCGTGGAGAAACCTGTGGGAAGTGTGTTCCCTGCCGCACGGGAACCGTTCAACTTTATGCCATGTTGAGCAAGATTCTCAAAGGGGAGGCAACGGAACTGGATCTGGAAAAGATGGAAGCCCTGTGTTACATGGTGAAAGAGACAAGCCTCTGTGGGCTTGGCATGACCGCTCCTAACCCAGTCTTGAGTACATTGCGGTATTTCAAGGAGGAGTATTTACAACTCCTGCGGCCCAGTGCCCATCTGAATGGCAAAGTCACGGTTTAAGGGGGAAGGGTATGTCAGTCAAAACACTCAAAATCGATGGCAAGGATGTGGCGATCGAAGAAGGAACCACCGTCCTGCAAGCCGCACGGGAAGCGGGTGTAACGATTCCCACCCTCTGCCACATGGAAGGAATTTCTGATGTGGGGGCCTGTCGCCTCTGCATGGTGGAAGTCAAGGGTACGAATAAACTGCTACCCGCCTGTGTGACGCAAGTGGCAGAAGGGATGGAAGTGGAAACAAATACTGCCAAACTGCAAGAATATCGCCGGATGACGGTAGAGTTGTTGTTTGCCGAAGGAAACCACGTCTGTTCCGTCTGTGTCGCCAATGGAAACTGTGAACTTCAGGATGTGGCGATCGTAGTGGGAATGGATCACTCCCGCTTCCCCTATCGCTTCCCGGAACGCAAAGTTGATGTTTCCCATCCTCAGTTCGGGATTGATCACAACCGCTGCATTCTTTGTACTCGGTGTGTGCGGGTCTGTGATGAGATAGAAGGGGCGCATGTCTGGGATGTGGCCCAACGGGGGGCAGCTTGCTATATCGTGTCCGGGTTAAATCAACCCTGGGGCGCGGTGGATGCCTGTACCTCCTGTGGGAAGTGTGTGGATGCTTGCCCCACAGGGTCGATCTTCCGGAAGGGCATGACGACTGGAGAGAAAGACCGCGATCGGGAAAAGCTGGAGTTTTTGGTCAACGCACGGGAGAAAAAGGAATGGACAAGATAAGATTTGCCACCGTCTGGCTGGCGGGCTGTTCGGGCTGCCACATGTCATTCCTCGACCTGGATGAATGGCTGATTGAATTGGCGCAGCATGTCGATGTTGTCTTTAGCCCTGTGGGTTCTGACCTGAAAGAGTATCCCGAAAACGTGGATGTGTGCCTGGTGGAAGGGGGCATTGCGAACGAGGAAAATCTGGAACTGGCTCATCTCGTGCGTCAACGCACGAAACTGGTCATCTCCTTTGGGGACTGTGCGGTGACTGCGAACGTCCCTGCGATGCGGAACATGCAGGGCAAGGCGGATGGCGTGTTAAAACGGGCTTATCTGGAACTGGCGGATGTGGGGCAACAACTGCCCCACGAACCGGGGATTGTGCCGGAACTGCTCGATCGCGTCGTTCCGCTCCATGAAGTGATTCCCGTAGACCTGTTCATGCCGGGATGTCCTCCCCCCGCCGATCGCATTCGAGCGGCGATCGAACCCCTCCTGAAGGGCGAGCAGCCCAGGATGGAAGGGCGCGAAATGATCAAATTTGGCTAGCGGTTGTTCCCTGTTGCAAGGACCGACCATTGGAGAGAGAAGCATTATGAAAACCGTTGTCATTGATCCCGTCACTCGTATTGAAGGCCACGCCAAGATTTCCATCTTCCTCAATGATGCTGGGGAAGTAGATAACGCCCGCTTTCATGTGGTCGAATATCGGGGATTTGAGAAGTTCTGTGAGGGCCGTCCTTATACGGAAATGGCGGGAATTACGGCCCGGATCTGCGGTATCTGCCCGGTGAGTCACCTGTTAGCAGCCGCAAAAACGGGGGACAAAATTCTGGCAGTGAAGATTCCGGTTGCAGCGGAAAAACTGCGCCGGATGATGAACCTGGCCCAAATCACCCAATCCCATGCCCTGTCTTTCTTCCACCTCAGTAGCCCTGACTTTTTGTTAGGGTGGGATAGCGATCCGGCGAAACGAAATGTGTTTGGATTGATCGCGGATAATCCCGATCTGGCACGGGCGGGAATTCGCCTCCGCCAATTTGGGCAGACGGTCATTGAATTGCTGGGTGCCCGCAAGATCCATGCTGCCTGGGCCGTTCCGGGTGGAGTGCGATTGCCCCTTTCTGAAGAAGGCCGTCAGTGGATTCGCGATCGGCTTCCCGAATCCCTGGACACCACTCGAATGGCGATCAACTTGTTCAAAAACCTGCTGGATGGGCCGCTGAAAGAGGAAATCAGCATCTTCGGGGCTTTCCCGTCCCTGTTTATGGGATTGGTTGGGAAAAACGGGGAATGGGAACATTATGGGGGCCATCTCCGCTTTACCGATAGTGAAGGCAATATCGTAGCGGATAACCTCTCAGAGGATGACTATCAAGACTTTCTGGGGGAAGCGGTCGAACCCTGGTCTTACCTGAAGTTCCCCTATTACAAGCCCTTGGGCTATCCCGATGGGATGTATCGGGTCGGTCCTCTGGCTCGGCTAAACGTGTGCAGCCACATTGGAACTCCGGAAGCAAATCAGGAGTTACAGGAGTTACGCGATCGAACGGGTGGAGTTCCCACCTCTTCCTTCCTGTACCACTACGCTCGGCTGATTGAAATCCTGGCTTGCCTGGAAAACATTCAGCAGTTAGTCGAAGACCCAGATATTGTCTCAACCCGGGTCCGGGCACAGGCTGGCGTTAATCAGCTCGAAGCCGTCGGAGTCAGTGAAGCCCCACGGGGCACTCTGTTCCACCACTACAAGGTGGATGAGAATGGGCTGATCGAAAAGGTGAATCTGATTATCGCAACCGGACAAAATAACCTAGCGATGAACAAAACTGTTACACAGATCGCGAAACAGTACATCCATAGCCCCGAAATTCCAGAAGGCTTGTTGAACCGGGTGGAAGCCGGAATCCGCTGTTTCGATCCCTGCCTCTCCTGTTCAACCCATGCAGTCGGTCAGATGCCATTGCATGTGCAACTGTTCAAGGCCGATGGGACGATCGCCAACGAAGTCTACCGCAACTAACCAGACTGTACCAATCCCCTCCTGGGAGGGGTGGCCGCAGACCGGGGTGGGTCAGGGGAGTGGGCAGCCGATCGCAAGTTTAGCCTCCCCTGTCTTCACCCCAGCCAGATCCACCCCGGTCCCTCTCAGGAGGGGATTGTTCTAAGAATTTGAGAAGGGTGCTGAAAGGTGCAGGGCAGGGGGAGTTTTGCCAGTTCACTAGAATTCAGAGAGAATCGATAGAATTGTGTTAGGGAGAAACGATCATGGCGAAGGAAAACTTGTTTCTCTGCATGGGTTCTGCCTGTCACCAACTTGGGGTCTATGAAGTGCTACCCAGAATTCAATCCCTCCTGCGAGAGCATAATCTGGAAGAAACGATTACACTAAAGGGATCATTCTGTTTGGAGCTATGCAGTGCAGGGATCACAATGAAATTTCGAGATCAGCACTTTAAGAACATTAGCCCCCAAAACGTAGAAATGATCTTTATGCAAGAAATTCTCCCCACCTTACAGTCGGTCAGTTCTTGCATTTAGTCTTGCATCCAGTGTTATACCTGAAAGACTCCTGAAAGACTTGTCAAGGAATGGATCATGGTCATCTCAAGCGAACCCACCCATCTCTGGAAACTCCTATGGAACTATGATCCCAATGGACTGATTGTGGTTGATCCAGACCTCTATGTGCAAATTGTGAATCCTGCTTTCTGCCGCATGTTTCAAGTAGAACCGGATGCTGTGATTGATCAACCTGCTGAAACCATTTTGGGGGATGTTTCCGATTTCCGGCGATCGTGGCAGAAGAATCAAGTCATTCGGGGGCAGTTTAAGGAATATTCCCAATATAATCTCTATGTAAATCAGGTGATTTTTCCCATTGAAGATGAGGGATTAATTGTTTCTATTTTAGTGGACATTAGCCACGAACTAGAACGCAAGCGAGAACTGGAACATCTCAAACGGGAAACGGTGCAGAACGTAAACCAGGTCGTGGATAACCAGATGAAGGTTGTGCAAGAAATTGCCGGACTTCTGGGAGAAACGACGGCAGAAACCAAGGTCCATTTGCGGAAGATTATTCAACTTTTAGAACACAGTAGTATCTAATGTACTGCCCAGTAAACGTTGATAACTTTATCGACATCTGCCAGTTAAGTCTGAACAAAAAGGGCGAAGAACTGTGCGGCGATAAGGTCAAGTATCACAAAACGGATAAGAAGGTAACGATCGTCCTCTCGGATGGCCTGGGTAGCGGGGTGAAGGCCAACATTCTTTCCACCCTGACCACCGAAATCCTGCTGACGATGTTGGATGCAGACATTCCGTTGGAAGAAGTGCTGAAGACGGTGATCGCGACGCTTCCCATCTGTCAGGTGCGAAAAATTGCCTATTCCACCTTTACGATCATCCAAATCAATTGCGAAACAAATCACTTTACGGTGATCGATTTTGACAATCCCCTACCGATGTTTTTCCGCAAGGGAAAACTAATGAAACTGGCAACCCGCACCGAAAAAGTGCTGGATCGCCAGATCACCATTTCCGAAGGAATGCTGGAACGGGGGGATTTTCTGGGGGCCATCAGTGATGGTGTGTTGTATGCAGGAATGGGAGTCACCCTCAACTTTGGGTGGGGGTGGGACAACATTGCTGAGTACATTGAAGGGGTGTTGCAGCAACGAGTGCATACCGCCAGAACCCTCGTGCGGGACGTAATTCAAAAAACCTATTCCCTGTATCAGGGAGAAATTGGGGATGACACCACCTTTGTCGGGATCTATGTCCGTAAGCGCAATCCCCTGATTATTTTTACCGGACCCCCCCTCGATCGCGAAACGGATGAGGTTTACATCGAACGGCTCCTGAATTTCCAGGGGCGCAAGGTGGTATGTGGTGGTACAACCGGGAACATCATTGCAAATTACGTGGGAGAGACGATCGAAATGGATTTGTCCACCATTCGTAAAGACTTGCCTCCAATTGGCTCTCTAAACTTCGTTGATCTGGTGACAGAAGGAATTTTGACCATCTCCAAAGCAACTGAGTATCTCCGAAACTGTGACTGTGATTTGGGCCGTCTTCCCTTTGACAACAATGGAGCGTACTTACTTGCCAGGGAAATTCTGCAAGCCGATTCCATTCTGTTTTTAGTTGGGCAAAGCATCAATGAATTCTATCAAAATCCCCTTCTGCCCAAAAACATTTCAATCCGTCGTAACTTGATTGAGGGGTTGGTGCAGTTATTGCAGAGTAAACAAAAGGAAGTGACCCTTGAATACTGTTAGTTTGTTAAATCTGGGAAGTGTCTCTGTGATTCCCTATTTAGTGATTGGCTATGGGAACTCTCTACGATCGGATGATGGCGCAGGGTGTCAAGTTGCAGAAACCGTCGCAGGTTGGGGTTTGGAGCAAGTTGAATCCCTCTCGTTGCACCAGTTAACGCCCGATCTGGCAGAGATCATTTCGCGATCGAACATTGTGATTTTCGTAGATGCCGCTGTGAGGGTTACAGAAGCCACAATTGAAGAATTGCACCCCTCAAATGGGGAAACATTCACGAATCATTATGCCGATCCCCGATCGCTTCTGGCCTTAGCAAGAGTCCTCTACCAGCGGGTTCCAGCAGCTTATCGAGTTCTCATTCCCGCAACGAGTTTTGAGTTTGGTGAAACCTTCTCTTCCTTAACCCAGGAAAGTGTTTCCCATGCTTTAGCAAAAATTAAACAACTGATTTGCATTTCCCATCCAGTCGGGTGAATACTAGAAGTAGGAACCTGGAAGAGAATCAAAGTTAGTTACCAACCTTGGAGGTTTGTATGACGACAACGAATAACACTGCTTTTTCTTCCCACATGGCTGAGCTAGAAGATCGCATTCAAAAAGCGGTCGAAGAAGCCCATGTGATAACGGAGCAGTATGGTTCTACCTCTAAAGAGTCTGCGGTTGCCTGGGATACGGTCGAAGAACTCCATGCAGAAGCAGCGCACCAACGCGCATCCCACGAAGGGAAAACTGCATTTGACGATTACTGTGAAGAATTTCCAGAGGCTCCCGAAGCAAGGATTTATGACAACTAGCGTTGATAGGGAATGGGAAATCGCTCGACATCATTTATTCCCATTTCCTAATTTTTCATTTCCGAATCCTGCGAATCACGTACAAAATACGATTGAAGTTTACTGAAATCTAAGTTGATTAAATTGCTTCTTTACTCAGGCAGGAAAAGTAAGAAGCACAAGGACAAATCCTTCTCCAAAAAAATCCCTGTCTGTTTAGATAGGGATTTTTTTGGAGAGGCTGTACCCGATCGCTCCCTACCTTTATCGTTAGACTTGTCATTTTCGTATGGGGAGATACAAAACCGGGGTTGGGCCAGCCTTTAATCTGACAGGACGATCGTAAGTCTTGTAGCGAGAAGGAAACCCATGACCCAGCACTATTCGGTCCTGATTATTGGAGGTGGTCAAGCAGGTTTGTCCATGAGCTACTGCTTAAAGCAGCGCGGCTTTGATCACCTGATTTTTGAGAAAAACTACGTTGGTTATTCCTGGCAATCCCAACGGTGGGATTCATTTTGCCTCGTCACTCCCAACTGGCAATGTCAGTTACCGGGATACCCCTATCCGGGAGCGGATACAAAGGGGTTTATGAAAAAAGATGAGATCGTGCAGTACCTCCGAGACTATGCCACTTCCTTTGACCCACCTGTGAAAGAAGGCGTGGAGGTGACGAGATTGCGGAGGAATGAAGCCTCTGAGGTGTTTGAAGTTAGTACGTCGATCGGTGACTTTACCGCCGATCAGGTCGTGATTGCAGTCGGGGGCTACCACCTTCCAAGGATTCCCAAATTAGCGGAGCGGTTGCCCCTGTCCCTCGTACAGTTACATTCTTCCCAATACAAGAATCCCCAATCTCTCCCAGACGGTGGAGTGCTGGTGGTGGGCACGGGCCAATCCGGATGTCAGATTGCCGAAGATTTGCATCTCGCAGGTAAGCAGGTGCATTTGTGTGTCGGAGGTGCACCCCGATCGCCGCGCCGTTATCGCGGGCGGGATGTAGTGGACTGGCTCGATCAGATGGGGTATTACGATCTGCCGATTGATGAGCATCCCCAGAAGGAAAAAGTTCGGATGAAGGCGAACCATTACCTGACAGGGCGAGATGGGGGCCGGGAAATTGACCTGCGACAGTTTGCCCTGGAGGGAATGAAGTTATACGGCAAACTGAAGACGATCGCTCAGGGAAAGATTGAATTTGACGACGACCTGAAACAGAATCTGGACCAGGCGGATGCGGTCGCTGCCAGTATCAAGAAAACCATCGATGGCTTTATCGAAAAAAATGGGATTGATGCCCCCCTGGAACCGCCCTACCAGCCTGTCTGGGAGCCGCAGAAATGGGTGCGATCGTTAGATCTCACTCAATCCGGAATTACAAGTGTGATCTGGTGTACGGGCTATCAGACGGATTTTAGTTGGGTGGAAGTGCCTGTATTTGATGGCAAAGGCTATCCCGGTCATGAACGGGGTGTGACGGGCGTGTGGGGGCTATACTTCCTGGGGTTGCCCTGGCTCTACACCTGGGGGTCTGGGCGATTTTCGGGCATCGCCAGGGATGCGAATTATCTGGCGGATTACATTACTGCCCGTAAGAAATCTGCCTATTCGGGAGCCTGGAGCATTGTCAACGAATTTCTATTGGGTTCGTAGTATTTGCTACGGACGTTTTTTGTAACCTGACGAAATCCATAGGGGTGAATGACTCGACTTCAGGGAAGGGGGATCATTGCCCTGTCTACTCCTGCCAATCAAGCTAATTTAACAATTCGTAATTAATGATACAAAAGTCGGTTCACTGAAGCCCTTAATCTGACAACAAAATTAAGGAGATAGTCATGCCTGAAGTAACCACTCCGGCTCACCAAGTTGGTGATTTCTTCGTTGATTACGAAGAGAAAGTATTTCCAGATGTCAAAGCAGAACCCGGTGAGAAAGCATTAGTGACCTTCCATACGGTTGCCTTTGAAGGCTCGATCGGGTTTGTGAACTTGTTACAAGCCACCCGTCTGCTCCGCAAAGGATTTGAGACTTCTGTGTTGCTGTATGGCCCAGGTGTAACCCTGGGAGTGCAACGCGGCTTTCCCAAATTAGGAGATGCAGCGTTCCCCGGTCATCAAAATTTCAATGATCAACTGAGCAAATTTATGGCAGAGGGGGGCAAGGTGTATGCTTGCCGATTTGCTCTGCAAGCTCTGTATGGACATGGCGAGCCTTCCTTGATTCCCGGTATTCGCCCCATCAATCCCCTGGATGTGCTGGATCTGATCCTGTTACATCGCAAAGATGGCGCGTTTATTCTCGATACCTGGACTGTGTAACCCACGGGAATTCCTTTAGGCGCATAACCGTCCTTCGCTTCCCATCCCCTCCTGGGAGGGGTGCCCGAAGGGCGGGGTGGGTCAGGGGGGCAGGCAGTTCAGGATAAGGGCTGCTTTGGCGAACGTGAAACCCACCCCTGCCCCTCCCAGGAGGGGATTAGGGAAAGATGCACCAGGTTCTATTTAATTTTAAACAGCACTATGAACGACTCCCAGATCGTCCGAGCGGCAGCAGTCCAACTCAGTCCCGTCCTTTTTAGTCGAGAGGGCACAACGGAAAAGGTCTTGCAAGCGATCGCTAAAGCAGCCGAGGCGGGTGCCCAACTGGTTGTCTTCCCCGAAACGTTTATTCCCTATTACCCCTACTTCTCCTTTGTTCAGCCCCCCGTGTTGATGGGGAAAGAACACATGCGGTTGTACGAGGAAGCGGTCACGATTCCCGGTCCTGTCACGGATGCAGTGAGTCGGGCAGCCCGTTCCTACGGGATAGTGGTGGTGTTAGGGGTGAATGAGCGCGATCGAGGTTCGCTCTATAACACCCAACTGGTTTTTGATAGAGATGGTACGTTGCTTTTGAAACGACGTAAAATTACCCCGACCTATCACGAACGGATGGTGTGGGGGCAGGGAGATGGAGCGGGGTTACGGGTGTTGGATACGGCGATCGGCAAGGTGGGTTCTCTGGCCTGTTGGGAGCATTACAATCCCCTGGCTCGTTATGCGCTGATGGCTCAACACGAACAAATCCACTGCGCCCAATTCCCTGGTTCAATGGTGGGTCAGATCTTTGCGGATCAGATTGAAGTCACCATTCGCCACCATGCGTTAGAAGCCGGATGTTTTGTGGTGAATGCAACGGGGTGGCTTTCTCCAGAACAGGTGGCCCAAATTACGCCCGATGAGAAGTTGCAACGGGTCTTAAGCGGTGGATGCCACACAGCTATCATCAGCCCGGAGGGAACCCATCTCTGTCCTCCCATTACGGAAGGGGAAGGGATGGCGATCGCCGATCTGGATTTCTCCCTGATTACCAAACGCAAACGCATGATGGATTCAGTGGGGCACTACTCCCGACCAGATCTTCTACAACTGCGTTTGAACACAGAGGCTCGTACTGTGATGGAAGAGGCTCCCAGTTTCCAGTTTCAAAACACTGGGGATGCAAGCCTGGATGAAAATCCTGTGCTGCTCCCTGAACTTTAAAAAGATTTGAAAACAATTTTCCCGCTGGTTTCGGCTTCGCTCAACCAGCTACCGTGCCCTCAGTAAACTCTTTTCAAGAAACCTCTTAAGCATTGTTTCGATCGAGTCCCTCATTACTATGAACAAGCAACAGCTCATTACTGAACTTCAATCCCAGGGCTTGAAGTGGATCAACCCTGAGGTGGGGGCATCGGGTCGAAAAGGCGGAGCGGGTCCGTCTGATCAAAAGGCGGTGACGATCGAGGGTACGACGGTGATGGTGCCCATTTTCAACAGTCCGGCAGCCCAGTCGCCCTACACCGTGCAGGTGGATTCCACAGCAGAAGCGATGCAACTGGAGTTACACGGAGAATTCATTGCCTCCCTCAGCCTTCCCCAACAGCCCCAGTTTTACAGCCTCACGACCGCTGACGGGATTCCCTATTGGAAAATCGCTTTGTTGCATAGTCGGGATGTGTTAGCGACAACGGTATTACAAACCTGTATGCGCTACACCGACACCGACACGGCCTGTCAATTCTGTGCGATCGGGCAATCCCTGGAGGCAGGACGAACGATCGCCCGCAAAACCCCGGCCCAGTTAGCGGAAGTGGCAGAAGCAGCGGTGCGTCTGGATGGGGTGAAGCACATGATCATGACCAGCGGAACGCCTAACACCAGCGATCGGGGGGCCGCCTATCTGACGGAGTGCGCCCGTGCCATCAAAGCAAAAGTGAATCTCCCAATTCAAGCCCAGTGTGAACCCCCGGATGATTTTGCGTGGTTCGATCGCATGTACACTGCCGGAATTGACAGTCTGGGAATGCACCTGGAAGCAGTTGATCCAGCGGTGCGGTCCCGCATCATGCCCGGTAAAGCAACTGTCCCTGTCGAGTATTACTTTGAAGCCTTTGCTGCTGCCGTCCGCGTCTTTGGCTGGGGGCAGGTGAGTACCTACTTATTGGCAGGGTTGGGAGATAGCCTGGAAACCCTGGTGGAAGCATGCGATCGGCTCATCGCCATTGGCGTGTATCCCTTTGTGGTGCCGTTTGTGCCCATCACCGGAACACCGCTTGCCAACCACCCTTCGCCCACAAGTGATTGGATGTTTGGACTCTATCAACGGGTGAACGCCCTGTTGCAACGGGCGGGCATGTCTACCGAAACCATCAAGGCAGGGTGTGCGAAATGTGGCGCTTGCTCCGCTCTGTCTAGCTTTGAATCTTAATTGGAATTTGAAAAATCACGATGTCAACCCAGTCTTATCACTTCAAACTCGCTTCCAATACGCGAGAAGTTGCAGATTACTTTGCCCTGCGACGGTCTATTTTTGCCGAAGAACAGAATCTCTTCCAGGGGGATGACCGGGATGAAATCGATCGCATGGCTTATCCGATCGTTGCCATTGACACCGAGACAGAACAGGTCGTCGGAGTGGTGCGTATTTACGAAGAGAAGCCCGGATTGTGGTATGGGGGGCGATTGGGCACCCATCGAGAGTATCGTCGCGGCTGGCAGATCGGTAAGGGGCTGATTCAGAAAGCAGTCACGACTGCAAATACCTGGGGATGTCACCAATTTTTAGCCACTGTGCAATTGCAAAATGTGCGATTTTTTCAACGGTTGCACTGGAATTCTTTAGAAGAAATGACAATTTGCGATCGGCCCCATCACTTAATGGAAGCGGATTTGAACTTTTACCCCCCGACTTCAGAAGTACGTCGTGACCTGTACCCAATTCCCGACCCATCCTACCTGGGAAAACAACTGGTCTCGTCTGGTTAACCGAAAAAAATATCTATCTTTCAGAAGAAAACATGACGAAGGAGGGACGCAAGGGAAAGCTAAACGGAGTTAGGGGCTAAGGGCAGACGGACGGTTACGGTTGTTCCGACTTCCACCTGACTGACGATCGCAATTTCACCCTGATGGGTTTCCACACATCGTTTGACGATCGCCAATCCCAATCCCGTCCCCTGAATCGAACGGGTATTTGAAGCTCTGAAAAAAGAGTTACAAAGATTTGCCTGATCTGCTTCCGGAATCCCAATCCCCCGATCGCTGACCCGAAACGTCACTTTTTGTTCGTTCAAGTCACAACTGACTGCTAACTGAACCTCTCCTCCATCCCTGGAATACTTAATCGCATTACTCAATAAATTCATCAGAATAAACCGGAGTAGGGTTTCATCCATAACGGCTTCAGGCAGGTCGTTAGGGCAGATCAACTCAATGCGATCGATCGTCCTTAAATTGAGAGAGCATTCCTCCACAACCTCCTGACAAAACTGTAGCAAGTTCAAGGAATTGGGAGAAAACTGCAACCGCCCCGCTTCAACCCGCCCCATCAACAGCACGTCTTCAATCAATTGATTCATCTGATGAACAGAGAGTTTAATCCGCTGCAAGTAGGACTTTAATTTTTCTTCTGAAAGGTTCCCTGCTTGTAATTCCAGTAATTCCGCTGCGGTACGAATGACGGCAAGCGGGTTGCGAAATTCGTGGGAAACGGTTGTCACAAACTGGGATTTAAGATGATTAAGTTCCTGTTCTTTTTCCAGTGCCTTTTCTAGAGCTTCACTTTGGCGATAGGCACTCATATCCCAAAAAACCATCACCGCCCCACTGATTTCCCCCATCCGCCCGCGCAGGGGAGAAGCACTGTCGCCAATGGGCATCCGATCGCCATTGCGCCTCACTAAAACCATAAAGTTCCTCCCCTGGGTAACATCTTGCGTTTCCAGCACTTTATGGACAGGGTGAGGGACAGATTGATTGGTGACTTCATCGACTAAAGGTACAACCTCGGTGATGGCTTGCCCCAGCGCTTCTTGCTCCCGCCATCCGGTCAACACCTCTGCGACTGGGTTCATAAAGTTCACCTGCCCCTGCTCATCGGTAGCGATGACAGCATCGTTCATGGAATACAGGAGGGTCGATAGATACTCACGGCTGGCCCGTAGCTCCTGTTCCATTTGATGCTTGAAAAGAGCCAGTTCCACCGCAACTCGCAATTCTCCAGAGCTAAACGGCTTGACAACATATCCCAAAGGAAGAGTGTTTTTAGCCCGATTTAGCGTATTTTCATCTGCATAGGCCGTCAGAAAAACAATGGGGATATCCAGTTGTGCCCGGATCTGGCTAGCGGCAGTCACTCCGTCCATTTCTCCTTTCAGGACGACATCCATCAGTACCAGATCAGGCCGATTACGGTTAGCCTTATCGATCGCAGCCAGCCCAGAGGATGCGGTATCTATGACTTGATAGCCAAGCTGAGTCAGTTGAGCGGCAATGGTACGGGCCACAATCACTTCATCTTCAACCACCAGAACTTTGGCTTGAACCATTTACTTGACACAAGTTAACAGTCTACTCTAAGAACAAAATTGGATTTTTTGTAACAGAATTTTTATGACAGTATGTAAAGCCTACCATCAAAATTGACCTGTCCCTGCAAGATTACGCAAGGTGAAGGATACCATCATTCTGAAATCATTCTGAAATGGGCAGTCGGGCTTCCACAGGAACGTGGGGAAATTGGATATAAAAAGCGGTTCCTCCTTCACGGGTGACAGTAAAAGTACCTTCTAATTGTTCAAGGGCCAGATCCTTAACCAGGGAAAGACCCAGGGATTGAGTATAGTCCCAACTGACGCTTTCTGGTAAGCCCACTCCATTATCCTGGATCAAAAGTTCCACCTGACGATCGGGAAGGGAATGGAGGTGAAGGTGGATCATACCTAATCGCCCATTCGGAAAGGCATACTTGAGCGCATTCGAGATTAATTCATTAATAATTAATCCACAGGGAATGGCTTGATCGATATTTAAGATAATTGGGTCAATGTCCATGTCTAATTCGACTGAATTGGGGACCATCTGATAGGACATCAGAAGGCTGGTTGCCAAACTGGGAATGTAATCTGCCAGGTTAAGGTGCCCTAACTCAGCCGAGAAGTAAAGTTTTTTGTGAATGAGGGACATGGATTCGATGCGGTGCTGGCTTTCCCGGAGGATGTTGATCATGGTTGGGTCGGTGCTACTTTGGGCTTGAAGTTGGAGCAGTCCTGACACAATCTGCAAATTATTCTTGACCCGGTGGTGGATTTCTTTCAGCAAGATCTCCCGTTCCGCCAGACTCAGTTTCAGACCCTCCTCTGCACGGCGACGATCGCTCACTTCCTGTTCCAGTTGACGGTTTTGGGCTTCCAGGTTTTGGGAATAATGTTCTAGCGCCTCATAAAGTTGGGCATTCTCCAATGCGATCGCCGCCTGGGAAGTCAAGACCTGTAATATCATGGCGCGATCGGGTGTAAAGGCATTGAAGATGAGATTATTTTCCAGATATAAAATTCCAATTAATTTGCCGTGCCCACGAATTGGCATGCAAAGGATAGATTTGGGGCAGTTGGATTGGAAATAGGGATCGTTGGCAAAGGGGGTTTCCTCGGAGGCATTTCCCAGGACGATTGTTTCCTGTTTGCGGACCACCCATTGCACGATTGGCAGGGGTATTTGATTACTTTCCTCCAAAGGTGGAGATGGATGTAGGA
>JANRKG010000450.1:0-11810 GCA_033763635.1 Leptolyngbyaceae cyanobacterium bins.59
CTGTCACCTTCCGGTTGTGGTAGTCTCAGCGAATGCCCATCAGGGGTATGAGGAGTTACAGGGTGGTAGTTTTGCGATCGTTGATGTTCTACAGAAACCGATCGATCAGGCCCAATTGTTAGAAGCCGTCGGACGGGCGGTGCGACAAAAGGTGGTGAATACGCCGCGCATTCTACATGTTGAAGATGATCCCGATATTCTGCAAGTGGTGGCAACCATTCTGCGGGATGTGGCGATCGTCTGTCCGGCGGCAACGATGCAGGAAGCATCCCAAATTCTCAGGCAGGAAAGATTTGACCTGGTAATTCTGGACCTGAACATGCCCGATGGGTCGGGTTTACACTTGCTTCCTCATTTGAATTGCAATGGAGAGCCTGTACCCGTCGTTGTCTTTTCGGCCCAGGAAGTTGGGCTGGAGATTGCCCAGCAGGTGACGGCGGCTTTGGTTAAGTCCCGTACCTCTAATCAAGAACTGCTGGACACTATCAAGGCTCTGATTTCCCCTGGCGCGACTGCTTGAATCTGGCATTCTACAGAACACCAGGATGATCGTCCTGGCTGTTCAGGGGGAGTTAGGCGTCGAAAGGCGTTCTTACACTAGAACGTTCTTCCACCCAAACATTGTGAAAGGAGATGAAATGTCCAGCCCTGGTCTGGTCCGTATTTTGTATATTGAGGATGAACCTGATATCCAGGCAATTGCTCGCCTTGCCCTGGTTGCGGTTGGTGGGTTTACGGTAGAGATTTGTAGTTCGGGTCAGGAAGCGCTCCAGATGGTAACCTCCTTCCACCCAGACCTGATTTTGCTGGATGTGATGATGCCAGAAATGGATGGCCCTGCGACTCTGAAGGCTCTTCGTACCCTTCCTGAAACCACCAGGACTCCTGTGATTTTTATGACTGCCAAGGTTCAGAGTCATGAGGTGCTGCAATATAAAGAAATGGGTGCGATCGATGTCATCTCCAAGCCTTTTGACCCCATGACTCTCTCATCCACCATTTGTAGCATCTGGGCCAGCTACCATGACCATTCTTCCTGATAGCTTTCAGAAGCAGCTCACTGCCCTGCGAGAAACCTACACTCAGCAACTTCTGAATAAACTTCAGCAGATCGAAGACCTGTGGGCGGAACGGCATGTAAATTGGAATAACCGGACCCTGGCTGCGTTGCACCGCATGATCCACAATCTGGCGGGATCAGGGGCAACTTTTGGCTTTGTGACCCTCAGCGATCGGGCCTTTACCCTTGAGCGGTTTTTGCGGACCATCATGGAAGCCGATTCCCCCTTGACTTTGGAGGAGGAGGCTCAGGTAAGCGCTCTGATTGCGGTGTTGGCGGAAGCGACCCAGCCCGATCCCTTACCCTCCAGTCGTTTAGATGCCTGTTTACTCTCCCATCCGTCTCCTCCATTGTCTAAAAACAATCGCATCATCTTTTTAGTGAAGGAAGACCCGGTCTTAGCACGGGACATGATGTTGCAGATTAGCTACTTTGGCTACACGGTTCGTACCTTCTCGAATCCGAGTGAATTGCGAGTGGCGGTGAATGAAACAATTCCTGCTGCCATCATTGTTGATCTGGTGTCCGTTGATGGAGGCTTTGCTGGAACTGAAACCATCGCTTCCATTCAGCACGATCGAGAAGTGCCCATTCCCATTCTATTTATCTCGGTTCGTAGCGATCTGGCGGCTCGCTTGTTAGCCGTGCGGGCAGGGGGATATGCCTATTTCACAAAGCCCGTCGAAATTAGTGCCCTGATTGACAAGCTGGACACGCTCACCGCCCACCAGACTCCCGATCCTTACCGGATCTTGATTGTTGAGGATGAGGCGACTCTGGCGGCTTACTACGCGCTGACTCTGGAACAGGCTGGGATGTTGACCAGTCTGGTTACTGATCCCCTCCATGTCATGCAGCCTTTGATTGAGTTTCGGCCCGACCTGATTTTGATGGATATCTACATGCCGAGTTGCACGGGTCTGGAGTTGGCAGCCGTGATTCGCCAATTAGAAGCGTATGTCAGCATTCCAATCGTTTATCTGTCAATGGAAAGCAATGTGGACAAGCAATTGATAGCCCTGAGCCTGGGGGGGGACGATTTTCTCATGAAACCCATTCATCCTGATCATCTGGTTAAATCTGTCACGAGCCGAGCGCAACGATCGCGGATACTCCGGTCCTTCATGATTCGGGATAGCCTGACCGGGCTTTTAAATCACACAAAAACAAAGGAGCAATTGGCGATCGAACTTTCCCGCGCCCAACGGCAGAATCTCCCTTTGGCCTTTGCCATGATTGATATCGATCGCTTCAAGTCTGTGAACGATACCTATGGGCATACGATGGGCGATCGGATTATCAAAAGCCTGGCCCGTCTCCTACAACAGCGGCTTCGCAAAACAGACTGTATTGGTCGCTATGGGGGTGAGGAATTTGCAGTGATTTTGCCCAATACAGATGGCAAAACAGCCTCTCTTGTTTTAGAAGAACTGAGGAGCGGGTTTGCCCAGATTCGCCACCAATTTACAGGTCAGGATTTCTCAGTCACCTTTAGTTGTGGCGTAGCGGAATTTCCCCGGTGTCCCGATGTTGCTAGCCTCAGCGATGCCGCCGATCGTGCCCTGTATACTGCAAAATCTCGAGGACGAAATCAAGTGCTATTGGCGGGTAATGCCTAATACATCGATAATCTTCTTGGGGAATCAGAAAATTGGCGATCGTTTTTCGTGAGAGCCGATAATGATGGGCATATTCTCAAGCGAAATTCATCTTCCTGTTTCACTTGTAACCTGTTCTGTCACTGAAGAGGGAACTTTTTTTCCCCGAAAACCTGTTGATCAAAGAGTCACGATACGCTGATTTACTGGGGTTCCTGCCGTGCCGAATGAATCTTCCATTTCCCTGCCGTTTCCGATCCGATCGGGAGGAAGTAACCAGGTTCTATCCCTGGATTCAACCTTGCAGGAGCTACCACTCTACACGTTTTCCCTCAATCCCAGTTATATCAGTCGTGAACTGGCCCAGGTCTTCGAAAAACATCCTCTTCTGCCGGGGGCAGTGCTTCAGGAAGACAATCAGTTTGTCGGAATGCTCTCTCGGCATCGCTTTTTGGAGTCCCTGATCCGTCCCTATGGGCTGGATCTGTTCTTCCATCAACCGATGGCCATCCTTTACAGCTATATCCGCACCGAGTTATTAATCCTGCCCAATACGACCCCGATCGTCCTTGCGGCTCAACAAGCCCTTCGTCGCCCTCCCGAATTGCTGGGAGAACCGATCGTCGTTCAGGCAGAGATGGATACCTATGCTCTGTTAGATGTGCATGAACTGAATATTGCCTACTGGCAAATTCGAGGGGTGGAAACCCAGGTCCGTTACGAGCGTACCCAGGCGGAAATGATCCAGAGTGACAAAATGGCAAGTTTGGGACGGTTGGTTGATGGGATTGCCCATGAAGTTCTAGACCCGGTTGGGTTCATCTGGGGCAATCTTACCTACGTGAATACCTACAGCCAGGATTTAATGAATCTCCTCGCTGCTTACGAAGTCCATATCCCAAATCCTCCTGCGGCCCTGGTAGAACTGCGGGAGGAAGTTGAATTGGATTTTATTCGCCACGATTTCTTGCGTTCGATCGAAAGCATTAAATCAGGGGCGGAACGTCTGACCAAACTGGCAACGAGCTTGCAAAACTTCTGTTATATCGATGCGGTCTATCCCAAACCTGCTGATTTACATGAATTGTTGGATAGCATTTTGCTGCTCTTAAAAAGTCGCCTGACTAGTGAGATTGAGGTGGTCAAAAACTATGGCTACTTGCCGCCTGTTCTTTGTTTTTCGGGCCAGCTTAATCAGGTATTCATGAATATTATCGGCAATGCCGTTGGAGTTCTGCTCGATCGCGCCGTTCGCCAAAAAGTAAATAATGAATTCCGTAGCACTACCAATCATTGCAGTTTGACAGAAAAGCCCAGGATTGAAATTACCACAGAGGTTCTTTCTCTTCCTTCCCCCGATCCAACGATAGTCGAGTCTCGCTGGGTTTCCGTCAGAATTGCCAACAACGGCCCCGCTATTTTGATAGAACGGCAGCAACGTATTTTAGAATCCTTCACGATCGCCCAGCGGGCCGCAAAGGAAACGAGCCTTTCCGTCAGCTATCAGATTGTTACGGCTAAACACGGGGGGCAGTTCAAGATGCGATCGCCCTGTTTCGGGCTAGACGATCCAGACTGCGCGACGGGAACAGAATTTGAAATTCTCTTGCCTCTCACTTAGGAGTGAAAAATCCTATGCCGAAATCAACTGTGACTTACTGGAACCCGCTTCAAGGGGAGCATTCGTCAAAGTGGGAAGTGCTGGAAGGGCTGGATCACAAAGTTGAACAGTTGACCCTGGCGATCGACGAAAATGGCGACTACACAAGACTGACGCGATTTAAGTCAGGAGCCGATACCTCGGCCTTTGGTCCCAAAAGCCACGATTACCCAGAGGAAATTTTTATCGTAAGTGGGCGGCTCTATGATGCCGCATTTGATTGCTGGCTGGAGCAAGGCCATTATGCCAGTCGTCCTCCTGGTGAAGTGCATGGACCCTTTCGGGCGGAGGGCGAATGTCTGGTGCTGGAGATGTCTTTTCCCAGTCAGGCGAAACAAGGGGAATGACTTAAGAAACTTACTTGGAAATCTTTACAGAAACGGCACAAACTCCCTCTGGAATTCATTGGATTGCTCTGGTTTTTCTCTGATAAGAAATTTCCTTCCTGGGGAATTCTAACCGCATACCTCCCTTATCTCTAGAGGTAGGTAATGCTAAACCTTTTCATCTTGTCCTTTCAGGGTCATCCCTTCAAGATGCTGTAAGACCTGGAGCCTACCTATGTTGTCCTCTATCTTGAGTTTGTTGGGTCCGGCTGGAATCGTTGGCATCATCTTCTGGATTTGGATGCTCTACGATTGCCTGAAACGGAACAACACCGATCGCTCCCTCTGGATTTGGGTCATTCTGATTTTGAATATTGTCGGAGCCAGTCTCTATTTTGTGGTCTGCTGGCTACCTCGCAACTCTAACCAGATCCCCACTCCCCGCTTTGCGAATCAGTGGCGCTATCGAGATGCCCTTTGGCAAGCCCAGGCAGAGGTCGTTAATATTGGCAAGGCTCATCAGTATGTGAAGTTAGGGGACGTTCTCTACGAGATGGGCGATCTAGATCGGGCAATGGACGCTTACCAGCAGGCGTTAGAAAAAGACCCGGAGGAGACGAAAGCCCTTTGGGGCGCGGCTTCGGTGGCAATTGCCCACAAACACTGGGAGTTGGCCCAAGCCTATCTACAAACCCTCCTGAAAATCCGGTCAGATTTTGCCTATGGGGATGCATCCTTTGCGTATGGACAGGTTTTGTTTGAATCCAGACAATGGGATGCTGCCGAGCAGCACTTGCAGGAACATTTACGACTCTGGAGCCATCCTCAGGGCTATATTACTCTGGCGAAAGTCCAACACAAGAAGGGACAGATCGCCGAGGCCCGTCAAACCCTGGAAACCATGATCATTCGAGTCAAAAGCTCCGTACCTTTCCAGTACCGCAAAAACAAACACTTTGTCGCTCTGGGTGAAAAATTGCTAAGGGGCTTGACTCGTACTCTAGTTTCCTAGAAAAATCCAGAAAATCGCTGAGTATAATGTAGCGTCAACGGCCCTTCTCCTGGTCAACTGCCCATGCTCCTGAAATTCCTTCTCTGCTCGATCGCCCTCCTCACCGCGTCTCCCCTCGCCCTAGCCTACAGTCAGGATGATCTGCGTAAGCTGGAAACCACAAATCGCTGTCCCCTCTGTGATCTCAGTGGTGCGGATTTAACCGATCGGAATTTTTACCTGGCAGATCTACGGGGGGCGAACCTGGTAGGGGTAGATTTGAGTTTTGCAGACTTGAGTGGTGCAGACTTGAGCGGTGCGAATTTAATTCGGGGCGTTGTCCTGGCAAATGCCAAGTTAGTCGAAGCCAAGTTAGATGGCGCTTACCTGCCCTTAGCGGATCTCAGAGGAGCGGACTTGAAGGGCGCGGATCTGCGGGGAGCTAATCTCTATCGAGCGTTTTTGAATGGAACGAACTTATTTCGGGCCAATTTGCGAGGGGCAGATCTGCGGCTGGCGGATTTGCGGGAGGCAGACCTGCGGGATGCCGATCTACGGGAGGTTCAGTTAGATGGAACCCATCTGCTGGAGGCAATTTACAGTCGGGCCACTGATTTTAATCCCGGCTTTGACCCCATTAGCCGAGGGATGTACGCGATTCCTGTCAAAATCTTTACGGGAATCACATCCAATCCCTGAAGTCTGTAGAATTGTTCCGTTCAAATTTTTTCTTTATCATCTAATTCGACTGGAACCTGCCGATGCGTGTCCCTCAATTCCTGCTGTTGCTGGGTGTGTTCACAACCACCAGTTTGGTCTCCCTGCCCTCTGAACCTGCGGTTTGTTTTCAGTCCTGGGGATCAACTCCCCGATCTTACGGGCAAAAAGGCCAGGATGGGCGCGGCGGGAGGGATGGACGCGATGGACAGTCTGGGATCAATCAGACGATTCGGGCGGAGGGAACGAGTCTGCGCTTAGAACTCTCCGGTCAGGATGGCACTGATGGGGAGGATGGAGAGAACGCAGAAAACCCTCGCTGTGGTCGTATCCCGGAAGAGACCGATCGCAATACCAATTTCACAGCTGCGGGCGGTGGCTCTGGTGGCCGGGGCGGGGCCGGGGGGAATGGAGGCAACGGCGGGTCCGTCACCCTCTACTACACGAATCGGGCACATCTGAGCCAAATTTTCATCCGATCGCAAGGGGGACAGCCAGGGCGGGCCGGACGGGGAGGACTGGGAACAGCGGGCTGCCGCTGTTGGCGATCGAGTTGGACTTTCAAGCGCTGTACCGGGACTCCGGGTAGCTCCGACTACCGCTGTACGGATACGACCTATCGCTGTACGGATGGGATTGATGGGGCGAATGGTCAATCGGGGCAAGTGGGGCGAATGGGAGCGTTGGGTAAGCTCACCCTCATTCCCCGAAAAGATCCCCTGCCTCCCGATACGCCAGTGGTGACGGTGCCCCTCTCGGACGCTTTGAATCGTACCGTATCCCTTTCTCGCAACCGTTGGCAAACCCTGCGGGGGGCGATTGCTCTACTGGCTCCCGGTTCAGTGGTGGACGATGAGTATCAGGAGTTTGTGGATCGCCTGGAAGGATCGTTCCAGCTTGTCTGGAACAATTCCCGCATTCCGGCAGAAGTTGCAGGGCAGGGCGTAACCCTGACTCTGGATGATAACCGCCAGGTGCGCGCCAATTTCCCGGAAGAGTTATGGGTTGAAGGCACGGCAACCGTGAAGGATGGGGTAACTCGGTTTGCCGTTGCTAATGTTGTTCGGCAAAGTGAGGTGACAAAGCTGGCAGTGTCCGACTTTACGGGTCGCGACTCGGCCCTCAACTTTTCCCTTGTGGATTTGGGAGGGCAATCTACCTTGGTGAATACAGCATTTCGTATTCGCTATCGGGCTGATGATTCCATTGGTCCCTTCGATCGCTTTGGAAGCTTTACGACGGCCTATGAAGGGGAAATCCCTCCTGACCTGGTGAAACGAGATTACAACCGTTTTTCTCTGGCTGTCGGTAAGTTACCTATTCCGGCCCGCTATCTCCAACCGGGAGTCAAAGTGGAAATTGAACTGGTGGCAACTCGCTCTTTCGGGGGGCGATCGAAGCAGCAAACTCTGAACTGGCAAGGAGAAGTTCGCCGATAACCCGCTTTCCCGTGAGTTGAGCGAAGCCGAAACTCACGGGAGCCTACTAGTGGGTCACTTGCCTCGAACATAGCCATTAAAAACGACCGAAAAGCCTACTGTGTAAAGCTTTCGAATTTTTTACTTCTGAAAAGTGACCCACTAGCAGAATTGAATTAAACTCCTACTTTGCGATCGAGCCATCGGGCATTCGGGCACCTTTCAGATCTGCGCCCTTCAGGTTAACCCCAATGAGCCTTGCCTTACTCAGGTCGGCACCTCGCAAATCGGCTTCACTTAAGTCTGTGCCAATCAGGGTTGCTCTTTCCAGAGAAACTCCCCGAAGATTCGCGCCCGTCAAAGTTGCCTGGGTTAGATCTGCATAAAAGAGGGTCGCTCCAGACAAATCGGCTTCACTGAGGTTCGCTCCCCTTAATTTACTGAGGGCTAAGTTGGCTCGTTGCAACTTGGCGCGAGTCAGTTGGGCAAAATTCAGGTTGGCCCCTTGAAGTCCGGCGGCGGTTAAATCGGCTCCGGTCAGGTTGACTCCTTCTAAGGTTATGCTGTACAGGTTCGCTTCCGTAAGGTCACAGCCCTGACAATCCCCCTGATTCAGAAGTCGCTGGATCTGTTCTGGGTTGGCAGCGAATACGGAGGTTGTCAACGTGAGCAGTGCGATCGAAATCAGGGAAAAAACTTTCATGGGAATGGGTTGAAGGGGAAAGGACTTTAGGAAGGGATCGATCCCTTCCTATCAGCTTGAACCATACAAAGTCTACGCCATTCGCTCAATGATGCGTTGGACGATCTGCACACCCGTAAGGGCTTGCCAACCAAATAATCCCAACACCATCACATTGATAAGGATGTGGGTGAAACGAGCAACGTTATTGCCTTTTTGCATGAAAGGAGAGAGGGAGGCGGAAACTGAAATTAGCCCAACCATGCCCAATCCGGCAATCAGGTGGGAGTTGACAAACAACTTGCCGCTATTGATGTAGGTGGCCCCCATTCCGACCAGGCTACCCACGACCATCAGGGCCAGAATGATGGAACCAATCTGATAATGTTTCAGATTAAACTTGCCCTGGATCAGTTTTTTCTTGGTGTCTCCCTCGGCGTTGCGAGTACGAATGACTTGAATTCCGGTATAGAGGGCATAAACGGACAGGGCCAGCAGTACCCACATCACGACAGGGTGTAGAAACTGGCTCCAAACTTTGACATTGGTGGGGATCTCGAAGCTCATAGGGGTTAGAGGCTTTCTGGGTTTCAATACTTTACAAAAAGTAGCATACCAGTCTATGCCTTTCGGGGGATCCCCTAGACTGGTTTTTCCATTGGCCTCTCAATATCAATGGGAGAAATGGCGAATTCCGGTGAAGACCATCGAAACCCCTAACTCGTTCGCTGCATCGATCGACTCCTGATCCCGGAGGCTGCTACCCGGTTGGACGATCGCCCCAATCCCGACTGCCGCCGCTAGCCGCACCGAATCATCGAACGGGAAAAACCCATCACTGGCGAGAATTGCGCCTCTGGCCTTTTCTCCAGCTTGCTCCAGGGCAATTTTGACGGACCCGACTCGATTCATCTGTCCGGCTCCAATTCCCAGGGTGGCCCGATCGCGGGTGACGACGATCGCGTTGGATTTCACATGCTTGGCAACCTTCCAAGCAAATAGCAGTTCCTCCATTTGATCTGGGGTGGGAGCAATCTTTGTAACCATCCGCCATTGACTGGTATCGTCTACTGCATCGTCGGCGGATTGCATCAAAAAGCCACCGGCGATCGGTTTCACGAGTTGGTGCGGTCCCTGCTGCATGTCCGACAAGATGAGAACGCGCACTTTGGATTTACTGCTGAGAACGGTCTGGGCTTCCGGTTCACAGGCGGGCGCGACGACACATTCGAGGAAGGTTTCGGTGAGGGCCGTAGCAGTTTCCGCATCGATCGGACGGTTGAGGGCAACAATGCCACCAAAAGCAGACGTAGAATCAGCATTAAATGCCTTTCGATACGCTTCTAATAAGGTACTGCCCAGAGCAACGCCACAGGGATTGTTGTGTTTGATAATCGCTGCCGCAGGAAGGTTGTCTGCTCCCAGAAATTCACTGATGAGCCGTCGGGCTGACTCTAGATCCACCAGGTTGTTGTAGCTCAACTCCTTTCCTTGAAGCTTTGTTGCCACTGCCCAACCCGTCGGTGTGTTACCTGCCTGATACCAGGCCGCTGCCTGGTGAGGATTTTCCCCATAACGGAGGGGCTGGAGTTGTTGCCCAAACAAAGCAAACCCGGTAGGGGCCGCTTCAGTGGGTCCGGTCACATCGGCACTGATGGCTTTGGCGCTCTGGGTTTCCAGGTAGGATGCGATCGCCTGGTCATAGGTCGCTGTATGCCAGAAGGTCTCACGGGCACATTGCTGTCGGAAAGACAGGGAGGGTTCTCCACCGTACTGACGAAGTTCCTTTAGATATGGCTCGTATTGGTTGGGATTACAGAGAACGGTCAGGTGAGCATGATTTTTCGCCGAAGCCCGTAACATGGCAGGGCCACCGATATCGATCTGCTCGATCGCCTCTGCCAGGGTTACTCCCGGACGGGCGATCGTCTGCTCAAAAGGATAGAGGTTAACGACCACCAGATCGATCGGACGAATTGCATGAGTTTCCAGATCGGTCATATCCTGGGGCACATCCCGCCGTACCAAAATACCCCCATGAATTTTAGGGTGCAGGGTCTTGACGCGACCGCCTAAAATCTCTGGAAACCCCGTATAGTCTGAAACTTTGGTGACAGGCAGTCCCGCTTCCTTGAGAGCCTGAGCCGTGCCACCACTGCTAATGATTTGGTATCCAAATTCGCTCACCAACTGGGAAGCAAATTCAATCAGTCCCGTTTTATTGGATACACTGATTAGCGCTAATCGTGCCATTACTCAACCCCTCCTTACAAAGGCTTTCAGCAACCCCGCTTCTCAAGAATAGACTCTTCAAGAATAAGGGTTTTAAGCCCACATAGATAGATTTACAACGCTCACAAACCTATCATGATGATTAAAGATTAGTTTGTCTTTGAGGAGAAAACTGCTTGTCTCTGCAAACGATCACTGTTTCACCTGCTACAGGGCAACCACCCAAAGGGGTGATTGTTCTACTTCATGGATGGGGAGCAAATGCCCAGGATGTGGCGGCGCTCTCCCACTACTTGGAATTGCCAGATTGGCAGCTTATCATGCCCAATGCTCCCTTTGCCCATCCCTATGGGGCTGCGGGAAGAATGTGGTACGGATTTCCCGATCAATATAACTTTCAGAGCAATCACGACTTTGAACGTCAGGAAGATCTGCTCACGAGCCGAACTCTACTGACAAACTGGATATAGTCCCTACCTGAAATTACGGGAGTGCCCCTCTCTCGCACCATTCTATCGGGGTTTTCCCAGGGGGGAGCAATGACCCTGGATGTAGGGCTTTACTTGCCACTCGGCGGATTAATGGTTCTGAGCGGCTATCTCCATAGCCCCATTCGGGAACACGATGAGTTATCTCTCCCCATTCTAATAGTTCATGGCAGCCTGGATACAGTGGTTCCCCTGTCTGCGGCTCAGCAAACCCATGCTGCCCTGACCCAACTGGCCCTCCCAATTCAATATCACGAGCTAGAAATGGGGCATGAAATTGACTTTTCTGTCTTAAAACTGATGCAGAATTTTGTAAGGCAAAACTTTTCGTAAGTAAAATGGCTGGATTAGTCAATCAAAACTTTCAATCATTCAATTGATGAAACGGATCAGAGTATAATCAACGAATCTTGAGGTACATTTTTCAGCCTCACTCTGCCAGAATCTAATATAGATTGGAAGGTTCTTAGTCAGTGCTGCTCGATGTCCCTGTATGAAAGCCCTTGTTTAAGTCTAGCGATTGCCCGTCTGCTGGCCGCAGGTGAGGAAAACTATGCAATTTGGGTTCTGAAAGCTCCCTATCCTGGCGGCTACGTGCATCATGACTGCATTTGGCCTGATGAACTTAGCCAAACTTG
>JANRKG010000451.1:0-28237 GCA_033763635.1 Leptolyngbyaceae cyanobacterium bins.59
CTTTGATGGTAACGGTTCGCGGTAAGCCAGAGAGCAGGTGTAATCCACGAACTTCCAGGGTCGCTTCATCAATTTCAGGAGAGGGATAGGCAGACCCAATCTGAATCTTGATTTCTTCAGCGGTTCGTTCCCCAATCACCAGGTTATGAACCTTCTTCATGTACTGAATGATAGATTCTGTGAGTTCATCTCCCGCCACCCGGACAGATTCGCTGAGTACCGTTCCCTGTAAGCTTAAGACGGCAACTTCTGTAGTTCCACCACCAATGTCAATGATCATGTTTCCAGTGGGTTCAGCTACGGGCAACCCTGCACCGATCGCTGCTGCGACAGGTTCATCAATCAGGTACACATCCCGCGCACCTGCCTGGGATGCGGCTTCCATGACAGCCCGCCTTTCTACTCCCGTCACCCCACTGGGAATCCCAATCACGATGCGGGGGGAGACCAAGGTGCGACCTTCGTGAACTCGACGGATAAAGTGCTTCAACATCAGTTCCGCTGTATCAAAGTCGGCAATCACACCATCTCGGAGGGGACGCAGGGCAACTACGTTGCCGGGGGTTCTTCCCAGCATCTTCTTCGCATCTTCTCCTACTGCCAGGGGGACTTTTTCATTCTGGTCCATTGCCACAACAGAGGGTTCCTGTAAAACGATGCCCCGACCCGATACGTAGACCAGAGTATTGGCTGTACCCAGGTCAATCCCCATGTCACGGGATAAGGAAAAGCGACTGAAAAAACCCACTGCTTCTAAGCCCCTACTCGCAAAGTGTGTTGATACTCGAACCGATAGATGTGATCAGACATGACCAAGGGATTCTATTACGTTTTCTGAACCAAGTCTAGTATTCTCTGGAGATCAGAATGGGCACACCCCCAAGTGAATTGCCGAAAAAGTTAAGCTGAATCACCATCGTTTTTATGGTACATAAATCGGAAATTTGTTAAAAGTAAATCATTGCAGAGAAGTACATCTGCACCAGGATAATCCTATGAGCTTAAATGTTGTAAATCTAATCGGTCGAGTCGGTGGAGATCCGGAAGTAAAGTATCTGCAATCAGGAGATACGATCCGGGTTGTTTGTAACCTGACCCTTGCTGTGAACCGGATGAGTCGCAACAGCGATCAACCCGATTGGTTCAACCTCGAACTTTGGGGAAAGCAAGCGGAAGTGGCAGCGGACTATGTGCGAAAAGGCAGTCAGATCGGTGTAACGGGATCTCTAAAGTTAGACCGTTGGCAGGACAAGACCACGGGGGTAGAGCGAACTAAACCCGTCATCCGGGTCGATCGCCTGGAGTTGTTGGGGTCGAAGCGTGATACGGAAGTGAACGAGGCGGGAGGCAATTACGACGAATTCTAATTCGTCTGCTGGTAGAGACGTTTCGAGAGAGCGTCTCTACCAGATTTATTTCTTGCGTCCTATTTAATAGCTAATTTGCAGGGTAACGCTCGCTTCAACCTCCTGTTCCCCCGCAATGATAGGGGTAGAGGCAACCTTGGCGGTATTTGCAAATTCGGCGATCGGGCGAGGGGGGGGTACAGCAGCCCCATTGACTTGAATGCTGACAATCTCTCGACGGGTTAACTTTAAGGTTTGGAACACAGCATCAGCTTGTTGTTGGGCATCTTCAGTCGCCTCCCGCAAAGCTTGCTTTTGGGCTGTTTTGATGGCTTCATCTGATGCAACAAAACTCACTCCATCAATCCGAGTTGCGCCTGCCTTAACGGCCTCGTCTAACAGGTTTCCCGCCCGATCGTTGCCGATCCGGAAACTGACAATATTGCTTGCCTGGTAGCCTTCAATGCGCTGGACGTTGTTGGTGTAGCTGTAGACGGGGTTGAGCCGAATTCCTGTGGTTTCCAGTTTGTCTACATTGCGCGATCGAAGCAGCGTCACAACGGCGGATGATCGGCGGGCTACTTCTGCTTGAACCTCCTGGGCCGTTTTGCCCTGAACTTCAACCCCTAGCCGAACTAAGGCAATACTGGTCTGAATATTTTCAACGCCCCGACCTGTCACCGTCAGGGTCCGTGCGATTCTTTCCTGGGCTGATGCGATGGGACTCATTAGGGTTAAACTCAAAACTCCTAAGGCAAGGGGAAGGATTCGTTTTTGCTTTTGCAAAAGCGTTTGCAAGCGAGAGGGGGACTGAATTATGGAATTGGAAGCCATTGAAAGTAGATCTCGTGGTTTGGATACTTCCACTCTGTCACGCCTATTGGAGATTGTTGTCATGGTTACAGTTTTCGCAACTGGAAGAAGGCACAGGGCAGAGGGGAAATGCCCATGAAACAGTCGTTTTCACCTATTAACCTGTCCTAAATTTGAGTGGGTAATGCTATAGAATCTGGAAGTTTAGACCTGAGAAACGATAGACACGGAGAATTTGATAGGAGTTGTGATGGCGTACTGGTTACTGAAGAGTGAACCCCATGTCTATTCCTACGCGGATCTGGAACGGGACCAGCACACGATTTGGGATGGTGTGAATAATAACCTGGCGCTTAAGCACATCCGAACCATGAAACCAGGGGACCTGGCGTTGATTTACCATACGGGGGACGAGCGACGGGCAATGGGGATTGCAGAGGTGATCAGCGAACCCTATGCAGATCCTGCCCTCAATGACCCTAAACGGGCCGTTGTGGATGTCAAAGCGATTCGTCTTTTACCTAACCCTGTCATTCTGGCTCAGATGAAAGCCGATCCTGAGTTTGAGGGCTTTGACCTGCTGAAGATTTCCCGTCTCTCCGTTGTTCCCGTCTCTCCTGAGCATTGGGAGCGGATTTTGATGTTGGCGGGAGACAAGAAGTAATAGAGAATTGTGCCTTTAAAGCCTTGCTGCACAAAGGGCCGCCCCAATTAGACCGACCTGAGGATTCAACACAATATGAACTGGGACTCGCTCTAGCAATGACCTCATGCGCCCTTTATGGGAAAAAGAACGCAAGAAGCTCCCTTCTTTCATCAGGGGCAAATTTTTCCCGGCAATCCCCCCTGCTACGTATAACCCGCCATAAGGGAGTAACTTGAGGGCTAGGTTTCCAGCTTCTCCTCCATAGGCTTCCACGAAGATTGCCATTGTTTGTTCTGAAAGTCGATCGCGCCCCTCTAAAGCCGCCTGGGCAATCTCCGCTGCTGGGTCGATCGTTTTCTCACTTCGTCCGGCCTGTTCTTCCCAACTGCGAACCGCCTGGGCAATCTCCGAGGATTCGCTGGCAAAATGACGATCGCGCAAAAACTGATAAATGGCGACAATTCCCTGGCCTGAGATGACCCGTTCTGCGGACACCCGTTGGATATCATGCTTGTCTATCAGGTATTTCAGCAACTGAAATTCTGTTTCAGAACGGGGAGCAAAATCGGCGTGGCCCCCTTCCGAGGGGTAAACAGAGTAACCCATTTCCCCCTGCCAGATGAGAAATCCTTGCCCTAAGCCCGTTCCCGCACCAATCACGGCGATCGGAGCCTGTTCTTCCGGTTTACCCGCTTGTAGCGTCAGCAGATCCTCCGGTTGCAACCCCAAAACCCCGTATCCGACTGCTTCAAAGTCATTGATCAGGCGAACACGATCAAGGTGTAAATCCTTTTCCAGACGCTCTGATTCGAGACACCACCCTAAATTTGTGAGTAGGGATGTTTGATGGGTTACTGGACCTGCAATCGCAAAGCAAGCCTTCTGGGGAGCCATTTTCTGCCCCGTCTTCTGGCTTGCTGTTTTCAGAAAATCCGCCACCATCGGCACCAGATCGGGAAAATCATGGCTGGAATAGCGGGTCTCAAACAGTGCTTCTTGCCTTTCCCCACCTTGAGTTTCGACCAACCTTAAAATTGTCTTGGTGCCTCCCACATCTCCTGCCAGTACCAGTGTCACGGCCTGGAACCCCCTTTATTCTTCTGCTAGCGTCTCTGAAGCCACTATATTCTGTTATGGGGCGATGAGTGCCTCCCTCCAGTGAGACTTCTAATATTGCAATGATTGCGATCGAACAGGGCTATGGATAGAACAGTTGCAGATTTACGAAAGGACTATACGCTTCAGGGGTTGAGTGAAAGTGAGGTACATCCTGATCCCATCCGGCAATTTCAAGAGTGGTTTGATCAGGCGCTTGCCGCCCAGTTACCCGAACCCAATGCGATGACCTTGGCAACTGCGACGCGGGAAGGTATTCCCTCGGCTCGCATTGTACTGCTCAAGGGCTTTGATGAACGAGGGTTTACCTTTTTTACAAACTACGAAAGCCGTAAAGGGCAGGAACTGGCTGATAATCCTCAGGCTGTACTGGTGTTTCTCTGGCATGGGTTAGAACGGCAGGTGCGAATTGAGGGAACAGTTGAAAAAGTCTCTCCAGAAGAATCAGACGAGTATTTCCACAGCCGTCCTCATGCCAGTCAATTGGGAGCCTGGGTATCTCACCAAAGTCAGGTGATTGCCGATCGGGATATCCTGACTCAAGAACTCAATGCACTGAACGATCGGTATCAGGATCAGGAAATTCCCCGCCCACCTCATTGGGGCGGCTATCGCGTGCAGCCTATGCTAATTGAATTTTGGCAGGGACGGCCCAGTCGTCTGCACGATCGCCTGTGTTATCGACGACTCGTAGATTCTCGGTGGAAGATTGAGCGACTCTCGCCCTGACACAGGAGAAGGGGTGCTTTGTAGGGTGAGACCCCGCCGTTGATCATGACTTAAATCACACAAAAAGTTCGTGAATATCACGAGTTGGGAAAAGATGGGTCACTGGGTTCCTGGGTGAAAGATCAGATAGTAAAGGGAGACAAGCTCGTCCGTTTCGTATCAGGAAGTTTTATTTAACCAAAGTATTACTGTTTGGGTGGTTTGGTCCTATGTCTCCCATTAATCTGCTTCCGAATGCCCTGTCCGAAATGTTTGTCCAGATTAGCGATTCTGGTAAAGTCACCCTGGCCGATCGCTATGGCTTAATGGCGGCAATTTTAGATGGCTCTGTGAATGAGGAGGAAATGCGCTTTGTCGATCGCTTGCTCTATGCGGTCCAAAGACGACGGGCCATCATTGTAGATGAACTGTCTGCCATTCGTTCTCGACATTAGCGTTCGTCTCGCATCGATCGGTTTTGCCGATAGGTGTTTCGCCTCTCATAGTCCTCTCTTTTTTGCCAAGTCCCAACCAAAGTAAGGGAAAGCGGAGAAGGGAGGCTTTGTGTTGCACCTGAACCCCAGTTAGGTAAGATTACACATTCTGGTGGGGAAGCTATCATAATAAACATTGAGTATTGTTAAACATCGTAATGATTGTTTCTTCCTCCAGCCTGACCCGCATTCGAGAGTCGATCTCCCAGAAGCTTCTGTTTGGGCATGAGCCGAGTGCCGAGTTGACTGCGATTCTGCTGGTTTACCTTGTCCAGGGAATCTTAGGACTGTCCCGTCTGGCGGTTAGCTTTTTCCTGAAGGACGAATTGGCACTGGGTCCGGCCCAGGTTTCTGCCCTGATTGGGGTTGCAGCCCTGCCCTGGATGGTAAAGCCCTTGTTCGGGTTTATCTCCGATGGTTTGCCAATTTTCGGGTATCGAAGACGGCCCTATCTGGTGTTGTCGGGCTTGGTGGGGGCTACTTCATGGGTTTTGATGGCAACGGTTGTGGATTCGGCCTGGGCTGCAACAGCGGCGATCGCTCTGGGGTCTCTATCGGTAGCCGTCAGTGACGTAATCGTGGATTCGCTGGTCGTCGAGCGGGCGCGGGAGGAATCGATCGGAACTGCCGGGTCTCTCCAATCCCTGTGTTGGGGCGCATCAGCGGCAGGGGGCTTGCTAACCGCCTACTTCAGTGGTTCCCTTCTGGAGCATTTCAGCACTCGCACCGTCTTTGGTATCACCGCCACTTTTCCCCTGATCGTGTCTGCGGTTGCCTGGTTGATTCTGGAGTCACGGGTTGAAGAGAAGCCCGACTGGTCTGCGGTGAAACATCAGTTGAAGCAATTGAAGCAGGCCGTTTCCCAGAAACAAATTTGGCTCCCAACGGCCTTTCTCTTTCTCTGGCAAGCAACTCCTACGGCTGATTCAGCCTTTTTCTTCTTCAGCACCAATGAGTTGGGGTTTGAGCCAGAATTCCTGGGCAGGGTGCGGCTGGTTACAAGCATTGCTTCTCTAGTCGGCATCTGGCTTTTTCAGCGTTTTTTTAAGACCATTTCATTTCGCACCATCTTCGGCTGGTCAACGGTCATTTCTTGTCTGTTAGGTATGACGATGTTGCTCCTAGTGACGCACGCCAATCGGGCCTTGGGAATCGACGATCGCTGGTTCAGTCTGGGAGACAGCCTGATCCTGACGGTTATGGGACAGATCGCCTATATGCCTGTGCTGGTTTTAGCGGCGCGGCTTTGTCCTCCAGGGGTAGAAGCAACCCTATTTGCCCTACTCATGTCTGTCACGAACATGGCAGGGCTGGTATCCTACGAATTTGGAGCGGTGCTAATGCATGGGTTTGGCATCAATGAGCATAACTTTGAGGCCCTTTGGCTACTGGTGGTCATCACTAACCTCAGTACCCTGCTTCCTCTACCTTTCCTTCACTGGCTGCCTGACTCCGATCCGGGGTTGACCTATTCCCCAGCTTCTCTACTTCCTGACACCGAATCCCCGATGAAACCTGAACTAGCAGCGTCTGGCGTTCGGGAGCAACGTTTTTTGGTGGAATTGGTGCCCCAATCTGCTCTGCATGACTCTGTAGAGAAATCGATCGAATCATCCTGATAAGTGCTATGAAAACCTCTAACGCTCCTCAGACAAAACAATCTCCAAACTCGTTTGATCACCAAGACTGGCAAAAAGGATATCGATCGCAGCCCCAGGAATTCGCCTACTGGATTGATGAGGTGGAAGGGCAGATTCCTCCTGACCTGAAGGGAACCCTGTTTCGCAATGGGCCTGGATTACTGGATGTGAAGGGAGAACAGATTCACCACCCCTTTGATGGAGATGGCATGCTCTGTTCGATCGCCTTTTCAGAAGGAAAGGCTTACTTCCGAAATCGTTATGTGCAAACAGAAGGGTTTTTGGCGGAGCAGAAGGCGGGGCGTATCCTGCACCGAGGAGTGTTTGGCACTCAGAAGAATGGGGGATGGACAGCCAACGCCTTTGACTTCAAACTCAAGAATATTGCCAATACCAATGTGATCTATTGGGGTGGAAAACTACTGGCCCTTTGGGAAGCCGCAGAGCCCCATCTCCTTGATCCCACTACTCTGGAGACCTTAGGCCGAGAGTATTTCAAGGGGGTTTTGCAACCCGGATCTGCTTTTGCCGCCCATCCCCGTCTTGATCCAGATTGTGTTTGGAAGGACGGGTTACCTTGCCTCGTGAACTTTTCGATTAAACCTGGTCTGTCAACCACGATCACGCTTTATGAGTTGAATCAGGCGGGGGAAGTTGTGCACCAGCACCACCATTCCGTTCCGGGCTTTGCGTTCATTCACGACTTCGCGATTACCCCGAACTACTGCATCTTCTTCCAGAACCCTGTGCAGTTTAATCCCATTCCTTTTGCTTTAGGACTACGGGGAGCCGGAGAATGCATTCAATTCCAGCCCGATCGTCCGACCCGGATTATCATCATTCCCCGGGATCCTGCCCTTAAGCGTCACACCCATCTTTTGGAAGCTCAGGCGGGATTTGTCTTTCACCATGCCAATGCTTTTGAATTGGATGATGAAATTGTCATTGACTCCATTTGCTACGAGTCCCTTCCCTCTGTAGAGCCAGATAGTGATTTTCGAGAAGTAGACTTCGCGGCTCTCGCCCCCGGTCAGCTCTGGCGTTTTCACATTCAGCCCCAATCTAAAACCGTTCAGCGGCAGTTGATTGAACCCCGGTGTTGCGAGTTTCCCTTTGTCCACCCAGCCTATGTCGGCCGATCGCACCGCTTTATCTTTATGGGGACTGCTCACAATCCTCAGGGAAATGCACCACTGCAAGCGATTCTGAAGGTGGATGTGGAAACGGGCGATCGTCAACTCTGGAGCGCTGCTCCCAAAGGATTTGCCGGAGAACCCGTTTTTGTGCCTCGCCCCGGAGCCACTCAGGAAGATGACGGATGGGTTCTAGCTTTGTTTTACGACGCAGCAGCCGATCGCTCCGACCTCGTGATTCTGGATGGTCGCAATCTTCATCAGGGACCGCTCGCCCGCCTCCACCTGAAGCACCACGTTCCCTACGGACTCCATGGCAGCTTTACTAAGGAATATTTTGGGCCTGAAGCTTGATTCTTGCCCTCTGCCTTCCCCTAATGCCCTCCTCCCGACTTGTCTGGGACTTCCACCTGCCGTTGGGCTTGAAACTGGACTGGGATAGGAGACTGGTTAGAAATTAACTTGGCCTGAAGAACTGGACCTATAAAGGTTCCTTGAATCTGAACCGATAAAAATCCTTCACATCCCGATATCCCGTTCACGGGACCGGATAGGGTCATTCCCTGATTTTGCCAACGGCCCTGGAGAGAGGGCTGCTTTTGCGCGATCGTAATTGCCTGGGAACCCGGATCGGCTGGGAGTAAGGCTCCACTGAGATAAACTCCCGACTGTTCAACGATCAGGAGCATGTTTGGCTTTAAGCAGGATTGGCTGTCAACCGTTTCAATCTTAAACGTACCGTCGATTTTAGGGGGAGCTTTCAAGTTCGCTTCTCCATGCGTTGCAACCCCTCTAAACAGCACCACGACTCCAGAAATTGCAATTCCGTAAAAGAGAATATGGTGAAGATTAGAAGCCATTCACGCTTGCTCCTGATTCATTAGTTTTCTGTCTGTAAGGGTTTTGTTTCCCAATGGGAGGACTGAAGTGAGATGGGAGGTAAACTGGCTATGCTTCCGAGTAATCAATAGGGAAGAGTGACAATAGGTGACTAATTCATCCGTATGTCGCCCCAGAGTTTGGCGCTCCAGCCCCCATTCTCGGCTGGCCCCGGCGATCGTCAAGTCTGCCACCTCAGAAGCCTGAATTACGGCCTGAATGGGTTCATGGGATTGAACGATTGGTACTTGAATCCGGTCCCGCACAGAGGTTGGAAGCTGATTCATCACCATTCGGAACTCATAGCTTAACTCACTGGTTGGTTGATCATCCGTTTGGACTCGGAGAATGGTGAGCCGTCGATTTTCTCCATTTACCAGAAGTCGCAACGCCAGTTCCAACCCTAGATCGTCGTGAATATTAGCCGCATAGGGTACGAGGAGCCGTTGTAATTTTTCTTCCCCTCGATTTAAGAACACAGCAACATCAGTTCTGGCAAGATTGAGAATTTGCCCAACCCTTCCGCCCAGACGGTTACTGCTAAAGGCCGGACGGTGCCATCCCACCAGAATCAGGTCGGCCCGATCGAATTCTGCTAACCGAGCCGTCTCCCGTGCTACATCACTGGAAGTGGAAATAATGGGATGCACGATGGCGCGCACTTCTGGCGGTTCCAAACTGGCAATTAACTCCTGAATCCGATCCCGCCGTTCAGCAATTTGGCGATCGACCTCCAGCGGTAAGTTCTGAAACGCATAGTCTTCCTCAACTTCGACCAAATTAAGGGGATGGATCGCCACTGAGGGTAAGGTGTTTGATCGCTGGGCTTGTTGGTTGTAGGCAATGGCAACCGCCAGTTGTAACAATCCCCGCTGGGTATTTGGATTGGCAACAGGCACCAGAATCTTGTAATTTGCTTCTCCTATATTCGGTTCCGGCTCCACTACCTGCATCTGAATTAGTTTCTTAGGGTAGGTCCATTCCAGCAGAGGAGATGTCATAAAGGTGGTGGTCAGAGCCATGATTACCAGCATCGTAAAGAGGAGGGGCGAGATAACATTCAGGCTCAAACCGATGTTAAGGACAATCAATTCTGTCAGCCCCCGCGTATTCATCAGCCATCCCAGAGCCGAAGCTTCCCGATTTTCCAGGCCACAAACGCGACCTGCAACGTAAGTGCCGACATATTTACCTAAGATCGCCACAAGTAGCACCGCCCCACACAAAAACCAGAGTTCGGGACTATTCAACAGCCCGATCTGGGTCTTGAGACCGCTGTAAGCAAAAAAGACAGGTAATAGGAAGATCAGAACAAAATCTTCTGTTTTTTCTGCCAGTTCACGGGTTAACCCTGCGTTTTTAGGCATCACGGCCCCCATCAGAAAGGCTCCAAAAATCAGGTGGATGCCGATCAATTCTGTAATGATGGCTGAAACGACAACCGCGACATAAATCCAGGCGACTACAAATTGGGTTAGACGACCCGTGCGATCGTAATGGGTCGAAAGCCGCTGAAGAAATTGACGGCCCACCGTTAGCATGAAAGCCACGTAGAGAGCAGATTCCAGCACCGTTGGAATCGCTGCCACCATGCTGTTGGTACGAGTTACGGCGATTGCCAGCGCCAGCAGACACCAGGCTGTAATATCATCTACCGCCGCACAGGTCAGAGCAAGGGTGCCCAGACGAGTTCTCTGCAAATTATTTTCTGTAATGATGCGGGCCAGCACGGGAAAGGCCGTAATGGACATCGCAGCCCCCAGAAACAGGGCAAAGGCGGTGAAGGAAACGGCGTTGGTAGAGACCAGTGGGTAGAGCAGGAGGGCCAGCAATGTACCCAAGGCAAAAGGGACAATGATGCTGACATGGGAGGTGAGTACGGCAATTTCTAACTGCCCTCGCAGGTAACGGGGGTTGAGTTCCAGACCAATCAAAAACATGAAAAAGATTAGCCCGACCTGGGAAAGGATATTCAGAAACGGAATGGTTTCTGGAGGAAAGAGATTGGCAGCCAAAGTGGGGGCAATGAGTCCAAAGAAGGAAGGCCCCAGAAGAATCCCTGCCAAAATTTCTCCAATGACAAGAGGTTGCTTAATCCATCGGCATCCCATTCCCACTAAGCGGGACAGCACAATGACAATTAGGACTTGTATTAAGACCAGAACAATTGTGGACATACCTCTCCTAACCGAAACCGCTGCATTAATGATGGGGCTACACTGCTCAATCTCAACAGGAAATTTTGAATCAAAAGCAACCTGATTCTGACTGGTCGGGAACAGCCTCCCTAAGTATCTTGATGGGAATCCAAGAAATTATGTGGGGATCTCAAGAGTTTTTAAGAAGAATTCAGAATCCTTGCTTATAATCTGTACAGGAATCTTCGCACTTTCGAAGGATTCTCAATGAATCGCATACGACCTTTAAAACAGCTATTAGTAATAGCCCTTAATGATGCCTCGGATACTTGTTATTGATGATGATGCTGCGATCTCTGAGTTAGTGGCCGTGAATCTAGAGATGGCTGGATATGATGTCAGCCAAGCATCGGATGGGATTAAAGGTCAGGCTCTGGCATTGCAGCTACAACCAGACTTGATCATGTTGGATCTCATGCTTCCTAAAGTAGATGGCTTCACGGTCTGTCAACGCTTGCGGCGGGATGAACGGACTGCCGATATTCCGGTGCTGATGCTGACTGCTCTAGGTCAAACTCAGGACAAGGTGGAAGGATTTAACGCCGGGGCCGATGACTATTTAACGAAACCCTTTGAAGTTGAGGAAATGTTGGCACGGGTGCGGGCGTTGTTGCGTCGAACCGATCGCATCCCCCAAGCAGCCAAGCATAGCGAAATTCTCAATTATGGCCCTCTGACCCTGGTTCCTGAACGGTTTGAGGCCATCTGGTTTGATCAGACGGTTAAGCTGACCCACCTGGAATTCGAACTGCTTCACTGTCTGCTACAGCGGCACGGGCAAACCGTTTCCCCCAGCGAAATCTTGAAGGAAGTCTGGGGCTACGATCCCGATGATGACATTGAAACAATTCGGGTTCATGTTCGTCACTTGCGAACTAAGTTAGAGCCTGATCCCCGCCATCCTCGCTACATTAAAACCGTCTACGGGGCTGGCTATTGTCTAGAGTTACCCAGTGTGAATCAAAGTGACGAAGAAGCGGCGGAATCTCTCTCTCTGGAATAGGGCAAGACAATTATCCAGAGATCACAAAACACAAAAAGATAGGAGAGTCGCGTTGCCACTCTCCTATCTTTTTGAATGATTCGCAAATTTTTTTGAAAATTATTCGGTGCATTCAATTATTTGAATGCACCGAACGAACCTAGCAAGTGAATATTGGCTGCTAGGGGGCCAGTGCGTTTCCTCGCAGCAAGCTACCGATCGTCTTTGCAGTAATCTTCAATTGTGTTAGGGGATTCGCAGGAACCACTGTTTTGTACAGGTAGCTGTCAAAAGTCAGCTTTTGCACATCCAGGTCAGCGCACATTTCCACAAACGCTTCCCGGGTCGCGTCAGAGCGATAGAAGACCGTTTGCAGCAGGTCTAGAACCTTGTAGGTCATGCCATACATGCGATCCCATCGCTTCACGTATTGCTTCAGTTCTGCTTCTGTCAGGGCACGCTGCCCACCATTGGAGAACTCAACGATCGTCTCAGCGCACATCCGGGCCGACTTTGCTGCAAAGTAAATCCCTTCACCAGAAGACTTGGTAACGGTTCCGGCTGCGTCTCCCACCAGGGCAACGCGACCGACAACGCGACGGGGACGGGGATGTTCAGGGATCGGGTGGGCTTCCACTTTGATGATCTTGCCCCCTTCCAACTTCTTCGCAGCCCGGGCGCGAATTCCTGCTTGCAACTTCTTGATGTCAGCCTTATTGACATGCATGGTTCCCGTTCCGACCGCAACGTGGTCATATTTCGGGAATACCCAGGCATAGAAGTCTGTTGAGACATCATCGCCCACGTACATTTCCGCCAGGTCTTCGTAGAAGGCCATCTTGTCGTCCGGTAGCCGAATCCGCTCCTGGAAGGCGATCGCGTAATTGTAATCCCCCGCATCGATCGCCCGTGCGACCCGCGAGTTTGCTCCATCAGCCCCAATCACCATATCAACCTGAAGGGTTGCGGCGGTGCCTTCTACGCTGCCATTGGAATGATCTGCATAGTGCAGAGTGTAGGGATCTTTCGAGTTGGAAGGAACTTCCAGCTTGTGAACCGTCCCGTTGATGAGCTTGGCACCCAGTTTCACGGCCCGATCGCGCAGGAAGCCATCCAGCACTTCCCGACGGCACATCCCGATGTATTCGTGGTCCTTCAACGTACTCCCAATGTCAACCTCAATGTTAGAGGGCGAGATCATCTTCATCTTGCGAACACGGCGATCGATGATTTCAGGGGGCAGGTCAAACTCACTCACCATACAGAGTGGGATGGCACCGCCACAGGGCTTGACATTATCTAACTTGCGTTCAAATAAATAAGTTTCAATCCCGGCTTTAGCTAAAGTTTCAGCGGCAGAGGAACCCGCTGGGCCAGATCCGACAACAGCAACCCGCAGCGACAAAGGTTTTCTCCCAATTTCTTATGGCTACAGATTGAGATGGTATCACGGAGCTATCTCTGACTGAGCCTACACTTGGGAAGTGTAACGCAAATGCAATAGACCTTAATATCTCGAAAAGAAAATTACCTCAAATCCAAGAAGGGACTCTATTGTAACGATCGTTATCCTCAATAGAATTAATTACTTAAAGGGAAAGAATTCAGAAGGCCGGATGGTTAATAATTGAGCAGCTAATCGCCAAAAATTATTTTATTTAGGTATTCAAGCTTACCAACCGATTAAGTGGTGTAAAATACGATAACTTCATCGAGAAACTGGGGAATAGGGTTTTAGTTGTGGGCATTGTTGTTGAACAGGTATCAAAACAGTTTGGAAGCTTCAAGGCCGTTGAAGACGTGAGCCTGGAAGTCAAGGCAGGTTCCTTAGTGGCACTCCTGGGGCCATCGGGTTCTGGTAAATCAACCCTGTTACGACTGATTGCAGGGCTGGAAACCCCAGATTCAGGGCGGATTTTGATTACGGGGGCAGATGCAACCTACCGCAGTGTGCAGGACCGCAACATTGGGTTTGTGTTCCAGCATTACGCTTTGTTCAAGCACATGACCGTTCGTAAAAACATTGCCTTCAGCCTGGAAATTCGCAAAACGCCCAAGGAAAAAGTTAAGAAGCGGGTTGAGGAATTGCTGGATCTGGTGCAATTGACAGGATTGGGGGATCGCTACCCTTCCCAACTCTCCGGGGGTCAGCGACAACGGGTCGCCTTAGCCCGTGCGCTGGCAGTGGAACCGCAAGTATTGCTGCTTGACGAACCTTTTGGAGCGTTGGATGCCAAAGTACGAAAAGATCTCCGGGCCTGGTTGCGGCGGCTGCATGATGAAGTTCACGTCACTACAGTATTCGTCACCCACGACCAGGAAGAGGCGATGGAAGTGGCGGATGAATTGGTGGTGATGAATAAAGGGCGAGTCGAACAAGTGGGAAGTCCCGCCCAAATCTACGATCATCCTGCCAGTGCCTTTGTGATGAGTTTTATTGGCCCCGTGAATGTTCTACCCAGCACCTCTCGCATTTTCCAGGGTAATGGGTTTGAGTCTCCCCATCCAGAAGTCTTTCTGCGTCCTCAGGATGTAGTGATTGAGACTCAGGCGAACGGTTCTACGGTTCCGGCTCGTGTCAGTCGTCTCATCCACTTAGGGTGGGAAATTCAGGCGGAATTGTCTCTAGAGGATGGGCAGGTGGTGACAGCCCATTTGACCCGGGAACGCTTTGATGAACTGCAACTTCAACCCGAACAAAAAGTATTTGTCAAGCCAAAGGATGCCCGTTCCTTTCCGCTCCACTACGTTATCTAATTCACCCTGATTCACGCTGAACGTCCCTTGCCGATCGCCTTCTGTGCTTCAATCGAATCTGATAGTTGTTCGGTAGGGCACATGGAAGGGTTTCGCGGAGTTCCTCAACGCTGGCGATCGATCGGTCAGTGGGTTAGTTTATTTTGCCTGACTTGCTTGTTAGTGGTGGGTTGCAGTGTGCGCCGTGCTTCCGAACCTGCGGGAACACCCGCAACCAGTCCTGCTACTGGAACGGGACGGGTCATCATTGGAACCGTTGCCAACCTCCGGACCCTTGATCCCGCTGATGCTTATGAGTTGTGGTCTGGGAACTTGCTCTACAACCTGGGCGATCGGCTCTATACCTACGAACTGGGCACCACGACCCTCAAACCCCAACTCGCAACCGCCCTTCCCAACGTGAGTCCCGATGGCTTGACCTATACCATTCCCCTGCGGGAGGGGGTTGTTTTTCATGACGGCACCCCCTTCAACGCCGAAGCAATGGCCTTTTCCCTGCGGCGGTTTATGGAGAACAAGGGGCAACCCTCGTTTTTATTGGGAGATGCGATCGCCTCGGTTCAAGCCAGCGGACCCTACGAACTTACGATTAAGCTGAAAAAACCTTTTGCGGCGTTTCCCGCGCTCCTGGCCTTTACTGGAACCTGTGCCGTTTCCCCCAAAGCGTATGAGATTGGGGCTGGCAAGTTTAAACCCGAACAATTCGTTGGCACTGGACCTTACAAATTGACCCAGTATGGCAGTGATTCTTTGAAGTTGGATGTCTTTGATCAATACTGGGGCGACAAACCCGCCAATAAAGGTTTGGATCTACAACGGTATTCCAGCCCTGCAAATCTGTACAACGCTTTAAGAACGGGGGCAGTTGATGTCGCATACCAGACCCTTGATCCCGATCAGGTCCGCAGCTTGCAGCAGGAATCAGGAAAATCAGGTCTACAAGTGATTGAAGGCAAAGGGGCCGGGGTGTACTACTTGACGGTGAATGTGAAGAGTAAACCGCTGGATCAACCTCTAGTTCGGCAAGCGCTGGCGGCAATGATCGATCGCCCCCTACTTCAGGAACGGGTGTTCCGAGGTCAGGTAGAGCCACTCTATAGCTTGATTCCAACAACGCTGGATGTTTCCCGTCCGGTCTTTAAGGAGTTGTATGGGGATGGCAATGTAGAAAAAGCCAGGGCAGCCCTCCAAAAGGCCGGATTTTCCCAGTCCAAACCCCTGACCCTGGAACTGTGGTATCGTTCCAATCTGGTCAGTAACCAACTGGCTGCAACAACCTTGAAAGCTTCCGTACAGGAAAAGCTTCAGGGCTTGATGCAACTGGATTTGAAAGGAGTTGAGTCGGCAACGGCCTATCAAAATTTGGATAAGGGTCCCTATCCCCTGTTCATTCTGGATTGGACGGGCGATTACTTTGACCCGGATACCTACATTCAACCCTTTATGGATTGTTCTAAAGGGTCTATGGCAACTGGATGCGAAGAGGGAGCTTCCAAGTTGCAGGGTTCTTTTTATTACAACGATCGCGTCAACCAGCTCATTGCCCAACAGCGCAAGGAAGCCGACCCCCAGACCCGACAGAAGATCTTTGTAGAACTCCAAACCATCCTGGGTAATGATGTACCCTTTATTCCTCTTTGGCAGAATAAGGAATATCTGTTTGCCCAATCTCAGGTGAAAGGGGCACGACTGGAATCCACTCAAAAAGTTCCTTTCTGGACCCTCCAGAAAGACTGAAACTTTTCTATGACGACACCTCAAGCCAGATTGTTTCATTAGAATGGAGAAAAGTCATAATCACTACGAGTTCAAGTTATGAATCAAAGTGTCCTGCCCTTGGGTTCTTTAGAGGGTACGATCGCCGATAACCCCCTGCTGATTGGTCGTGGCCTACCTCCGTTTGATGCCATTCGTCCTGAGCATGTAGTTCCTGCGATGACCCAAATGCTGAAGGAGTCTGAGGAACACCTCACCCAGTTGGAATCGAATCTCGTTCCCACCTGGAAGGAGATGGTGGAGCCACTGGAGCGATTGGAAGAACGGGTGAGTTGGGCCTGGGGCATTGTGAATCATCTGGTAGGGGTGAAGAATGGCCCAGAACTCCGGGAGGCTCATGAAGCAGTCCAGCCCCAGGTTGTACAGTTTTACACACGACTGGGGCAGAGCAAGCCCCTCTATGAAGGCTTCAAAACCCTGAGCCAGAGCGCAGAATGGTCCCATTTGGAGTTGGCTCAACAACGCATCATTGAATCTGCGATTCGGGATGCAGAATTGTCGGGGGTCGGACTGGAAGGAAAGGCCAAAGAACGGTTCAATGCCATTCAAATGGAACTGGCAGAACTGTCTACCCAATTCTCGAATCATGTCTTGGATGCGACAAAAGCGTTTAGCCTCACCCTGACCCAACCCGAAGAGGTGGAAGGATTACCCCTTAGTTTATTGAGTTTGGCGGCCCAGGCAGCACGAGCCGTCGGAGAAGAAACCGCAACTCCCGAAACGGGTCCCTGGCGCATTACCCTGGATTTTCCCAGTTATGGACCCTTTATGCAGTACAGTGCCCGGCGCGATTTGCGGGAAACTTTGTACCGAGCCTTTATTACTCGCGCGGCTCATGGGGAGATGGATAACCATCCTCTTATCGATCGCATCCTCACCCTCCGGCAGGAACAGGCCAACCTATTAGGTTTTGCCAACTATGCCGAGTTGAGTTTGGCGCGGAAGATGGCTCCAACGGTGGCAGCGGTGGAGCAGTTATTGGAAGAGTTGCGATCGGTCAGCTATGATGCCGCTGCGGAGGAACTGAAGCAACTCCAGATTTTTGCCGCTGCAAAGAATCCCGACTACACGAATGGTCTGAAGCATTGGGATACCGCTTTCTGGGCCGAGCGGCAGCGGGAAGAAAAGTTTTCCTTTAATGCGGAAGAACTGCGACCCTACTTCCCCCTCCCTCGTGTTCTGGAAGGTTTATTTTACCTGGCGAACCAGTTGTTTGGGGTAAAGATTCAGGCAGTGGATGGAGAGGCTCCCGTCTGGCATGAAGATGTCCGGTACTTCCAGATTGCCGATGAGTCGGGTGCACCGATCGCCTACTTCTATCTCGATCCCTACAGCCGTCCCGCCGAAAAGCGCGGTGGTGCCTGGATGGATACTTGTATCAATCGCGCAAAATTAACTCAAGTCGATGGGGTACGGCTACCCGTAGCATATTTGGTTTGTAACCAAACTCCTCCAGTCGATGGCAAACCCAGCTTGATGACCTTCCGGGAAGTGGAAACTTTGTTCCATGAGTTTGGGCATGGGCTTCAGCACATGCTGACCCAGGTGAATTACTCGGGTGCAGCGGGGATCAATAACATTGAATGGGATGCGGTGGAACTCCCCAGTCAGTTTATGGAGAACTGGTGCTATCACCGTCCCACTCTCATGGGCATGACTCGCCACTACGAAACGGGTGAACCGCTCCCCGAACATTACTATCAAAAACTGCTGGCCTCTCGGACCTATATGAGCGGAAGCGGGATGCTGCGGCAGGTTTACTTCAGTCTACTGGATCTGGAATTACACCATCGTTTCCAGGCTGATGGCTCCGAGACAGTGGAACAGATTCGCGATCGTATTGCCAGCAAAACCACCGTTCTTCGCCCCCTCCCGGAAGATGCGTTCCTGTGTGCCTTCGGTCATATCTTCGCAGGAGGGTATGCGGCTGGGTACTACAGCTACAAGTGGGCCGAGGTGTTGAGTGCCGATGCCTTCGCCGCTTTTGAAGAAGCGGGTCTGGATGATGAAGGGGCGATCGTCGCTACAGGTCGTCGGTTCCGAAATACGGTTCTAGCGCTTGGCGGCAGTCAGCCCCCAATGGAGGTGTTCAAGCAATTCCGAGGCCGGGAACCCAGCACCACTCCCTTGCTGCGTCACAGTGGGTTAGCAGTTGCCGGAGTTGCCTAACGAGTGAGATGAGCCGCCGCAGATAGATTAGAACACTCAATCCATCATCGATTGGCTAATCTATCTGCGATCGGTTCTATCAATTTGTTATGCGGTATCTCGCTGTTCATTGCAACCTTTTCAATGCTTTTTCGGTTCATGATTACAATGTAGTTCAGACTACAAACCTAACCAATCTCTCAAGGATTGCTCAAGCTGGTCAGCGTCATCCTTAACCAACTGACCAATCACTTTGATCACCAAACTTTCATGCACCGTGTACACGCCTCTTTTGACTGCGGTTGCTACGTTCAATCCTGCTGCTGCCCACTCAGATAACACAAACTCCCCTGTCAGTAATGAACCTGTTTTGCTTGTCAGAGGCGTAATGAGAATGTCTTGAGATGGATGTGATGTACTCACAACAACAGCAGGTCTTACCTTTGAACTCGATAAATCTGAGAAGGGATAGCGCACTAGAATAACGTCATGCTTGGAGTAGCTGGGTATACACATCATCCTCACTATTATCCCAAGCTGTATCAAGTGAGGTTTGGCTTGCTCTTAGCCAAAATTCAGTCTCATCGTCAGGTAAAACGGTTACCAGAACTCTTACCCCTTCCGGTAGTTCTGCTGACTCCATCAGCTCAATTTTTCCTTGCCGAACCGTAGCCCAAAGCGTTTTTAGCATATCTGTTGCATAAGACTATGCCTTGATTTTATGCCGTAATTCCTATTTGCCGTAATTCCTGTTTTTTTGTGCGATCACCTAACTGCTATCTCCAAGGAAAGATAGGCAGAAAGCATAGTCTCTGACACTAAAAGATGGCCTTGCTGTAACATCTCCACCAAAATATGGAGCAGCTCAACGGGCGTGTCAAGCAGGTTTCACTCCAGGTAATATCGAGTTTTTGAGCAGATTAGAAATGTTTCGCTATCATGAACCCTGTGCGACTTGCGATCGTCCCTGGGAATCCTAAACGGTAAATGAATGTATTAAAGCGCGGTATTCAAAGATGGATCAATCCATGTTGTTTTCCTGGCTACTCGTCATTGCATCCGGCGTAAGTGGCTGTTTAGGAAATGTTTTTTTGAAAAAATCTCGGTTAGTTGCCACTGATCCGGGCTTTTTCACAACTTTTATTTCTCCCTGGTTCATCGTCGGGCTGGTCTTTTTAGCTGCGAACTTACTCCTCTTTACCAAAGCACTCGATAAACTACCCCTCTCTGCTGCGGTTCCCGTTTCCTCTGGAGTCGTGTTTGTCTCTGTCGCCTTTCTGTCGAATCTGTTCCTGGGGGAAAGCCTGACAACGAATCAGTGGATTGCCTCCAGCTTGATTGTGGCTGGGGTTGTCATCATGTCCCGTTGAAACGTTGAGCGTGTTCTCTTCAATGGCTCTACCAGGGCAAACGGGTGCCATCCCAGGAAAAAAATTGCCCACTATCACCCGGTTCAAGCTTTTCGATCACGGTTAGGAGTTGGGAAACCGTTCTTTCCACAGAGAATAGCTTTTCCGGGGAAACGTTGCGCTGGAAGGGTTTGGACAAGCGGGTATCCGTTGTACCGGGATGGAGCAGCACGACGATCGTTCGGGGACTTTTGCGGGTGTACTCGATCGCCACTGTTCGCATGAACATATTTAGGGCCGCTTTGGAAGCCCGATAGCCGTACCATCCCCCCAATTCGTTGTCACCAATGCTCCCCACTTTGGCAGAAATACTGGCGAAGACACTGGGTTCAGCATGTTTGAGTAAGGGCACGAGATGTTTTGCCAGTAAGACGGCTCCGATGCTGTTGACCTGAAAGTAATGCAGAAGATGATCGGCCTGAATTTGCTGGAGACCTTTTTCGGGTTGCATCGTGTCATCGTGCAAGACCCCGACGCAGTAAAGAACGAGGTGGAGTTGACTCACCTGAGATTGGATTTGGCTAACTGCCGATGCGATCTGGGTTTCGTCTGTGATGTCCATTGAGAGGATTTGCAAGCGATCGGGAAACTGCTCGACCAAACCCTTCAGTTCGGGATTGGCTTCTCCTCGATAGGTGGCATAGACACGCCGGACGAAGCTTTCCCGTAACAACTGTTGCACAAATCCCAATCCAATCCCCTGATTCACTCCGACGATCAGGACGTTGGCGGATTCTACTGCTGCCAAAATACCCATTCCACCTTTCCTGACTTTTGTTGAAACGCCCAGACGCGACAAAGCGCATCTCTAGAAAACGTTACATTTTTGTAACAGAAATTAGTGGTGAGAGGGGTCACAGATTCTACGGATTTGATTCACCAGTTCTTGACGAAACAATCATAAAAACTCAGCAAAAATACGGAAGGTGCAGACTGATTTTCCGCTGGTTTCGGCCTCGCTCAACCAGCAATCGTGCCCTGAGCAAATCAAAGGTGTGCCCTGAGCGTAGTCGAAGGGCAACCCATCAGTAACTTCTTTTCAAAAAATTGCCTAAGCGGATTGAATCAACCGATCGATCGTCGCCTGTAGTTCCGATCGCAATCCCTGAGCCTTTTGATAAAGAACCCGTCGGGGTTGCGTTGTCTCAAGTTGTTTGGTTTGAGACGAGTGCAGAAGGGGTTGGACATAGTATCGCAGGTGAGTTCGATTGGCCCAAACTCCCATTGAGGGAAACAACAGGAAAAGCAAAATCAGGGGAGAAATGGGAAACATGGGCAACCCCGTTCGACGGGCTAACCATTGAATATTCCAGGTCCAGGGATGGAGGGTTTCACTGCCAATGCAAAGGATGGGCAGGATGGGATGATGATAGCGATCGCTCAACGTGAGAAAACTGGGGTCAAAAGTGGCAAGTTGATAGCGATGGACCCAACCTTTCGCCAAGCCTCGCCATCCTTCGGGGGCATACAGTAGGGCGGTTCCCGGTTTCAGGCCAGCGATCGTCTTTTCAAACTGGGTCCGGTCTGCCGGAATACCTCCCAACAATTCGGACCAACCGGGAGGCAGCCACCAGCGCATCCAGGGATGGTTGAAAAAGATGGGATGGGCCAGGGGTTGAGTGATCCAGCCCGCTTTTCCCAATAACCAGGCGAGTCCTAAGAAATCCCAGGGAAAGCACATTCCTGCATGGTTCAGGATCACTATCAGGGGCGTGCGATCGATGGGCAGATTTTCGGTCTGGATTAGCTCGGCTCGGAAGTAATGTTGGAGGATGGGTGTGAGAATTTCTTCTCGAAAAGCTTGCTGGTACTCAGAGTCCATCTTTACGGCAACGGATGGGTAGGGCGATCGACCGCCCAATCGCAGCCAGCGCAACAACAACGCTAGATAAAAGCCCAGAGGAATCAAAAACAACAGGTATTCAATCCAGTTCCAGCCATCCGGGTCTTCGTGGTAATGCTGCCAGTGGCGGTTAAATAAAATCAACCAACCCGGTGGATATCTCAGACAGAAGCAATCGAACCTGTTGAATGGATAGGGAGAGGGGGATACCATTGCGATCGTTTACCACGTACCTTCCCTACCTTATATCAACAAAATTTATGCGTCGTCCTGGTGGAGACCTGGGATATCGTGTTTCTACCTCTCAGGATTATAGTGACCTCATCCAATGCAACGTTGCCCCAATGCTACTCGTGAGTAGAGGCATCAGGCATCACGGTTCCGGTCAGGTCTGCATTCCGGAGATTCGCCCGATCTATCCGGGCATTCAACATCACAGCCCCTGCTAAATTTGCATCACTCAGATTTGCCCAGCTAAAGTTGGTGCGGTAGAGAGTCGCTCGATGCAGGTTGGCTCCCCGTAAGGTTGCCCAACTGAGATTCGCACTTCGCAAGCTAGCTCCCGTAAGATTGGCATCAATTAAGTTCGCTCCACTTAACCGAACCTTATTCATCATGGCCTCTCGGAGATTGGCGGACTCCAGGTTGGCCCCATTCAAAACAGCCTCAGTCAGATTGGCTCCTTCTAAAATGACCCCATTAAGAATGCCATTCGTCAGGTTGGCCCGTTCTAAGTTGGCTCCTATTAGAATGGCCCCTGTGAAATTAGCTCGACTGAGGGCCGCTTCCACAAACTTCGCCTTACTGAGATTTGATCCCCGCAGGTCAGCCTCGCCCATGATGGCCTCTGTCAAATCTGCGCCCGTCATGATGGAGTCACTGAGATGCACTCCCCGCAAATTTGCCCCTTTCAAAATAATTTCCCGCAGGTCAGACCCTTTCAAGTTGACCCCAATTAAATTGGCTTCACTCAGATCGGCTCCGTAAAGATTCAGTTCCAGCAGGTTTGCTTCCCGCAAATTCGCGCCATGCAAAGTCGCCCCTCGCAGGTTGGCTCCATGCAGGTTGGCTCCTCGCAAATTGATTTCCTTCAGATCTGCCCCGCTTAAATCCGCCCCAATGAGATTGACTGTCCGAAAATCTCGTTTCCCTGTTGCATATTCTCTTAAGAGTTCATCCGCTTCCATGAACCTTGTCATCCGTTCTGTACTGATCCCGTTCTGCACTGTTTGTTTTTTAACACAGTATGTTCAAAAACAAATTTAAATAACTGGTAAAACCCCTCCCACATTTTGTCAAAATCAATGGTAGTCTCATAGATTGTCTCACTGCATTAATTACTGCTAGTTTCAAAGGATAGGGCACGGGGATGGCAGACAATACCAGAAGTCAAGTAGTCACCCAGGGAGTTCAACGATCGCCGAATCGGGCGATGCTACGGGCGGTTGGGTTTGGGGATAACGATTTCACAAAGCCAATTGTGGGAATTGCCAACAGCTACAGCACAATTACCCCCTGTAATATGGGATTGAACGATCTGGCATTGCGGGCCGAATCAGGTGCCAGGGCAGCGGGGTTGATGCCCCAAATGTTTGGGACAATTACCATCAGTGATGGAATCTCGATGGGAACGGAGGGGATGAAGTATTCCCTGGTGTCACGGGATGTGATTGCCGATTCTATTGAGACAGTTTGTAATGGGCAGAGCATGGATGCTTTGCTGGCGATCGGTGGGTGTGACAAAAACATGCCCGGAGCGATGCTGGCGATTGCCCGCATGAACATTCCCTCAATCTTTGTCTACGGTGGCACGATTAAACCGGGACGTTACGGGGCTTGTGATTTAACGGTTGTCAGTTCCTTTGAGGCCGTCGGTCAATTCAGTGCGGGCAAAATTGATGAAACCGAGTTACTGAACATCGAACGCAATGCCTGTCCGGGGCCGGGTTCCTGCGGGGGGATGTACACAGCTAATACCATGTCCTCTGCATTCGAGGCAATGGGGATGAGTTTGATGTATTCCTCCACGATGGCAGCGGAAGATGCGGAAAAGGCCGATAGTGCTGAGAAGTCGGCGATCGTTCTGGCAGAGGCTGTCCGGAAGCAAATTCTTCCAAAGGACATTATGACCCGTAAGGCGTTTGAGAACGCGATTTCGGTGATTATGGCGGTAGGTGGCTCTACCAACTCAGTGCTGCACCTGCTGGCGATCTCCCACACGATCGGCGTTCCCCTGACCCTGGATGATTTTGAAACCATTCGCGGACGGGTGCCTGTGATTTGCGATTTGAAGCCATCGGGTCGGTATGTGGCGACAGACCTGCACAAAGCGGGCGGGATTCCCCAGGTGATGAAGATGTTGCTGGACCATGGCCTGTTGCATGGGGATTGCCTGACGATTACGGGACAGACGATCGCAGAGATTTTGGCAGACATCCCGGCAGAACCCCGATCGAATCAGGATGTGATTCGTCCCTGGAACAATCCCCTCTATCCTCAAGGTCACTTAGCCATCCTGCGGGGAAATCTGGCAACGGAAGGGGCTGTCGCCAAGATTACGGGTGTGAAAAAACCGCAAATTACAGGCCCAGCAAGGATTTTTGAGTCTGAAGAAGAAAGCTTACAAGCGATTCTGGCAGGAAAAATTCAGGCTGGGGATGTGGTCGTCATTCGCTACGAAGGGCCGAAGGGGGGGCCCGGAATGCGGGAAATGCTGGCTCCCACTTCCGCCCTTATCGGAGCGGGATTGGGGGATAGTGTCGGGCTGATCACCGATGGGCGTTTCTCTGGAGGCACCTATGGCATGGTCGTCGGTCATGTGGCTCCCGAAGCAGCAGTGGGAGGCACGATCGCCCTGGTTCAGGAAGGGGATTCGATTACGATCGATGCCCCCGCTCGGTTACTGCAACTCAATGTTTCTGAAGAAGAACTGGCCCGTCGTCGTGCAGAATGGCAACCCCCAACCCCTCGCTACAAAACTGGAGTTTTGGCAAAATATGCCAAGTTGGTTTCTTCCAGTAGTGTTGGGGCTGTGACGGATATGGATTTGTTCTAAGGCAAAAGGCAGAGGGCAGAAGGGAGATCAAACGTCTATACCTTCTGCCCTCTCTGCTTTTGTGCTAAATTCTGGGAAAACTTCTAGAAAACAATTTCCCTGCTGGTTTCCGATCCGATCCACTGGCGCTTGTGCCCTGAGGGTAGTCGAAAGGCAACCTATCAGAAACTCTTTTCAAAAATTCCCTTATACCGCCATTGGCACTTGGGGAGTTGAGATTGCAATCATTCCCCGTTCGACTCCTTCCACCAGTTTTGCAAGGGCTTGGCGTTCTTGCCTATCTAACTCACGAGACCAAAGAATATCGTTGATTTGGGTTTCTAGATCAGGAGTAATTGCTTTCAGGTCAAAGACAGTTTGAACAATTTCCAGGAGTTGCATTGCGTTTACTTGGTAAGTTCAAGGGGTGAATGAGGTGGAAATTTCCTACCTCTAACTACAGGAATAAATGACAAATTCCGCAAGAATTCCTGAGGAATACGGATGCTTTTAGGGTGAGTATTTATTCTTAGCGATCCATCACCTTCAGCCCTTTGGTGGCGCACACCGATTCTGAGGAGTTATCCTCGATCGTTGCGGTAATGAGAAAACTTTCCCCCGCCATCGCTTCCCCCAAAGTCTTTCGCCCTGTGAACGGCGTTTCACAAAAGACCGTAGAGGTTGTGACTTCCCCAGTGGCCGTAATCACCGCTGAAAGCTCAACACGGCTTGCATAGGAGCGTAACTCTGGATGCCGACTGAGTGCCCAATGATTAATGGCGTTCACGCCTAACACCTCTCCGCCCGCATCACTCTGATCAATCACTAAATAGTGATAGTTCCTGCTTTCACTAGAAATTCCTAACCCTAGATTGCCGAGTTCTGTTGCCCACTGCCCACTTTCCATGTAATACATTTGCTGCGCTCGGTTCATGGAACCCACACTTTGCTTGGCTTCAGATTGCTTGGCTTTGGTGGCCTGGTTCAAGAACCCAGGAATTGCGATCGTCGCTAAAATTCCGACAATGATAACGACAATTAGTAATTCAACCAGTGTAAACCCCTTGTTTGAAGTTCGATGCCGTCTCGGTCTTTGTAATAGTAGTCTCTGGGACACGATATTCATAGAAGAGATAGCAGAAAAAAGAGGGTTAGTAGACCTAAAATTTCACTACTCTCTTCTGCATCTCTAAAAGATTTCGTCCGGAAAAAATTCTCTGTCCTAATAAAGTTAAAGTGTTTTTTGCGACTTCTTCCCTGCTCTAATGTTGAACGAGGCCCCTCTTATGACAGTTAAACGCATCCTGGTCATTGATAACGAACCCTACATCCAGGAAGTGACTCAAATCTGTCTTCAAACCATTGCAGGGTGGCAGGTGATCACTGCGAGTTCAGGCCAGGAGGGATTAATTCAGGCAGAACAAGAACAACCCGATGCGATTCTGTTGGATGTCATGATGCCCGACATGGATGGCCCCACCACGTTTCAAAAACTTCAGGACAATCCCAATACTCGCCATATTCCCGTAATGTTACTCACTGCGAAGGTGCAGTTTTCTGATCGCCAGCGATATACGGAAATGGGGGTGAAGGCAACGATCGCCAAGCCTTTCAATCCTCTAGAACTCGCTGGGCAAATTGCGAAGGCAGTAGGTTGGCAACTCTAGGGATTACAGAAAACTCTTCTCGATTTTCTCGGTCCTTTTCCCGGTCTTCCTTGCGAAAGAGAAGAGACTTCCTTCCCAAGACGCTGTTTTCCCAAGAAGAATTTCTCTAGCCTGAAAAGGGTGATTGAAGCTTTGGGAAAACTTTTATGACAACAAATGTTCAAATCGATGGGAATTCGCCATCTAAAAATTCTTTGTGGATTGGCGTATTGCTGATTGTGTTAGGACTTGTGGCGATCGTGCTGCCCGTTTTCTCAACTTTCGTAGCGGAAACCTGGATTGCCCTGATTCTTATTTCGGCAGGAGCCAGCAAAGTTGTTTATGCGTTCCAAACCCGTGAGAAGGGAGGATTTATCTGGAAACTCTTATTGGGCGTTCTTTACGTTGCGACAGGCATTATGTGGTTCTTCTATCCCCGCACCGGGATTTTAACCCTGACCCTGCTGCTGGGAAGCTTCCTGTTGATGGAAGGAACCTTTAACTTGATTCTGGCGTTTCGGTTGCGGCCTCAACAAAACTGGACTTGGGTGCTGGGCGACGGCATTGTCACCCTGTTCCTGGGTGCCCTGATCTGGTTCCAATGGCCCGGAAATGCTCCCTGGTTGTTGGGAACCCTGGTGGGTGCAAGCATTGTCACCTCCGGGATTTCGCGAATTATGGTCTCTCTGAATCCACGATCGGATATCACAACTCCGACGGAACCAATGGCTTCCTAGTTCAGCCTAATAGAACCCAATTAGAATTATTTTCCAACCCAAAATTTGTAGAGGCGTTCCAATGGAGCGTCTCTCTGTTTTTTGCTAAGAAAGTGTTGTTTTATCATGCCATTAATGAATTTACTTACAGTAATGTGACGCTTCATTGCCCTTCGAGATCGCGTTTGGAAAATGGCACGAAAATAAAAGCAAATAGGGGTTGGAGGCCAGAGAGTATGAAAGAGATGCATTCATTGTCCCCCGAAGTTAGCCATTGGCTGATTGAGCTAATGACGATCGTTCTGGCAATCTTCATCTGGTGGATGATCATAGCCCCGCAACCCGTTTAAGTCTGTTATTTGAGTCTGTTATTTGCAGTGCGTTACAAGGACAGAAATTATGCTGCTGATTTCCCCCCAGGTTGTTTACGATAATCTCAAGTTGCTCGAACAGGTGGATGCAGTCACCAGTGCAACTTACCGCGAATTAGCCCAGGAAGTTTTGGGAGATCCAGACGTAAGTTTGAGCTGGCGAGAAGCCATTGCCGATCGCTTAAATCGATTCAATCACCTATTAGAAATGGGAGCGGTTGAGAAGAACGATAGTTATTAGTTAGTTATTAGTTCATTGCAAAAAATGAGTAATCGGTAATGGGTAATCGGTAATGGGTAATCGGTAATGGGTAGAAATGCCATCACCGATTCCCATTACCGATTAGCCTTTCTAGTCATAATTTTCATTTCCCAGGTAAAAGTTTTATGTCATGATCCCCTGAAAACTTCTCTAGTTATTAAGCCAGATCTGACAATTTCCTTAAGATGGGGCATTAATCCGGATGCCTCATTGCAAAATGCAGACTAGCAACAGGCAGACTAATTTCTGATCTGAAAGTCTTGCTTTTTCTTTTGCCCATTTTTTACCCCCATTTTCCATTGCTAATGAATAGAAACGAA